>DATFFA010000234.1:0-5289 GCA_035250605.1 Variovorax sp. | reverse complement strand
GTGCTCGGCAAACACGAGGGGGCCTTCAGCAACCATCGCGCGGAACTCGTTCTTGGGGTTCAGGAACATGCGCGAGAAGTTGTGCGCCATGAACTGCACGATCAGTTGCTTGCCCAGAGTGTTCGATCCGCTCGGCGCCCCGGCGTCTTCCGGGCTTCCAAGGCCGAGCGCGACCTGCGTGGCGTTGCCGGGTGGTGCAACCCACACGACGTCGTCATGCAGCAGATTGGCGATGCGCTCCGCGTCGCCCGAGCCGTAGGCGGCATAGAGCGCGATGACGGTTTCTTTTGGACTCACGATGCTTCCTCCGCGGGTTGAGTAGCTCGTGATCGTAGTCAGCCCAACGCAGGCACCTCGCCGAAAACGGACATGTCCATCGGCACCCGAACCGGCGCATATTCGGCCGGACTTTGCTGCAGCTCAGGCGGCAGTGGCCGATCGCGCGAGTGCCGCCGCCTGTTCCAGGCTGATGCCCTCGACGAGCGGATCGGCATGCCGGTGCGCGAGCATCCATTCGCCCTGCTCCTTGCGAAAGACCAGCGTGACGCGTAGCGCCCAGTCCTGGCCCGCAAGCCCGCCGACTTCGACATGCGTGCGTTCGATGGCGGCGAGAACCACCATGTCGGCCGAACGATAGGCCTGGACCAGCTCCAGCGATGAATCCCTGCCGTTGCGGAAGAAGCGCGCGACCGACGCCCACCGTTCGTTCGAAAGATCGGCGGCCCGCGTCGGCTTGCCGCCGAAAGGCGCCATCAGGGTGAAGTCGTCGGTGGCCTTGATCAAGCTGCGATAGCCGTGCAGGTCCCCACGCATCAAGGCAACGTGGGCCTGCGTGGCGCGCAGGGTCAGGTCTTCGATGTCGGTGCTTCGTTCGGTGTGCGGCATGGGCACGACATTAGTCTTTGTCGTGCGCCTCGATCTTGAAGAAACGCGACACGAGCGCCACACCGGTCGCAGCTCAAGCGCCTTCGACGATCCGCAGATCCCGTTCGGCCCCGTCCCCCAGCGCAACCAGTGCGGCCTGGTAGTCGGGGCTGTCATGCGTGGCGGTGGCCTGCTCGACGCTGTCGAACTCGATCAAGACGGTGCGCTCGGACAAGCCGAACTCGTAGACCTTGGCCGGCACGCCGCGCGCCAGAAAGCGCCCGCCGCCGGCCGTGATGGCGGGGCCGGCCAGCTTGGCGTAGGCCGCAAGTTTGTCGGCATCCTTGATGGCTCGGTATGCGCTGACCCAATAGGCTTTGGCCATGGTGATTTCTTTCCTTGTTGCTGTGTGGTCGATCGCCTGAGCGCACGCGATGGCGCTCGATGGCGCCCGGTGGCTCTGGCGCGCTCGATGATATTTGAGGCGCCGGGGGCGTCGTGCGCCTCATCGGTGCCCGGATGAGGCGCCGCCCTCATTCGCCGAGCGTGTCGCCATCCTTGCGGATCGATTCACGGTCGCGGTGCTTGTCGTGGCGGCCCAGGGCGCTGTCCAGCGCACGCTTGAGCTTGTCGGCCGCGCCGCGGAAGGCCTCGTCGAGGCTGGGCGCATGCTGCGTCACGGTCACCGGCTGGCGGCCCGCAACGCGCGCTTCCATCGCGCAGCGCTTGTCGCCGCCGCCGCGCTTGTCGTGGTTCTCGTCGCTCAGGTGGACCTCGACGCGCGTCACGTCGGCAGAAAAGCGGTCCAGCGCCTGCCTGATCTCCTCGTTGGCCCAGCGTTCGAGGGCGTCCTTGTTCTCGACGCCGTTGCCGGTGTTCACTTGAATCTGCATGGGGTCTACCTCTGGTTCGTTTGAACTCGCTGCGTGCCCAGTCTTTCCAGCACGCCCTTCGCTTCGCGCAGCTCGCTGAAGCCGAAGCCTTCAGTAAACCACGCATGGAGCGGCTGCAGCACCTGCCGCGCCTCGGTGCCTTTGCCCTGGCGTTGCCAGAGCACCGCCAGGTCGCGCGCCGCACGCAAGGCAAAGAGCTTGAGGCCGCGCGCCTCGGCAATGGCGATGGCCTCGCGGTACCTTGGCTCGGCGCCGGCTTCGTCGCCATCGCCCTCCAGCAGACGGCCGGCGAGGCGCAGCAGTTCGCTTTCGTAAAAGCGCTCGTCGGTCTCGGCCTGGACGGCCTGCGCTTCGGCGAGATAGCGCCTGGCCTCGTCGCTTCTGCCGGCCCGCAGCAGCGCATCGGCCGCCTGGGCGCCGTACTGCGAACACTGCTGCTTGCCGCCGGCAGACACCCAGAGCTCGTAGCCCTTGCGCAGAAGGGCCATGCCGGGCTCGACATCGCCCAGCGCGATGCGGGCCCGGCCCAGGAACATCCAGGCGTTGGCCATCCGCGTCTGGATGCCGAAGCGCTCCGACAGCGCCAGCATCTGCTGCGCTTCCGCAACCGCCTGGGCATGCTCGCCCTTCGACAGCAGGACCCTGATCCACGCCTGCTTGGCCATGGCGATGGTGGGCGGGTGGGCCCTGGCTTCGGCAATGCGCACGGCCTCGGCCGCGAGGGCCTCGGCCTGCGCCAGGTAGCCCTGCATGCCGCGCACGCGCATGCTGATGGCGCGGATCATGATGGCCGGGTCGGCGCCCGCGACGGGGTGCTCGTGCGTGAGCTGCACGCTGTCGTCCAACAGCCTCGCGTCTTCCAGGTGCTGCCATGCCTCGGCGATCTCGCCGCGCAGGTAGTGGGCGGCGCCGAGGACGATCGAGACGTTGATGCGCCAGCGCGGCGCCAGCGCCGCGAGCTGCGCCGGCTCGATGCCGTGGATGCCGGCGATCAGCTCGCCGTTGCGCCCGGCCGAGTTCATCGACGGCGCGGAGCCGACCCAGGCGCTCACGTAGTCCTCCACACGCCCGAGCTCGCGCGCCAGCTCGCGGGCCTTGGCGTAGCTCTGGTCGGTGGCGCCGGAGCCGTAGCCCTCCGAGACGGTCAGCGCATTGCCGAGCTTCAGGTGCAGGGCCAGCTCGAGCTCGCTGCGCGAGGGGCCGGCGGGCAGGCGCGCGACGAGGGCGACCGCGGCCTTGTAGTGGATGCTGGCCTCGCGGCTGGCACAGCGTTGTTGCGCGAGGTCGCCGGCGGCCGTCCAGTAGCGCAGGGCTTCGCTCACGTGGCCGGCTTCCTGGTGGTGCTGGGCCAGCAGCTCGGGGTGGATGGCGACGGTCTGCGGCTCGTTGCGCTCCAGCGCATGCGCGATCTGCGCATGCCGCAGCGCGCGTTGGCTGCGGACCATGCTGTTGTAGGCGGTGTCGCGGATCAGCGCATGCTTGAAGGCATAGCCCGCCTCGGCCGGCGTGCCGCGGCGGAACACCAGCTCGGCGCGCAGCAGCTCGTCGAGCGCCTGTTCGAGCTGCGCGGCGAGGATCTGCATGACCTGGGCGAGCAGGGCGTGGCTGAATTCGCGGCCGATGGCGGCGGCCACCTGGGCGATCTCCTTGGCGGGTGCGAGCCGGTCGAGGCGCGCCATCAGCGAATCCTGCAGGGTCGAGGGGATGGCGAGCGTCTGCAGGGGGCCGTGCAGCCGGTAGCCGGCCGGCGTGTCCTCGACGAGCGCGGACGCCAGCACGGTCTTGGTCAGCTCCTCGACGAAGAGCGGCACGCCGTCGGTCTTGCGGATGATCTCGTCGACCAGCTCGGCGGGCAGCGGCTTGCCGCCGGTGACGCTGCCGATGAGCGCGGCCGACTGGCGGTGGCTCAGGCGGTTCATCGTGAGCCGGGTGGAGTTGACGGGGTTGCCCCAGGAGGGCAGGTACTGCGGGCGGCAGGTCAGCAGCATCAGCACGCGGGCGTCGCGCAGGCCGTCGACGGCCAGGCCGACCCACTCGTCGGTGGTGGGGTCGATCCAGTGCGCGTCTTCGATGAGCACGAGCAGCGGCGCGCGCAGCGAGAGGCCGCGCACGACGTCGATGGCGGCCTGCAAGGTGGCGGCCTTCTGCTGCTGCTGCGTCTGGCCGGCCGGGGCGGGGCGGCCGCCGTCGGGCAGCGTCATCAGCCGGAGCAGGCAGCCCAGGGCTTCGGGCGCGAGGGCCACGCCGTGCTCGGCCAGGTACTGCTCGAAGCGCGCGGCGCGCGGGTCGGGCGCATCGGCCGGCGCCAGGTTCGCGGCGATCTCGATGCAGCGCACCAGCGGATAGAGGGCGCTGTTGCTGTGGGAGGGCGAGCATTGCAGCACGAGGGTCTCGCTGCCCTCGGCGGCGGTGCGCTCGCGCAGGGCCTGGGTGATGCGCGACTTGCCGATGCCCGGCTCGCCGGAGAGCAGCACGATCTGGCCCTCGCCCTCGCAGGCGGTGTTCCAGCGTTCGAGCAGCAGGGCCAGCTCGCTGTCGCGCCCGACCAGCTGCGACAGCTGCTGCGTGTGGATGGCCTCGAAGCGGCTGGCGGTGCGGCGTTCGCGCAGCACCTGCCAGGCCGGCACCGGCGCTTCGAAGCCCTTGAGCGCGAGCGCGCCGAGGGGCTCGAGCTCGAACTCTTCGCCGACGAGCTGGCGCGTGCGGTCGGCGATGACGATGCAGTCGGGCGCGGCCTGGGTCTGCAGGCGGGCGGCCAGGCTGGGGGTTTCGCCGCTGGCGCTGAGCTCGGCCGCCGGCGTGCCGGAGCCGATCTGGCCGACGACGACGAGGCCGGTCGCGATGCCGATGCGGGTGTGCAGGGTGTGCTGGCCGTGGGTCGCGAGCCGGCCGATGGCGGCGATGACTTCCAGCGCGGCGTGGATGGCGCGCGCTGCGTCGTCTTCGTTGGCGTGCGGGTAGCCGAAGTAGACGAGCACGCCGTCGCCGAGCAGCTGCGCGACGTAGCCGTCGTGCGCCGCCACGGCAGCCGTCACCGCGGCGTGGTAGTCGCCGATGACGGCGCGCAGGTCCTCGGGGTCGAGCAGGGCGGCGAGTTCGGTGGAGCCGACCAGGTCGCAGAACATCACGGTGAGCTGCCGCCGCTCGGCGACTTGCGCTGCTGCAGGCGCGCTGGGGGTGGGCGGGGCGACGGGGCTGCCGGCGGGGGCTTCCTGATGGCCCTGCGCGATCAGGTGCAGGATGCGCTTGCGATCGCCCAGCGCCGTGATGCCGATCTCCTTGAGGTCTGCATCGGTGAGCTCAGGCAGCACGTCCAGTTCGATGCGCTGCGCCTCGAACATCGGGGCATAGCGCTCCATGCCGATCTCGGCAAGCCACTGGAGCATGGTCTTCATCATTCGCTACCTGTCGACGGTCGTTCGATGGGCGCGTGGCGATGAGGCTCGTTACGCACGCATCGTCCGGTGGGTTGTCGCGTTGGGGAAGCGGTTGGGAGGATACGCCTTCGGGGAGGGCTGTGGGGCAGTGAATC
>DATFFA010000233.1:0-4228 GCA_035250605.1 Variovorax sp. | reverse complement strand
ACGGCTATAGCCGCGAGATGCTCAAGGAGATGATCGAGCGGCGCCAGCGCAACGACTTCGTGCGCCGACGCGAGTTCGACATGCTGCGCAAGCTGCGCCAGCGTGAAGCGGCCGGCGGCACGCCCGGCACGGTGTCGGCATAGGCCCGCGCGTGCTGGGCCGCCATGTCGCCACCGGGGCCGGCCTTGCCATCGCCGGCGGCCTCGCCGGCGGGGCCGCGGTTCTTCCACCACTGCTGCGACATCTGCTCTTCGATCTCGGCGATCTTCTTGAGCGTGAGCGCGCGGCCTTCGGTCTTGCCGGAAGTGCTGCTGATGTTGAAGGAGGACGGCGTGGCCGCCGGGTCGCGCCCGCCCGCCGCCTCCCGCTGGCGCAGCTTGCGCAGCATGTCGAACTCGCGGCGGCGCACGAAGTCGTTGCGCTGCCGCCGCTCGATCATTTCCTTGAGCATCTCGCGGCTGTAGCCGTTCTCGAGCTGCGAGGACTCCTCGGCGTCGAGCTCGGACCAATCCTTGAGGGGATTGCGAACGAACTTCGCCACCTTGGACAGCAGGCGCCCGGTATCTTCCTTGGCCATGCGCGGCAACTCCCCTGTCCGGTCCGGCGTTCAGTCGCCGTACATCTTCTGCTTGAGCTCGCGGCGCTGCTGCGCTTCGAGCGACAGCGTGGCGGTCGGGCGGGCCAGCAGGCGGCCGACGCCGATGGGCTCGCCGGTCTCGTCGCAGTAGCCGTAGTCGCCGTTGTCGATGCGCTGGATCGACTGCTCGATCTTCTTGAGCAGCTTGCGCTCGCGGTCGCGGGTGCGCAGCTCCAGCGCGTGCTCTTCCTCGATGGTGGCGCGGTCGGCCGGGTCGGGCACCACCACGGTGTCCTCGCGCAGATGCTCGGTGGTCTCGCCGGCGTTGTCGAGGATGCCGCGCTTCAATGCCTGCAGCTTGAGGCGGAAGAAGGCCATCTGCTTTTCGTTCATGTACTCCGCGTCGGGCATCGCGATCACCTCGGCGTCGCTGAGCTCCTCGGCCGACTTGGTCTTCCAGTTGTTCGCCAGCTTGGGGTCTTTCTTGACGGCGATGGGCGGCGGCGGCACGAGCGCCGTGTCCGCCACCTGCACGAAGCTGGACTTGGCCGCGGTGGAGGCCACCGATTGGGGCATGGAAGGCACGGTCAGTTGCGACAACCGCGAAACGCGCCCGCCGCGTGCAGGAGCGGGTGTCGGTGCGCTGGAGGGTGGGTTGCTGGTGGAGTCGGTCTCGGTCGGAGTGGTCATGGCAGTTGTCGCCGCAGTGGTGGAGGCCGTGGGCGCCTTTTTTACGGGAATCGATGAAGCAGGTGCGGCGGCGTGGGTACCGGCCGCCTTGGTTGATGGAGAAGCACCTGCACCCGCCGCCTTGACCTTGCTCTCGGCAGGGGGCTTCGGCGGCGCGGCAGGCCTCGCGGGCTTGGACGCGGAAACCTTCTTCGCGGCGGGCGCAGCCTGCTTGGCAACCGCCGTCTTCTTGACGGCGGGCTTGGACACGGGCGTTGCCTTGGCGACTGGTTTCTTCACGGTGACTGGCTCCTTCGACGAACTGGTACGCGCCCAGGGGTTATACCCCCGAAAGCACGCCGAAAACGTGCGCAGCTCTATGCCGAAAGTCACACATCGTCCCGGGAAGGACGGTGCCTGGCGTCCGGAACAGGCGCGCGATTGTATAGAGAACTCGAAGGGATGGGCGCGCGAGCCGGTACCGGGTGTTCCCTGCCCCGGCCGCGGACGCCCGGGCCGGCTCAGGGCGAGCGGGATCTCAGACCAGGCACTGCTCCAGACCCTGCTCCAGGATCTCGCGCGGCAGGTCGATGCCGATGAACACCATGCGGCTGTTGCGCTTCTCGTCGGGGCCCCAGGCCGGGCCGAGATCGCTGCCCATCAGCTGGTGCACGCCCTGGAAGATCACCTTGCGCTCGGTGCCCTGCATGTGCAGCACGCCCTTGTAGCGCAGCATGCGCGGCCCGTAGATGTTGACGATGGCGCCCAGGAAGTCCTCCAGGCGGGCCGGGTCGAAGGGGCGATCGGCGCGGAAGACGAAGCTCTTCACGTCGTCGTCGTGGTGATGGTGGTGGCCCTGGCCCTCGTGCTTGTGCGAGGGGTGGTCGCAGTGCTCGCCGTGCGCATGGTCGTGGTCGTGCTCCTCTTCCTCCTTGAGGAAGTCCGGGTCGATGTCCAGCTTGGCATTGAGGTTGAATCCGCGCAGGTCGAACACGTCCTTCAAGGGCACGTCGCCGAAATGCACCTTCTGCTGCGGTGCGCGCGGGTTCATGTGCTTGAGGCGGTGGATCAGCGCTTCGGTCTCTTCGGCCGCGACCAGGTCGCTCTTGCTGATGAAGATCTGGTCGGCAAAGCCCACCTGGCGGCGTGCCTCCTGGCGGTCGTCGAGCTGCTGCGGCGCATGCTTGGCATCGACCAGCGTGAGGATCGAGTCGAGCAGGTAGCTCTCGGCGATCTCGTCGTCCATGAAGAAGGTCTGCGCCACGGGGCCCGGGTCGGCCAGGCCGGTGGTCTCGATCACCACGCGGTCGAAGTCGAGCAGCCCCTTGCGTTTCTTGGCGGCGAGCAGCTGCAGGGCCTCGCGCAGGTCCTCGCGGATGGTGCAGCAGATGCAGCCGTTGCTCATCTGCACGATCTGCTCCTTGGACTCGGTGACCAGGATGTCGTTGTCGATGTTCTCCTCGCCGAACTCGTTCTCGATCACGGCGATCTTCTGCCCGTGCGCCTCGGTCAGGATGCGCTTGAGCAGCGTGGTCTTGCCCGAGCCGAGGAAGCCGGTGAGGATGGTGGCGGGAATCAGGGCCATGGATGCTCCGGGAATGGGGACAGGGGAAGGCGGGAAGTTTAGCCACGCACCCGGGGCCGCGTTCCGGCAGGGGCAAAAGGCCACCAGGGCCCGAGCGGCCTATTTGCGCACCACCAGAAGGCCTTTCAGGTATTCGCCCTCCGGGAACTCGATCGTCATGGGGTGGTCCGGTGCCGCGCCCAGGCGCTCGCTGATGTAGCCGTCCACGCCGGCGTCGATGCCGGCCGAGGCCACGATCTTGTGGAACAGGTCGGCGCCGATGCCGCCCGAGCAGGAGAAGGTCAGCAGCACGCCGCCCGGCTCGAGCAGCTTCAGCGCCAGGCGGTTGAGGTCCTTGTAGGCCCGCGCCGCGCGCTCGGCATGGGCCACGGTGGGGGCGAACTTGGGCGGGTCCAGCACGATGGCGTCGAAGCTGCGGCCCTCGTCGAGGAAGCGGCGCAGGCTGGCGTTGACGTCGGCATCGAGGAACTCCGTGCGGGCCCCTTCGAAGCCATTGAGGGCCACGTGGGCCCGGGCGCGCTCCAGCGCCGGAAGCGAGGAGTCGATGGACAGCAGCTCCGCCCCTTCCAACGCGCCCGCCGCCTTCAGCCCGGCCAGCGCCGCCACCGTGAAGCCGCCGGTGTAGCAGAAGCAGTTGAGCACGCGCCGGAAGCGCCGGTGCCGTGCCAGATCGGCGAAGCGCCGGCGGCTGTCGCGCTGGTCGAGGTAGAAGCCGGTCTTGTGGCCGGTGGCGATGTCCAGCGTGAGCTGCCAGTCGTGCTCGCGGATGGTGAGCTCGGTGGGCCCGCTGCCGCGCAGCCAGCCGGAAACCGGCGGCAGGCCCTCGCGCTCGCGGCCGCTCGCATCGGAGCGCTCGTAGAGCTTCGCGAGGCCGGTGGCGGCCAGCAACGCATCCGCCAGCACGGGCTTCCAGCGCTCGGCGCCGGCCGACAGGAACTGCGCCACCAGCGTGTCGCCGTAGCGGTCGACGATCAGCCCCGGCAGGCCGTCGGCCTCGCCATGGACCAGGCGCACGCCCTCGCTCGGCAGCTCGAAGCGCTCCCGCGCCGCCACCGCGCTCGATACCCGCGACGCCATGAAGGCCGCGTCGATGCGCTGCTGCTCGTCGAAGCTCCAGGCCCGCGCGCGGATCTTGGAATGCGGGCTGAAGGCCGCCCAGGCCAGGAAGCGGCCGTCCTCGGCCTCGATGCGCACGGTCTCGCCGGCGTCGCCGCCGCCCTTGGCGATGGCCGATTCGAAGACCCAGGGGTGGCGGCGAAGGAGCGAGCGCTCCTTGCCGGGGCGAAGGCGCAGGACTTTCATTTGCTCTTGTTCTTGACGATCGTGGGGGCGGCTTCCTCGCGAGCCTTGGCCCGGGGATGCGCCGCGTCGTAGGCCTTGGCCAGGTGCTGGAAATC
>DATFFA010000232.1:0-9379 GCA_035250605.1 Variovorax sp. | reverse complement strand
TCACTCTGCTCAAACAGCCGCGGCGAGCTAGACAACGAAGCGCGCCTGTCCTTCGGCAGGCGCGCCCGCCCCCAGACTGCGCTCCTCGCCGCCCCAGAAATCGCCCGGCCCGCAGACCACCTTCCGCGGAGGACACGTTGGGGGTGATCTGAAACCAACCCCAACCCCAACCCCAACCCCAACCCCAACCCCGACACAAGACCGACACCACACCGCCTTCGGCTCTACGCATCGAGTGTTGCGAAGGATGGGATAGCGGCATGACTCATCCGGAGGTCGGGTCGGCTTTGGGGCTTCGAGATACCGGCACAACGTGTCCAGCAAAGGTGCCTGCGGGTGCGCTGCGGCGCGCCTCTGTGGCGCCGAGGAGCGGAGCGTCGCCGGCCGCACGCCTGCCGAAGGACAGGCGTGCTTCGTGGTCTAGCTTGCCGCAGCTGTTTGAGCAGAGTGAACGAAGTGAACGTCGCGAGTTCTGCGGCAGGCCGGCGACGCGAGCACCGCAGGGGAGTCGGCGCGAAGCGACGACCGCCACAGTGGCGCGCCGCAGCGGACCCGCGGGCGCCTTTGCTGCGCGCACGCCCCTGAGCGCTCCTAGATCTTTCTGATCGAGCGTTGGTACCAGTCACTCAGCCGCAATACCCGCACGATGAGCCAGCGCCCGGTAGCGCGAGATCTCCGCTTCCATCAGGCTGCGAAACGGCGCCGCACCGATCATCACCGGCTCCATGCCCTGTGCGCGGAACTGGTCCTGCAGTGCCTTGTCTGCCATTGCAGCACCGACTGCAGCCGTGAGCTTCTGCAGCACCGGCGCCGGCGTGCCCGCAGGCGCAGCCAGCCCGTACCAGGCATCGAAGGTGGCGTCCGGGAGCTTCAGCTCGGTCATTGTCGGCACCTCCGGCAGCATGCTGGAGCGCGTCGTGCCCACGATGGCCAGGGCGCGCAGCTTGCCGGCGCGCACGTGGGGCGCGACCGCGGCCACGGTATCGATGCCCATCTCGATCTCGCCGCCGATCAGGGCGACCGTGCCCTGGCTGCTGCCCTTGTAGGGCACGTCCTGGAGCTTCACGCCGGCCGCCATCGCGAACAGCTCGCCCGCCAGGTGCGGGCCCGAGCCGCTGCCGAAGGTGACGTAGCGGATGCCCTGCGGCTTGGCCTTGGCTGCCGCGGCCAGCTCGGCCACGCTGCGCCAGGGCGAGCTGGCGTTGACCACCAGCGCCAGCGGCGCCTTGGCGACGATCGCCACGGGCGACAGATCCTTCAGCGGGTCGTAGGGCAGACGGGCGCGCAGCGCTGCGTTCACGCTGTAAGTGGAAGAGCCCGAGACCAGCAGCGTGTAGCCGTCCGGCGGTGCCTTGGCCACCGCTTCGGCGCCGATGAGGGTGGCAGCGCCGGGCTTGTTGTCGATCACCACCGGCTGGGCCAGCCGCTCGGCCAGCTTCTGGCCCAGGCCGCGCGCCACGATATCGGTGCCGCCGCCGGGCGGAAAAGGGACGACCAGCTTGACGGCCTTGGCGGGCCAGGCATCGTCGGCCTGTACGAGGCAGGTGGCCGAGAGGAGGGCGACGGCGGCAAGGGCGTGGGCGAAGGGCTTCATGCGGTGAGTGGCTTTCAGGAACGGGAAGAGGTGGGTGCGGTGGAGGACGCGGCATGCCACGGCGTATGCGCCGTCGCTTCGCCGAGGTCCCAGTAGAGGCCGGCCATGATCTGCAGACCCTCGCGCGCCAAAGGCGCCAGCAGGTGTTCGTTGGGCGCATGCTGCGCGCAGGCCGGGTACGAGTGCGGCACCCACAGCGTGGGCAGGCCCAGCAGGTCGGCGAAGACGTCGTTCGGCAGCGAGCCGGCCAGGTTCGGCAGCAGGTCGGGACGCTGGCCGGCGCTGGCCTCGATGGAGCGTCGAGCCCAGCTCACCCAGGGATTGGCCAGGTCCAGGCGCGTCGCCGCGCCTTCGAGCGTGACCTGGACCTCGACCTGCTCGAAACCGTGCGCGTCGAGATGGGCTCTGACGATCGCCGCGAGTTCTCGCCACGGCGTGCCCACCACGAAGCGCAGCTGGCAATGCGCCACCGCCTCGCCCGGTATCGCATTCACCGGGCGCTGCGGCGAGCCCGCGCCGAGGGCGAGCACCTCGATCGTGTTCCAGGCCATCAGGCGCTCGGCGGGACTCAAACCGGGCTCGCCCCAGTTTTCGTCCAGCGCCGGATCGTCGGCGCCGCCGCCGATCGCGATGTCGGCCAGGGCCTCGCGCACCGAAGCCGGGATGCCCTGTGGCCGAAGCGCTTCCACCAGGACGCGGCCCTTCGCATCCACCAGCGAAGCCACCGCATGGCTCAGCACCGTTGCCGGGTTCGCGAGCACGCCTCCCCAGTTGCCCGAGTGATAGCCGCGCGGCCGTGCGCGCAGCCGCAGGCTGAAGTTGACCGCGCCGCGCGAGCCGAGGAAGAGGGTGGGCCGCTGCGCACTCACGCGCGGCCCGTCGCAGGCGATCAGCAGGTCGGCGCGCAGCTTGCCGGCCTGTTGCGCGCAGAGCTCGTGCAGGCCGGGCGATGCCGCTTCCTCGCCCATCTCGAGCAGCAGCGTCACGTTGTAGCCCAGCCGGCCGCCGCGGGCGCGGATCACTTCCGCCAGCGCGCCGAGGCTGATGCTGTGCTGCCCCTTGTTGTCGGCGGTGCCGCGGCCGTACCAGCGCTCGCCTTCGACCGTGAGCGTCCAGGGCGCCAGGCCCTCGCGCCATTGCGCATCCTGGCCGCTCACCACGTCGCCGTGGCCATAGCTCAGCACCGTGGGAAGCCCGTCGCCTTCGACGCGGCGCGCGATCAGGAAAGGGCCGCCGCCGGGCACCGGGTTGTCGATCACCTCGCACTCGAAGCCGAGCGGCGTGAGCGCCGGCGTCATTTCCTCGCGCAGATAGGCGCCGAGCGCGGGCGGTGCGGTGCCGGTGTCGCTCTCGGTCCGGAAGGCAATGCGCCGCTGCAGGTCGGCGAGGAAGCGGCCGTCGTCGAAATAGGCGGCAGCCGCGCAGAGGCAGTCGTGGCGTTGCATGCGGTCTCGTGTTCGGGTGATGACAGGGTTGCAAGTAAAAGGCCGGATGGCCGTTGCGGGAATAACCGATTTCGCAAGCTACCATTGCCTTCAAGGCAACGCTGGCATCGACCCCATGGCCACCTCCATCCTCAGCATCCCGATGCGCTACTTCATGGAAGTGGCGACCCGCGGTTCGGTCAGCCAGGCGGCGGCGCGGCTCTATGTCGCTCCCTCGGCGGTCAGCCGGCAGATCGCCAAGCTGGAGGCTTCGCTCCAGACCCCGCTGTTCGAGCGCAAGGCGCGAGGCATGACGTTGACGCAGGCCGGCGAACGCCTGGCCGCGCATCTGCGCACGACGCAGGCGGACACCGAGCAGGTGATCGAGCAGGTGCGCGGCATCGGCGGCCGCGAGGCGGGCCGCGTGCGCGTGGCCTGCACCGAGGGCTTTGCCGTGGGCTTCATGCCGGAGGTGATGCGCAACTTCCGCTCGGCGCATGCGCAAAGCCGGATGCAGCTGCACGTCGGCGCGCCGGACGAGGTCAGCGCGCTGCTGGCGCGCGGCGATGCGGACATCGCGCTCAAGTACGCGGTCGCGCCCGAGCCGGGCTGCCGCATCGAGCACTCGGCGCCGGCGCCGGTGTACGCGCTGATGGCGCCCGACCATCCGCTGGCGCGGCAGCGCGCGGTCAGCGTGGCGGCGGTGGTGGGCTATCCGCTGGCGGTGGGCAGCCGCGGCGTCACGGCGCGGCAGCTCTTCGACCTGAGCTGCAGCGTGCAGGGACTCGGCTACGAGCCCGCCTTCGTCAGCAACTTTTCCTCGGTGCTGCTGCCGCTGGTGCGCACGCCCGAGATCGTGCTGGCGGGGCTGCTGACGGCCGTGCACCTGATCGAGAACGGCACGCTGGTGGCGCGGCCTTTCGTGGAGGCGCAGATGCAGCAGCGCCGCCTGCAGGTGCTGTCGCTGGAGGGGCGCACGCTCTCGCCGCTGGCGCGTGCGCTGGTGCAGCAACTGGTCGACGCCATCGGCAGCGGGGGCAGGCGCAAGCTGGGGCGTGCTCGCGCGTCCCGCACCTGAGCCATTCGTGCGCCTTCAGGTCGCGCCTGTCGTCGTTGGAACCGCGGCGCCGGCGACCGCCGGCTCGTCCTCGTCGCGCCGATGCGCCAGGCGGTACAGCAACGGCAGCACCAGCAGCGTCAGCGCCGTGGACGAGAGGATGCCGCCGATCACCACCGTGGCCAGCGGCCGCTGCACCTCGGCCCCGGTGCCGGTGGCCAGCGCCATCGGCACGAATCCGAGAGACGCAACCAGGGCCGTCATCAGAACCGGACGCAGCCGGGTCAGCGCGCCTTCGTGGATGGCCTGGTCGAGCGAACGGCCGGCCTCGCGCAGGTTGCGAATGAAGGACAGCATCACCAGCCCGTTGAGCACTGCCACGCCCGACAGCGCGATCAGGCCCACTGCCGCGGAAATGGACAGCGGGATGCCGCGCAGCCACAGCGCGAGGATGCCGCCCGTGAGCGCGAAGGGGATGCCGGTGAAGACCAGCAGCCCGTCCTTGAGATTGCCGAACATCGCGAACAGCAGCACGAAGACCAGCAGCAGCGCGAGCGGAATCACCAGCTTCAGCCGTGCGGCCGCCGACTCCAGTTGCTCGAAGGTGCCGCCCCAGGTGGTCCAGTAGCCGGCCGGCACCTTCACGCGGGCCTGCAGGGCGGCCTCGGCCTCGGGCACGAAGCTGCCGATGCTGCGGCCCTGCACGTTGGCGCTGACCACGATGCGCCGCTTGCCGTTTTCGCGCGAGACCTGGTTCGGGCCGGGCGCGATGGCCAGCGTGGCGATCTCCGACAGGGGCACGAAGGCGGTTCGGCCCGCCGAGTCCCGTGGCAGCGCGATGGGCAGGCGGCGCAGCGCCTCCAGGTCGCCGCGCACCGCTTCCGGCAGGCGCACGACGATGGCGAATCGGCGGTCGCCCTGGAAGAAGGTGCCCGCGGCCTTGCCGCCGATCGCGATGGCGATCGCCTCCTGCACCTCGTTCATGCCGAGGCCGTGGCGCGCGGCCCGGGTGCGGTCGACCTGCAGCGTGAGCATCGGCAGGCCGGTGGTCTGCTCGACCTTGACCTCGGTGGCGCCGGGCACGGACTGGAGCACCGAGGCGATGCGGTCGGCGGTGGTCTTCAACACCTCGTTGTCGTCGCCGAAGACCTTGACCGCCACGTCCGAACGCACGCCCGAGATCAGCTCGTTGAAGCGCAGCTGGATCGGTTGCGAGAACTCGTAGTTGTTGCCCGGGAGCGTGCCCACCTCCTCGCGCACGGCGGCCAGCAGTTCGTCGCGCGTGCGGCGCGGTGCGGGCCATTCGGATTCGGGCTTGAGCATGATGTAGCCGTCCGAAATGTTGGGCGGCATCGGGTCGGAGGCGATCTCGGCCGTGCCGGTGCGCGCGAAGACGCGCGCGATCTCCGGAAACTTCTGCATGAGCCGCGCCTCGATGCGCTGCTGCATCTCCACCGACTGCGAGAGGCTGGTGCCCGGGATGCGCAGCGCCTGGACCGAGAAGTCGCCTTCGTTGAGGTTGGGCACGAACTCGCGGCCCAGCCGGCTCGCAGCCAGCAGCGAAAGCAGCACCAGCACGACCACGGCCGTCAGCACCACCGAGGCATTGGCCAGCGAGCCGCGCAGCGCCGGCGCGTACCGGCGGCGTGCCCATTCCATCAGCCGGTTCTCCTTCTCTGCAACGCGCCGGCCGATGAAGAGCGCGACCGCGGCCGGAACGAAGGTGACCGACAGGATCATCGCGCCGAGCAGCGCCAGCACCACCGTGAAGGCCATGGGCTGGAACATCTTCCCCTCGACACCGCCGAGCGCAAAGATCGGCAGGTAGACGATCATGATGATCAGCTGACCGTAGATCAGCGGCCGGCGCGCCTCCCGCGAGGCGGCGAAGACCTCGTGGAAGCGCTCGGCGCGCGTGAGCGGCCGCCGGTGGTGCGCCTGCGCATGGGCGAGCCGCCGCACGCAGTTCTCCACGATCACCACGGCGCCGTCGACGATGATGCCGAAGTCCAGGGCGCCCAGGCTCAGCAGGTTGGCGCTGATGCGTCCGCCCACCATCCCGGTAAAGGTGAAGAGCATCGAGAGTGGAATCACCAGCGCGGTGATGATGGCTGCGCGGATGTTGCCGAGGAACAGGAAGAGCACCGCGATCACCAGCGCCGCGCCTTCCAGCAGGTTCTTCTTGACCGTGGCGATGGCCTTGTCGACCAGCACCGTGCGGTCGTATACCGTCACCGCTTTCACGCCAGGCGGCAGGCTGCGGTTGATCTGCGCCATCTGCCGGTCGACCGCCTGCGAGACCGTGCGGCTGTTCTCGCCCAGCAGCATGAAGACCGTGCCGAGCACCACCTCGCGGCCGTTCTCGGTCGCCGCGCCGGTGCGCAGCTCCTGGCCGAGCGAGACCTGCGCCACGTCGCCGATGCGCACCGGCTCGCCCTGTGCGCTGCCCAGGAGGATGGCGCGGATGTCCTCGATGGACTGCACCTGGCCCGGCGCGCGCACGAGGTACTGCTCGCCGCGGCGCTCGATGTAGCCGGCGCCGACGTTGGCGTTGTTGCGCTCCAGCGCGGCCACCACGTCCTGCAGGCCGAGTCCGCGCGCGGCCAGGCGCTCCAGGTCGGGCGCGACCTGGTACTGGCGGTCGAAGCCGCCGATGGAATTGATCTCCGTCACGCCCGGCACGTTGCGAAGTTGCGGCTTGATGATCCAGTCCTGGATCTCGCGCAGGTCGGTGGGGGTGTAGGGCGTGCCATCGGGCTTGCGCGCGCCGTCCTCGGCCTCGACGGTCCACAGGTAGATTTCGCCCAGGCCGCTGGAGATCGGGCCCATGGCGGGCGTCAGCCCCTGGGGCAGCCGGTCGCGCGCCTCCTGGATGCGCTGGTTGACCAGCTGCCGCGCGAAGTGGATGTCGGTACCGTCCTCGAAGACCACCGTCACCTGCGAGAGGCCGTAGCGCGAGAGCGAGCGGGTCTGCTCCAGGCCGGGCAGGCCGGCCATCACGGCCTCGATGGGATAGCTGACGCGCTGCTCGGTCTCCAGCGGCGAATAGCCCGGCGCCGGGGTGTTGATCTGCACCTGGACGTTGGTGATGTCGGGGATGGCGTCGATGGGCAGCCGGCCGTAGTTGTAGATGCCCAGGCCGCTCATGCCGAGCACGGCCAGGAGGACCAGCCATCGCTGTTCGATGGCGAAGCGGATGAGTCGTTCGAACATGGATCGCTCGCCTCAGTGGGTGTGGCTCGCGCCGGCCTTGCCCTGCTCGGACTTGAGCACGTAGCTGTTGGAGGCGGCGTAGCGCGCGCCGGGCTGCAGGCCTTCGACGATCTCGACGAAGCGGCCGCCCGCGCGGCCCAGCTTCACGGGCTGGGCGACGAAGCCGCCCGGCACGGCGAGGAAGACCACGCTTGTGTCGCCCATCGTCTGAACCGCTTCGGTGCGCACGGCCACGGGCACTTCGGCCTCCTCGGCAAGCACGGTGATGGTGACGAAAAGGCCCGGACGCCAGGCGAGTTGCGGGTTGGCCAGCGTCACGCGCGCCTTGGCGGTGCGCGTCTGCTCGCCGATCGAGGCGCCGACGTAGGAGATCGTGCCCTCGGCCTTCTCCTGCGAGGCGGTGGAACTCACGACCACCTTCGCGCCGACGCGCACGCGGCCGATTTCCTGCGCGGGTACGGCCATCTCGGCCCAGACCGTCGAGAGGTCGGAGAGGGTGAAGACGTTGGCGTCCTCGCGCACCGCCTCGCCGAGCGAGATGTGCTTCTCGACGAGGGTGCCGTCGAAGGGGGCGCGCAGCTCGAACTGGTTCAGCGCGCCGGCCGTTGCGCTGGCGCCCACCGCCCGGAGCTTCTGCTGCGCGTTGCGTACTGCGATCTGCGCCTCCTGCAGTGCGGCGCGGGCCTGCAGGACGTCCTGCTCGGCGGAGATCCTGTCCTTCCAGAGGCGCTCTTCGCGGGCATGGGTGGCGCGCGCCAGCGCGAGCCGGCGCTCGGCGGTGAGCAGTTCGCTGCGCTGCTCCGACAGCGCGGTGCTGGCGATCACCGCCAGAAGCTGTCCCCGGCGCACCTGCTGGCCCAGGCTGGCCGGCACGCGCTCGACCACGCCGGCGAGGCGCGGCACGACGTGGGCGGTGCGGTCGTCGTTGAAGCGAATCTCGCCCGGCAGCTGGAGCGTGGCCTGGACGCGGGCGCTGCCGGCGCTTTCCTGGGTGATGCCGGCGGCCTGGATCTGCGCCTCGGTCAGTGCGACCTTGGTCTCGTCCTTGTGCGCGGAAGCGGAGGGTTTTTCCTTTTTCGCTTCGCCATGGGCGTGGGCCTCTTCGGGCTCCTTGTGGGCGCCGGCCGATGGCTCGGTGTGCGGGTCGTGGTCCGCGTGGGCGGCCTCTGTTTCTTCGTGAGCATGCTCCGCGCTGCCCGGCGAGCGCCCGGTCGTCAGGATGGCGGCGGCTGCGAGCAGGCCGAGGATCAGGATGGCAGCGATCGCTGCCTTCTTCTTGAGCGGGGAGGTCATGGTGTTGCTGCCTGTGTGTGAGGGTGGCGACCGAGCAGGCGGTCGAGGGTGGCTGCCGCCTGGTGGGCGCCGGCGACGACGTCGAGGTAGCGCACGCGTGCCTGCAGCAGGCTGCGCTGCGCGTCCAGGACGTCGAGGAAGCCGAACTTGCCGGCCTCGAAGCCGCGGGTGGCCGCGTCGTGGGCCTGCTGCGCCGCGGGCAGGATGGTGACCTTCAGCGTCCGGGCCGAAGCGCTCGCAAGGGCCAGCTGCGAGGCGGCGTGCCGGGCTTCGTTGGCGAGGCGGATGCGTGCCGCGCGGTAGTCGTCTTCGGCCTTGTCGGCGCGGCGGAGGGCCGCCTCCAGCCGGCCCTCGTTGCGGTCGAACAGGGGCAGCGGCACGGTCACGCCGACCACGGCCTGGGTGATCTGCGTGTCGTTGGAGCGCTTGGCACCGACGTTCAGCGTCAGGTCGGGAACCTGTCTGCTGCGTTCCACCTCGATGGCGGCTTTGCGGCGCTCCCACTCGAGGCGGCTGGCTTCCAGTGTGGGCGCGGTGTCGAGCGCGGCGAGCAGCTGCTGCGCGTCGGCGCGCACGGGCAGCGCGTCGAGGTCGCCCTCGACCTGCGCATGACCGAGTTCGGGGCTGCCCCAGAACGCAGCCAGGGCCTGGCGCGCGCTCTGCAGCTCGGCCCGGGCATCGGCCAGCTCCAGCCCGGCGTTGGCCTGCTCGACCCGGGCCCGCGTTTCGTCGACCGGCGAGATCTTGCCGGCCGCCACGCGCCGCGCGGTCGCGTCGGCGCCGCGCGTCGAGAGCTCG
>DATFFA010000231.1:0-20942 GCA_035250605.1 Variovorax sp. | reverse complement strand
GGGCGACATGATCGGGTAGGAAGAGTGGATGGCGACCAGGCCGACGATGGTCGTCCAGTTGACGATCTGCTGCATGGCGAAGGCACGCATCGCGAGGTGCTTGTGCGCCGGGCTCGCCGTCAGCAGCAGGCGGGTGCGTTGTTGCTCTGCAGGCTCCGGCGAGTTCGCGGACATCCCCTGCGCCGTCGCGGCGGCCTCGGCGACCACGCTCATGGCCGAGCTCCGTTCAGCGTCACCAGCCCGAACTGGAGCGCACGCTGTACCGCGTGCGCACGGGCGTTCACGCCCAGGGCATCCATGGCGGATTCGATGTGGTAGTTGACCGTGCCGGCATGCAGGCACAGGATCTTTGCGATCTGCTTGGTGGACTTGCCCTCGCTCACGAGCTGCAGGCACTGGGTCTGTCGCACCGTCAGGCGAGGCACGTCCGCGCCGGTGCTCGACCGGGCAGGGAAGACTCGCTGACCGTCGAGCACTGCGTCCAGCGCCCGGACCAGCGCATCCACTTCCATCGCCTTCAGGATGTAGCCCATGAAGCCAGCCGCCTCGATCTGGGCGACGTAGTCGGGCCGTTGCGAGCCGGTGAGAACGCAGGTGATGGGAGCCTTCCCGAGGCGCCCGATTTCCATGGCAAGCGAAAGGCCGACTGCGCCTGGGACGTCGAGGTCCAGGAAGATCAGACCCCAGCGGTCCGGCTGCCATCGCAACGCATGCAGCGCCCGCTCTGCAGTGCCGCGGACTTCGATCGATTCGACGCGGGCATTGCGGGAAATCTTGTCCGCAGTTGCCTCTGAAACGACGGGCTGGTCTTCGACCAATAAAACGTCCATTCGTGTCTCCTCCCTGACCGATATCTTGTGCGATCCGCCGCCGGCGGGCCGCTGGTTCGACGCGCATCATCCCAGCCCAGCGCCTGCCTGTCCCCGGTAATCCTCACTAGTTGCCGCGAACCCGGCGATCCGTAGATTCGACGCATCATTAACTCAAGACCAGAGAGCTTCCGATGCATACGACCGACTCAGACGATGGCAGCCTTCGCCCGCCCGAGATCATTCACGGCTACAGCCGCGCACAGATGATCTCCGAAGCGGAACTGATGGACGTGAGCGAAGCAGCGCGCATGGCAGGCTTTCTCGTGCCGGTGGCCATGACGCGAGCGGCGTGGATCGAGTGCGTCGAATGGACCGATGAGGCCGCGAAGGCGAAGGCCCCGGGGCAGAGCGAGGCAGGGAGGCTGTGGGACGTGCTCTGGATGGCAGGCCGGGCGGCTGCGGCCGGCCGGAGCATGCGCTGCCTCTTTGCGGTGTGCCGCGTGCCGCAGGAGGGGGGCGGAACGCGGTCGCGACGCGTCCGCCTGGCGATGCAGACGCACGGCGGTGACCGGGGTGAAGCGGTCGTGACGATCATGCTGCCGTGGGAAGACTGAGAGCTGGCGCAGTAGAGCACCGCACTACAAAGTGGCGGTCCGCACTTGCGGTGAATCCAGGTCCACTCGGATTTCCGAAAGCGGGAATTCGTCGAGCTGGCTGAGTTTGCCGCCCCCGCTGGCTTCGCTGAGATTGCGGTCGTCGCTGGCTTGATGCCCCTGATTGCCCCTCGGTGTTGTGACTTCTTCCGGCACTTGGGGCTCATTTCGTAAAGCACCAAGGCCCCAGGCCCCCGGTCGCTCGATCGGCCGCCCCGGCGATGCGCCTTCCGTGTGCCCCAGGATGAGCCCTGGGTAGACCAGCGAGATGGCGAACGCGGCGATCAGACTCCCGACCGCGAGCTGAGTGTTGTCGTCGCTGCCCTGGGGCAAGAGGCTCATCAGCGCGCCCACTGCGCCGACGGCGGTCGCGAAGGCGTTCTGGCGCGCCGCATTGGTGATGAGCGCTTGCCTGGCGATGCGCTCCCATGCCTCGATCCATGTGGTTCCGATCCACGGGAAAAAGCCAAGCCGGATGCGAAGCGGCTCGGCGGCGCCGCTCCTTTTCTCGGCGACTTGACTGCCGAGGGTCTGCATGAACTCGACGGGAAGAATGTGCGGGTTCTCCTTGAAGATCGAGGCCATCACTTTGTCCTCGAGGGGTGTGAGCCTCGGGAGCGGGAGATGGGTTCTCACGAATTCGTACACGAACAACTCTTGCACGATCTGCTCGCGTTCTTCCTTCGTCAAGGCCCCGGCATCCCGAAACCGGCATGCAGCCTCGGCTACCCGGTCAAAACGAGTGAAATCCGGCGCGTCCGTTCCGTCGACTTGCAGATCGGATATCGGGCGCAGCGCTGGAGGTTTCAATTGAGCGTGGCTGTTTAATTCGTATTCAAGGCGCTTGAGGCGGTTTTTTGCCTCGCCGCTCAGTTCGCTCCAATCTTCATACGTCAATTTTCTGTAATTGTCCAGATCCAGTGCAACCGCCTGGCCGAGAATCGCAAGGTATTGTTTTTGCTCCTCGTCGAGCAAATTCTCCATTTTCTGCATCCGCTTCAGCTCGCGTGTCTTGGTATAGATGCCCAGATTTATCTCGTAGCCTCTCAGTTGATCAAGTTGCGTATGGGAGAGGCAATCCGGAGCTACGCTCAATGCGCTCCACGCTCGCTCCACCGCTTGCGCTTGGAGATATGTCTGAAATTCTTTTTTGAGGTTGTGCAAATATTCTTTGTGGGCAACGCTGATTTCATTTCTGTCCAGAAGTTCAATGCGTTGAATCTCTTGCCGATACAGTTCAAGATTTTTTGCGTCTATTTTTTTCCGTCGCTCGCCGGCCGGCGTGTTCAGCAGATCCTCGGCAAAAATATTCAGCTCATCATCGAGGTTCGAGAGTTCCTGCTTGAGTTGATTGCGTTCGTCCTTCGTCAAGATGTCTCTTAACCGGCATGCGTTCTTGATCATCTTGTCAAGGCAGGTGAAATCCGGCGAATTCTGTACATTCGATTGCAAGCTCGCTATTGGGCGCAACACTGCGGACTCCAACCCGGTGCTGCTCCCAAATTCAAAATCAAGATGTCTCAGGCGTTCTTTGGTCTCATCGCTCAGTCCCTCTTGGTTCTCGGCCGTCAGTTTTAGCCATTCATGTAATTCATATTCAACCGCGCTCGCAAGCCATGTCAAGTACTTTTCTTGCTCGGGTCCGAGGCGATTTTCGGCGTGCAAGACTTTCATTCGATCCAGTTCGCGCGTCTTCTTGTAGACGTCGAGCTCTCTTTCAAGATCTCCCAATTCACTCAGCTGTGCATCGGAAAGGTTATTCGGCGTCCCGCTGGATCTCCACAGGTGCTCCAGCTTTTTTCGTTGATATGTTGGAAATTCCTTCCTGAGGTGGTCCAGGTATTCGATGTGCGCATCGTCGAGCTTGGTTCCGTCCAGATGCTTCATGCGCTCAAACTCACGCTCATACAGTTCAAGGTTCTTCTGGTCGATCTTTTGCTGGCGCTCTTCGGCGGGCGTTTTCAGCAGATCCTTGGCAAAAGCGCTCAGCTCCTTCATGTACTCTGCGTGAAGGTCCTCGGTCCGGATGTCGTGCGCTTCCTTCTGGCGATATTCCCTGTTCTCCATGTACTTGACGATGGCCGGCAAGGTCAGGTCGTCACAGATTTCCAGCAGGGCGTTCATCAAGCCGTGGCCAAAGGAGTCGACGGCATTGAATAAGGCGGCGGCGCCGGCGCCAGCTTCGGGCACTGCTTTGCCCATGACCATGCCGCCAAGCCATTGGAACAAGCCATAGATCCCTGCCGATGCAAACACGGCACGCTTCGGAAGCGACGTGAGGTTGTCCCTGAGGGGAAAGAAAAAATTGCACGTATCTCGAGCGATGGTGTAGAAAATGAAGCTCGGCAATATCGCACCGAGCTCATCCAGCGTGCCCATCGCGTAGCAGGCCAATAACACGCTCAGGTTCAAGGCGCCCAGCCACACGCGCGACACGATGCTGGTGAGGTTGGCGGTGCCCAGGGCGCCCGACAAAATGCCGCCCAGTATGTTGTAGGTCGGTGCGATGGCAATTGCGAAAATGCCCGCGACGCGCCACATTTCCTGTCCATCGGCTGGGGCGGCCTTGCTCAATTCGAAGGCGATTGCGTCACGCATGAACGTGCACAGCGCCACGATCATGCCGGTACGCACAGTCACATTGGCCACGTTGGCGGCCCATCGGGCGGCATCGCTGTGGAACTCGTTGCGAAAGACCGCGCCGAGACAGTCGATCAGCGCGCAGCGGCGCTGCTGCTGGGCATCGGGGCCGTCACCCGGATGTGCCGCCGCCGCCGCTTGCATGCATTGCAGCAGGTGCTCGATATCAGGAGACAGTGCCTCCCTGTCGTATGACAGATCCGGCATGCCAGGGCTCGCCACCAGGCCGTCTGCGCGCGCAGTAATTGCTGCGACCGTACGCATTTCGTCCTGGCCCATACCCTGCTTCAGCTGCTCGATGGCGCGGGGCAGGACCTTTTTCGAAATGTGGCGGATGTGCGGCAGTGCGGACTGCTGCTTTTCAAGGCGAGGTCGTTGGCTTTCGAGATGCTGTGCGAACCGCGCCTGGACGTCGTTGATCGCGAGTACGGGGACTTTCGACGCCTGCGAAGAAGGAGGCCCTTCGCCGGCAGGATCTAATGATTTTTCCGCGCGGAATATCGCGCTTTCCTTTGCACTATTCGACTTCGAAATATGCGGGGCTCTTCCGACGTGCATTGACAGGCCTTCCCATTTTTTCTGGAAGGCCGTATGTAACAGCCCCTGCAGGCTTGGTCAAACTTTGTCACATTTTTGTCGCAAATCCTGGCGATGCGAGTTTCGTGCGGGTCCTCGATCAAGCGCCAGGCGCCACCGGATGCTGCGCCAACGCCTCCAGCGCCAGCACCAACGCCGAGTGATCGTCCTGCCCATGCCCCAGCGCCGCGCAGGCATTCATCAGCTGCGCCGCACCGGCGGTCTGCGGCAGCGCCACGCCCAGCGCGCGCGCACTCTGCATCGCCAGGTTCAGATCCTTCTGATGCAGCGCGATGCGGAAACCCGGCGCAAACGTGCGCTTGATCATCCGTTCCCCATGCACCTCGAGGATGCGCGAGGAGGCGAAGCCGCCCATCAGCGCCTGCCGCACCTTGGCCGGATCGGCGCCGGCCTTGCTGGCGAACACCAGCGCCTCGCCGACGGCCGCGATGTTCAGCGCCACGATGATCTGGTTGGCTACCTTGCACACCTGCCCATCGCCGGCGGCGCCGACCAGCGTCACGTTCTTGCCCATCTTCTCGAGCAGGGGCCGCACGCGGCCGAAGACGCCTTCGTCGCCGCCGCACATGATGGTCAGGCTGGCCGCCTTGGCGCCCACCTCGCCGCCCGAGACCGGCGCGTCGACGTAGCCGCAGCCCAGTTCCTCGATGCGCTTGGCGAAGCCCTTGGTCGCGATCGGGTCGATGGAGCTGCAGTCCACCACCGTCTTCCCTTTGGTCAGTGCGCAGGCCACGCCGTTCTCGCCGAACAGCACCTTCTCCACATCGGGCGTGTCGGGCACCATGACGAAGACCACGTCGGCCTGCTTCGTCACCTCGGCGGCCGAGTTGCACACGGTGGCGCGCGAGCTGAAGGGCTCGGGCACGGGCCCTTGCGTGTTGACGAAGAGCGTGTGGCCGGCGTCGAGCAGGTGCCCGGCCATGGGTGCGCCCATGATGCCGAGGCCGATGAAACCGATCTTCCGGGATGCCGAGGTGGACATGCGATGAATTCCTTTGTCTTGTCTGTCTGTGGTGTCGTTACTGCGTGAGGGCGCTGCGCCATCCGAGGCCGTCGGCCGTGGTGCCGCGCGGCTTGTACTCGCATCCGATCCAGCCGGTGTAGCCGGCGGCATCGATGTGCTTGAAGAGCCAGGGGTAGTTGATCTCCCCCGTGCCCGGCTCGCCGCGGCCCGGGTTGTCGGCCAGTTGGATGTGGCCGATGCGAGCCATGTTCTTGCTCATCGTGGCGGCCAGCTCGCCTTCCATGCGCTGCGCGTGGTAGATGTCGTACTGCAGCAGCAGGTTGGTCGAGCCCACGTCGTCGATGATGGCCAGCGCCTGGTCGGTGCGGGTCAGGAAGAAGCCGGGAATGTCGAAGTGGTTGATCGGCTCGATCAGCAGCATGATTCCCGCAGTCTGCAGTTCCCTGGCGGCGAAGCGCAGGTTCTCCACGGCCACCTTGCGCGCCTCCCCGGCGTTCACGCCGTCAGGCAGCTTGCCGAGCAGGCAGTTGAGCTTGGGGCAGCCCAGCGCGGTCGCGTAGTCGATCGCCATGCCCACGCCCTCGCGGAATTCGCCCATGCGGTCGGGATGGCAGGCGATGCCGCGCTCGCCCGTCTCCCAGTTGCCCGCGGGCAGGTTGTGCAGCACCTGCTGCAGGCCGTTGGCGCGCAGCGCGGCAGTGAGCTCCTTCTTGTCGAAAGCGTAGGGGAAGAGGTATTCGACGGCCTTGAAGCCCGCCTTGGCAGCGGCCTCGAAGCGCTGCATGAAAGGCAGCTCCGTGAAGAGCATCGTCAGGTTGGCGGCGAAACGCGGCATCTCGTGGATCTCCTCGGAATCAATCCAGCATCGCCGCGGCGACGGAGCTGGGTGCGTCGGCAAGGCTCTCGGCCAGTGCCTCGAACTCGTTGATGGCGTCGATCTCGGTGCCCATCGCGATGTTGGTCACGCGCTCGAGCATCACCTCGATCACCACCGGCACGCTGAACTCGGCCATCAGCTTCTCGGCACGCTCGATGGCCGGCTTGATCTCTTCCTGCTTGTAGACGCGTATCGCCTTGCAGCCCAGGCCTTCGACCACCTTCACGTGGTCGACGCCGTACTCGCGCTCCACGCCGCTCTGCTCCGTGGCATTGATGTTCTCGAAGCCCAGCTGCACGCAGTAGTCCATCTCGAAGCCGCGCTGCGCCTGGCGGATCAGCCCCAGGTAGGAGTTGTTGACCACGATGTGGATGTAGGGCAGCTTGAACTGCGCACCCACCGCCAGTTCCTCGACCATGAACTGGAAGTCGTAGTCGCCGGAGAGCGCGACGATCCTGCGCGACGGGTCGGCGGCACGCACGCCCAGGGCCGCGGGGATGGTCCAGCCCAGCGGGCCGGCCTGGCCGCAGTTGATCCAGTTGCGCGGGTTGTAGACGTGCAGGAACTGCGCCGCCGCGATCTGCGACAGCCCGATGGTGCTGACATAGCAGGTCTCGCGCTCGAAGTTGCGGTTCATGCACTGGTAGACGCGCTGCGGCTTCATCGGCACGTCGTCGAAGTTGGTCTTGCGCAGCATGGTCTTCTTGCGCTCGAGGCACTCGCCCGCCCAGTCGCGGCGGCTGGGCAGCCGGCCCTGGGCCTTCATGTCCTCGGCCACTTCGACGAAGAGTTCGAGCGCGGCCTTGGCATCGGAGACGATGCCGAAGTCGGGCGTGAACACGCGGCCGATCTGCGTGGGCTCGATGTCCACATGCACGAAGGTGCGGCCCTTGGTGTAGACCTCGACCGAGCCGGTATGGCGGTTGGCCCAGCGGTTGCCGATGCCCAGCACGAAGTCGGAGGCCAGCATCGTGGCGTTGCCGTAGCGGTGGCTGGTCTGCAGGCCGCACATGCCGGCCATCAGCGGATGGTCGTCGGGGATCGTGCCCCAGCCCATCAGCGTCGGGATCACCGGCACGCCGGTGGCTTCGGCGAAGCGCACCAGCAGGTCGCTGGCGTTCGCGTTGATGATGCCGCCGCCGGCCACGATCAGCGGGCGCTCGGCCGCATTCAGCATGGCGATGGCCTTCTCGATCTGCGCGCGGCTGGCGGCCGGCTTGTAGGGCGTGAGCGGCTGGTAGGTGTCGATGTCGAACTCGATCTGCGCCATCTGCACGTCGAAGGGCAGGTCGATCAGCACCGGCCCCGGGCGGCCCGAGCGCATCAGGTGGAAGGCCTGCTGGAACACCTGCGGCACCTGGCCCGGCTCGCGCACCGTGACCGACCATTTGGTGACCGGCTTCGAGATGGACTCGATGTCCACCGCCTGGAAGTCCTCTTTGTAGAGGCGGGCGCGCGGCGCCTGGCCGGTAATGCAGAGGATCGGGATCGAGTCCGCCCAGGCCGAGTACAGGCCGGTGATCATGTCGGTGCCGGCCGGCCCCGAGGTGCCGATGCACACGCCGATGTTGCCGGCCACGGCGCGGGTGTAGCCCTCGGCCATGTGCGAGGCGCCCTCGACGTGGCGCGCCAGGATGTGGCCGATGGTGCCTTGCTTGCGCAGTGCCGAGTAGAGCGGATTGATGGCGGCGCCGGGCACGCCGAAGGCCTGCGTGACGCCTTCTTTTTCCATCACCAGAACGGCGGCCTGGGCCGCGGACATCTTTGCCATGTGAAGTCTCCTTGGGAATGCCTGACTTTAGGAATTCGGGGCTTCGGGCAGAAGGCGGCGCGGGGCCATAAAAGCTATTCCATGCCGGAATAACTGGCCTCGGGGCACTACCATCGGGCCATGGATCGACTGCTTGCCATGGAGATGTTCGTTCGCGTGGTGGAGACCGGCAGCTTCTCCAAGGCCGCGCGCGAGTTCAACACCACCCAGCCCACCGTGACCAAGCAGGTCGCGGCCACCGAGGCGCGTCTGAAGGTGCGGCTGCTCAACCGCAACACGCGCGGCGTGAGCCTGACCGAATCAGGCTCGCTCTACTACGAGAAGTGCAAGTCCATCGTGCACGAGGCCGAGGAGGCCGAGCAGGTGGTGCGCCGGCGCGAGTCGCAAGCCCAGGGCCTGCTGCGCATCGGCACTTCGGTCGCCTTCGGCCGGCGCGTGGTGGTGCCGCTGGCGCTGGAATACATGGCGCGCCACCCGCAGGTGCAGGTCGACCTGAGCTTCGAGGACCGCTACGTGGACCTCATCGCCCAGGGCATCGATGTCGCCGTGCGCATGGGCAAGCTGGCCGATTCGTCGCTGGGCGCCCGCTTCCTGGGCATGAACCCGTGGGTCATGGTGGCGGCGCCGGGCTACCTGAAGAAGCACGGCACGCCCAAGCGCGCCCAGGACTTGAGCGGGCACGTGGCGCTGATCTACAGCAGCGTGGTGGGCGACGATGTCTGGCGCATGCACACGCCCAAGGGCGAGCCGGTGACGGTGCCCGTCTCCGGCCGGCTGCGCTCCAACAACGTCTCGGCCGTGCTGGCTGCGGCGCGCGAGGGGCTGGGCATCGCGCTCATGCCGCGCTACGTGGCCAGCGACTCGCTGGCAGCCGGCAAGGTGGTGGAAGTGCTGCCGGGCCATGCGCTGCCGGAGCAGGAGATCCACGCGGTCTTCCCGTCGCCCAAGCTGGTGCCGGGAAAGGTGTCCAGCTTCGTGGCTTTCCTCCAAGGGCGCTTCGGGGAAGGATGGTGGGCGCGGTAGTCGTCACGCGCCGATGCGCGGAGGCAGGCGGATCAGGCGGATCATCCATAATGAGAATGAATCTCATTTGTCGCGATTGTTCAAGTGCTCGAGCGCTACTACCAGGAACTGCTGAATTTCTGCTCCCGCACGGCGCGCAGCCGCGACGCGGCGGCCGATCTCGTGCAGGAAAGCTATGCGCGCGTCCTGGCGGTCCTGCGCTCGGGCCAGCCGGTGCTCGAGCCTCGCGCGCTGCTGTACCGCACCGTGCGCAACCTTCAGATCGACCAGTACCGCCGCAGCGAGGTCCGTGGCGAAGCGCTGCAGCCGGAGCCTGGGGAAGAGGCCATGGTGCTCGACGATCTGGCGGCGCCGCCGGCCTTCGAGCCCGACACCGCCGCTGCCTCGGGCCAGGCGGTGAATGCCATGCTCGCCACCATCGATGCGCTGCCGCTGCGCTGCCGCGAGGCTTTCATCCTGCACAAGTTCGATGGCCTGCCGCACGCGGAAGTGGCCGAGCGGATGGGCATCTCGCGCAAGATGGTGGAGCAGCACGTCCAGTCCGCCATGCTGGCCTGCCGGCGTTGCAAGAATGCGCTCGATGGCACAGCCTAGGGTTTTGCCCCGCTCGCGCGTCTGCATGAGGGAGCCCGAATTCCGCGCCATGACCACACAGCCGCCAGCCGAACCGCCAGCCGCGTCATCCGCAGAGTCGGAAAGCGCGGCCCTGGGGTGGCTCGTGCGCCGGAAGGGCGGGCGCCTCGCTGCCGCCGAAGAAGCGGAATTCCAAGCCTGGCTGGCCGCGGACGAGGCCCATCGCACGGCGTTCGCACGATGGGAAAAGGACTGGCATGCGCTCGATGCACTGCCGGCCGACGACGTGCGCCAGCTGCGCGCGAATCTGGCCAGGGGCAAGGCCGAGACGCATTCCGCGCCGCGCGCTCGTCCCTGGTGGCGCGGGCTGGCAGTCCTCGTGCCGCGGCCAGCCGTCGCCGCGGCCGCGTTGCTCGTGTGCGGCAGCGGCTACCTGGCCTGGAGCCATTGGCAACGGCAGCCGGTGTTCACGCAGAGCTTCGCCACCGCGCGCGGTCAGCAGCTCGAAGTGACATTGCCCGACGCGACCCGCCTGCGGCTCGACACCGCGACCCGTGCCGAGGTGATCTTTCATCGCGAGCGCCGCGAGCTGCGCCTCGCCGAGGGCCAGACCGTGCTCCAGGTCCAGGCAGACCCGGCGCGCCCCTTCGATGTCCGGGCCGGTCCGCTGCGCATCACGGTGGTCGGCACGCGCTTCTCGGTGCGCCACACGCCCGGCGTTCCGGGCGACCGGAATGTTCGCGTCGCGGTGGAAGAGGGCCGCGTGCGTGTGGCCTCGGCCGCACGGCCGCCGGCAGGCGAGGGCGCCGCCGTGGAGCTCACCAGCGGCCAGCAGGTCGACAGCGATGCCGAAGGGCGGCTCGGTGCCGTGTCTGCCGTGAGCGCTGCGGGCATCGCGCCCTGGCGTGACAGCCGCGTCAGCTTCGACAACGCCACGCTGGCGCAGGCGCTGGCGGAGTTCGAGCGCTATGGCCCCGTCAACCTCACGGTGCGCGATCCGGCCGTGGCGGCACTGCGCGTCAGCGGCACCTTCGATCCACGCCGGCTCGACAACTTCTCCCGCGCCCTGCCGCAGGTGCTGCCGGTGCGGCTGCGCGCGCATGACGGCGTGACCGAGATCGTCCCGGGCAAGTAGCCCAAAGAAAAAATGCGACCCCACCTGGGGTTTCGCCAAGCCGGTGCGTCTACATGGGAAGGATTCTCATTTACTTCCCTGACAAGAACGCATGCCTCGCCCTCGCTTCCGCCTTGCGCCAGCTCCTCTGGCCCTCTCCCTCGCGCTGGCCTGTTCCGGCACCGCCGCATTTGGCCAGGCCGCCACCACGCCCGGGCTGGCGTCCATCCCGATGCAGATTCACATTGCGTCGCAGCCGCTGGCGCAGGCCCTCAACGATCTGGCGCGCCAGACGCGGCTCGAACTCATGGTGCCGGCCGCGCTGGCCGCGGGCCGCACGGCGCCGGCCGTTTCCGGCCTGCTGACGCCCCGGCTGGCGCTGGACCGCCTCCTGGCAGGCAGCGGCCTGGCGGCGGCCATCGACGGCAACACCGTCGTCGTGCGGGCTGCCCCTGCGATGCCCGGCAGCGCGGAGCTGCCGGCAGTGACGGTCAGCGCCGAGCAGGAAAGCCCCTCGGGCGTGACCGGCTACGTCGCCCGGCGCAGCGCCTCGGGCTTCAAGACCGACACGCCCATCATCGAGACGCCGCAGTCCATCTCGGTGGTGACCCGGCAGCAGCTGGAAGACCAGAAGCCGCGCGCCATCGGGGAGGCGCTGAACTACACGCCGGGCACCTTCACCGGGCTCGTGGGCTCCTCCAACCGCTACGACTACGTCGCCCTGCGCGGCTTCAAAGACAGCAGCGTCGACAGCACCCTGCTGGACGGCCTGCGCATGCTGAGCGACCAGGGCAGCTACACCTCGATGCAGGTGGACCCCTATTTCCTGGAGCGCATCGACATCGTGCGCGGGCCCGCCTCGGTGCTCTACGGGCGCGCCTCGCCGGGCGGCCTGGTGGCGCTGACCAGCCTGGCGCCGCAATTCCAGCCGCAGGGCGAAGTGCAGCTCACCCTGGGCAACCGGCATCGCGTCGAAGGGGCGTTCGATCTCACCGGGCCGATCGATGCCAACGGCGTGGCGGCCTTTCGCGTGACCGGGCTGGCGCGCAAGCTGGACTCGCAGTTCGAACATGTGAAGGAAGAGCGGCGCGCCATCGCGCCCTCCCTGCTGCTGCAACCCTCGAAGGACACGCGCCTGCTGCTGCAGGCCTACCTGCAGGACGATCCCAACGGCAGCTACCACAGCGGCGTGCCGGCCGACGCCAGCATCACCGCCGGCCACAACGGCCGCAAGATCTCGCGCCACTTCTTCGATGGCGACCCGAGCATCGAGAAATACCACCGGACCCAGCGCTTCGTCGGCTACCAGTTCGAGCATGCCTTCAACGACCAGTGGAAGTTCCGGCAGAACTTCCGCTACGTCTCGGCCGACACCACGCTGCGCCAGGTCTACGGCTACGGCTGGGCCGGCCCCGACACCCTGACGCGCTACTACTCCGGCGCCCGCGAAGAGACGCACGGCCACACCGTCGACAACCAGCTCGAAGGGCGCTTCCAGACCGGCGCGCTCGCGCACACGCTGGTCGCGGGCCTGGACTACCAGAAGCGCCATGTCGACGGCAGCTGGGAATCCGGCAGCGCGCTGCCCATCAACGTGTTCGCCCCCGTCTACGGCTTCCCCGGCCTGAGCGACGTGACGAGCTTCCCGATCGACCGCCACCTGGAGCAGACCGGCGTCTACCTGCAGGACCAGATGGCCCTGGGCCGCTGGCGCTTCACGCTGGGCGGCCGCGAGGACCACGCCAAGGCCTCGAACCAGATGGGCAGCGGCAGCCCGGCGCAATGGAGCGGCTCGAAGTTCACCAAGCGGGTCGGCGCCGTCTACCTGTTCGACAACGGCGTCGCGCCCTATGTCGGCTATTCGGACGGCTTCAACCCGAGCCTGCGCAACGACCGGCAGGGCAACATCCTGCCGCCGGCAGAGACGAAGCAGGTGGAGGCCGGCATCCGCTACCAGCCCCCCGGCTCCAGGACGCTGCTCTCGGCGGCCGTGTACGACCTGGAGCAGAAGAACGTCGCCACGCGCCCGGTGGGCGCCACCTACTACGAGGCGGCCGGCAAGGTGCGTTCGCGCGGGCTGGAACTGGAGGCGCGCTCGCAGCTGACGCGCGAGGTGTCGGTGCTGGCGAGCTACACCTTCACCGACATGAAGTACCTCGAGTCGCCGGACGGCTTCACCGGCAGGACGCCCTACCAGGTGCCGCGCCACATGGCCTCGGTCTGGGGCGACTGGAACTTCGCGCCGGGCTACACGGCGGGCGCCGGCTTGCGCTACGTGGGCACCAGTTGGGGCGACAACGCCAACAGCTTCAAGGTGCCGTCCCATGTGCTGATGGACCTGATGCTGCGCGTCGACCTCGGACGCCTGAGCCCATCGCTCAGGGGCTCCAACCTGCGCCTGAGCGTGAACAACCTGTTCGACAAGTCCTATGTCGCCTCGTGCATGAACGAGACCTACTGCTACTGGGGCGACGCGCGCAACGTGACTGCAACCTTCACCTACCAGTGGTAGGGGCAACAGGAGATGGCCTTCGATGAAGCAAGACGTCCATGAATTCATCGCGATCGGGCTCGGCCCCTTCAACCTGAGCCTGGCCTGCCTGGCCCAGCCCATTGCCGGCCTGAACGGAGTCTTCCTCGAGCGCAGCACGGAGTTCAGCTGGCACCCGGGCATGCTGATCGACAACACCACGCTGCAGAACCCGTTCCTGGCCGACCTCGTGAGCCTGGCCGATCCCACCAGCCGCTTCAGCTTCCTCAACTACTGCAAGGAAGAGGGCAAGATCTACTCGTACTACTTTCGCGAGAGCTTCTACCTGACGCGCGCCGAGTACAACCGCTATTGCCGGTGGGCCGCGGCGCAGCTCGACAACGTGCGCTTCGCGCACGAGGTGCAGGAAGTGGTGCACGACGCCGAGCGCAACTGCTACGTGGTGACGGGCGTGTGCGGCCCGAAGCGGCAGCCTTTCGTGCTGCGCGGGCGCAAGCTGGTGCTGGGCGTGGGCTCCAAGCCGCTGTTCCCGCCCTGCTGCAGGCCGGGCGAGCACCGCTACCTGCACACCGCCGACTACATCGAGAGCAAGGCGCAGCTGCAGCGCAAGCGCTCCATCACCATCGTCGGCAGCGGCCAGAGCGCGGCCGAGGTCTACCACGACCTGCTGAAGGAAGCCGAAGCGCACGACTACAGCCTGACCTGGATCACGCGCTCGCCGCGCTTCTTCCAGATGGAGACCACCAAGCTCACGCTGGAGATGTTCTCGCCCGACTACATCGACTACTTCTACCACCTCGACGAAGAGAAGAAGGAGCGCATCGTCCGCACGCAGGACAGCCTCTACAAGGGCGTCAACGCCAGCCTGATCAACCAGATCTACGACCTGCTCGACGACCGGCGCGCACGCGGGCGGCTGCGCACCCATCTGATCACCAACTGCGAGCTGCAGGACTGCCGCCACGACGCCGGCGAGGGCAACTACCGGATCGAGTTCCGGCAGCTCGACTGCGAGACCCGCTATGCGCACCGTACCGAAGGCCTGGTCTTCGCCACCGGCTACCGCGAGAACATCCCGCCCTTCGTCGAGGGCATCCGCCACCGCCTGCGCTGGGACGACAAGGGCCGCTACCGGCTGGCCCGCAACTACGCCGCGGACTTCAACGGCAACGAGGTCTTCGTGCAGAACGCCGGCCAGCACACCCACGGCATGACCAACCAGGACCTCGGCATGAGCTGCTGGCGCAACTCCTACATCCTGCGCGAGCTGACCGGGGTGGAGCACTACCGCATCGAGCGGCGCATCGCGATCCAGGACTTCGCGATCCCGTCCGGCGCGGAATTCGTCAGGCTCTGAACCAGGACACCCGCGCCCATGAACCTCCGAGCCCACATCATCACCATGACGGTGCTGGCCGTCATCAGCGACGCCATCCTGATCCCCTTCTATCCGCAGTTCTTCAGCGAGCGCTTCGGGCTGGACAGCGCGGTCCACGTCGGCGCCTACGTGGCGGCCATCTCGGTCGCCGTGATGTGCACCCTGCCGATCTGGGCCCGCGTGGCACGGCGCGTCGAGCCGCTGCATCTGCTGGTCTATACGCAGTTCGCCGCCGGCACCTTCAGCCTGCTGAGCGACCGGGCGCCCGACGTGACGACGTACTGGGTGCTGTCGATGCTCATGTTCATGTGCAAGAGCAGCTACCTGCTGATGTACCCGTACATGATGCGGCTCACCCCCAAGGAGCAGCACGCGGCCACCATCGGCGTGCTGTCGGTCGTGGTGCACTTCGGCGCCATCTTCGGCGCCGTGGTGGGCGGCCTGGTGCTGCAGGCCTGGGGACCGCGCGCCAGCATCCATGCCATGGCCGCAGGCGACTTCTTCCAGATGGCGGTCTGCATCTACCTGATCTGCAGCGGCAAGATCGTGCGCGTCAACAGCGGCGCGCATGCACAGGCGGCCGAGGACTCGCCGCGTCCGCGCCTGCGCGAGCGGCTGCCGATCCTGCGCCTGGCGCTCGTGATGCTGCTGTTCGACTTCAGCGCCTACCTGATCCGGCCCTTCTTCTCGGTCTACTGGCAGAAGATCTCGGGCGACGACAGCGAGCTGGCCTCGGGCATGGCCTTCGCCATCCCCGGCGTGGTGGCCATCGTCGCGCTGCGCCTGCATGCCCGCATCCGCGCCCGCGGCGGCCGGCTGCCCGACCACACGGTGGGCAATCTGCTGCTGGGCACCGTCGGCCTGCTGCTGCACGCGGCGCCCGATCCGCTGCTGGTCGTGGCGGGCCGCGTGCTCTACGGGTGGGCGCTGTTCCAGATCATCGTCAAGCTCGAGGTCAACCTGTTCCGGCTCTCGACGCCGCAGCGCTATGCGCACGACTACAGCATCACCAACTTCTTCCAGAACCTGGGCGTGCTGCTGTCCTCCTTCGCGGCCGGCGCCATCGTCGATCGCTACGGGCTGCAGGTGCCCTTCCTGCTCGCGGCCGGCGGCTTCGTGCTCACGGCGCTGCTGGACCGGCTGATCCTGCAGGTGCCGAGCGCCGGCCACCTGGGCGAGGCCGGCGGGGCAGGGGAGAAGCCCGCGCTGGAGGCGCCCGCCCATGCGAGCTGACACCCCGCACCGCCGCGGCGAAGCCGCGCTCGCCTCCTACCGCGATGCGGACGGCTTCGTGTTCCGCCTGCTTCGCATTCCGCAGGACGTGCCGATGCTGCACCGCTGGTTCACGCAGGAGCGTGCCGCCTTCTGGCTGATGCAGGACAAGACCGAGGAGGAAGTCCGCGAGGCCTACCGCGCCATGATGGATTCCGGCACGGCCACCGCCTACGTCGGCCTGCATGAAGGCCGGCCCGCCTTCCTGGCCGAGTGCTACGACCCGGCCCACGACCGCATCCGCGCCTTCTACGACGTGCGGCCCGGCGACCTGGGCATGCATGTCTTCGTCGGGCCCCCCGACGTGCGCATTCGCGGCTTCACGCGTGCCGTGTTCCATGCACTGATGCGCTTCATGTTCGCCCACCTCGGCGCGCAGCGCATCGTGGTGGAGCCGGACGCCACCAACCACAGGATTCATGCACTGAACCGGTCGGCAGGCTTCGTCTACGACCGCGATGTCGTCTTCGCCGAGAAGATCGCCAGCCTCGCCTTTTGCACCCGGCGAGATTTTGAACAGGCCACGGCCGCCACCCTCGAGGAAATCCATCCATGAACGTCACCCTCGCACACCAGCTTTCGCAACACCCGGCCGAGGCCGCCGCGCACCTGACGCCGCAAGTCTGGGCCGATGCCAATCGCCTCCTGCTGCGCAAGGCGATCGCCGAATACGCCCACGAGCTGATCGTGGAACCCGAGCAACTGGCGCCGACCAGCGGCGACTTCGCGCTCTACCAGGTGCTGTCGGACGACGGCGCCGTGCGCTACCTGTTCGAGGCGCAGCGCCTGGCGCTGCGCCACTGGCACATCAAGCCGGCGTCCATCCGCAAGCTGGTGGACGGTGCCGAAGCGCCGCTCGACGCGCTGCAGTTCATCATCGAATGCCGCCGGCGCCTGGGCCTTCGCGAAGACCTGCTGCCGATCTACCTCGACGAGATCAGCAGCACCCTGTTCGGCAGCGCGTTCAAGCGCATGAAGGCCGATGCGCCCGGCAGCGCCCAGCTCGCCGAAGCCACCGACTTCCAGGCCATCGAGGTCGGCATGATCGAAGGCCACCCGGGCTTCGTCGCCAACAACGGGCGGCTGGGCTTCAACGCGGTCGACTACCGCGCCTATGCGCCGGAGTCCGGCTCGGAAATCCGCGTGATCTGGCTGGCCGTGCACAAGGACAACGCCGCCTTCGCCAGCATCTCCACGCTGAGCTACGAACAGCTGCTGGCCGAGGAGCTGGGCGCCGCGACGGTCGAGCGCTTCACGGCCCGGCTGCAGGCGCTGGGCGTCGAGCCGGCCGACTACTACTTCATGCCCGCCCATCCGTGGCAGTGGTTCAACAAGCTGTCGATCGCCTTCGCCGGCTACGTGGCGCAGCGCAAGATCGTCTGCCTGGACTACGGCGACGACCGCTACATCGCCCAGCAGTCCATCCGGACCTTCTTCAACACCAGCGACCGCTCCAAGCGCTACGTGAAGACCTCGCTGTCGATCCTGAACATGGGCTTCATGCGCGGCCTGTCGCCCTATTACATGTCGGGCACGCCGGCCATCAACGAGTTCATCAAGAGGCTGGTGTCGGAGGACGAATTCCTGCGCGCCAACGGATTCACCATCCTGCAGGAAGTCGCGTCCATGGGGTTCCGCAACCACTACTACGAGGCGGCGATCCCGGTCGACACGCCCTACAAGAAGATGTTCTCGGCCCTGTGGCGCGAAAGCCCGCTGTCGCTGCTGCAGCCGGGCGAGCGGCTGATGACCATGGCCGCGCTGCTGCACGTCGACAAGGACGGGCATGCGCTGCTGCCCGAGCTGATCCGCCTCTCCGGCCTCGGCGCCACGGCCTGGCTGGGCCGCTACCTCCAGGCCTATCTGACACCGCTGCTGCACTGCTTCTACGCGCACGACCTGACCTTCATGCCGCACGGCGAGAACCTGATCCTGGTGCTCTCCGGCCACGTGCCGGTGCGCGCCATCATGAAGGACATTGCCGAGGAGTGCGCCATCCTCGACCTCGCGGCCAAGACGCGGCTGCCGGAGCGCGTCGACCGCATCGCGGTGGATGTGCCGGACCACTTCAAGCTGCTGGGCATCTTCATCGACGTGTTCGACGGCGTGCTGCGCCACGTCAACCAGGTGCTGGTGGAGAACGGCTGCTGCACGCAGGACGAGTTCTGGCGCGCCGTGGCCGACTGCGTGCACGACTACCAGGACGCGCATCCGGAGCGCGCCGACAAGTACGCGCACTACGACATGTTCGTGCCCGAGTTCCTGCATTCCTGCCTGAACCGCCTGCAGCTCGGCAACAACGTGCAGATGGTGAACCTGTCCGACCCGGCCTCCAGCCTGAAGATGGCGGGCAACCTGGTCAATCCCATCGCCAGGTTCCGCCGCCGTCCCGCGGCAGCGGCGCAAGCGGCTGCGATGGCCGAAAGCGTGGCGTGATCCTGCGCATGCTGGCGTCGTCCGTCGCACCCGACCCGGACCTCGCCCGCATGCTGGGCCTGGTGCAGCAGGTCGTTCCCGGCTTGTGCGGCACGCAGGGCACGCAAGCGCTGCCCGGCGCGCTGCGCTGCGGCGACGAAGCGGCCCTGCGAGCGCTCTGCCGCCACTGGGCCGCGGCGCATCCCGAGGCCGGCGCGCACTACCTGGCGCTGCGTTGCTGGGGACTCGCGATCTGGCAGCCGGTGTACCTGAGCGTGATCGCCGCGCAGCTGGACACGCATGTGCCGCACCTTGCCGGCCTGGCGCAGCCGGTGGCCGAGGGATTTCCGAGCGGCTTTCAATTGCCCGCGCACGCGCCGGTCGCCGCAAGTCCTTTCGAGCGCATGGATGCCGCAGCCACCGAGCTGCGCGCATTCTGCGATTCGATGCGCGCCGCACTCGCGGACTGCGTCGCGCTGCACCTGCGCGCAGCCGATCGCCTGCAGGCCGAATGCGTGCTCGGCGCCCTGCTGCGGGTGCATCGCCATGCGCCCGCATGCAGCGACCACGAGCTCGCCGCACTGGGCGCAGCCTGGCTCGCGCGCCTGGGCATCGCCGGCGGCTGCGCCTTCCTGGCCTACCGCGCGCGCGACGGCACGCCCGCGCTCGCGCTCGACCGGAAGGTCTGCTGCCACCACTTCCGCCGCCGCGACGGCGAGAAGTGCAGCACCTGTCCCAAGCTCCCGCTCGACACGCGAATCGCCCGCCTGCTGGCCGATTCCTGATCCCTTTTCCGCGGTGCGCGATGCCGGCTCGGGCCGGCGCGTCCCGTCACGCCCTGGAGAATCCGATGAACGATGTCGCACGCCTTTCGCATGTCCTGCCGGCGTCCACGCAGTTGCCGGTGGACGCCTATTTCGACGAGGCGCTGTTCGCTCGCGAGCGCGAGCTGATCTTCGATTGCTCGTCCCGCTACGTGGGCCACGAGAAGACCGTCCCGCAGATCGGCGACTGGCGCCGCCTCGCGCAGGAGGGCGGCGGGCGCGTGCTGGTGCGCCATGCCGGGGGAGTGGAGCTCATGTCCAACGTCTGCCGCCACCGGCAAGCGCTGATCCTCGGCGGCGAGACCGGCGACGTGCGCGGGCTGGCCAACCCCAGCGGCAACCTGCGCTCGACCGGGGGCCGCATCGTCTGCCCGCTGCACCGGTGGACCTACGACGACCGCGGCCATCTGCTGGGCGCGCCGCAGTTCGAGCAAAAGCCCTGCAAGAACCTGCAGCGCTTCGCGCTGCGCAACTGCCACGGCCTGCTGTTCGAGGGCGTGCGCGATCCGGCCCGTGACATGGCGGCGCTGTTTGCACGCCCCGAGTTCGATTTCTCGGACTACGTGCTGGACCACGTCGAGGTGCATCCCTGCCGCTACAACTGGAAGACCTTCATCGAGGTGTACCTGGAGGACTACCACGTCGCGCCCTTCCACCCGGGCCTCGGCGCGTTCGTCAGCTGCAGCGAACTGCACTGGGACTTCGCCGACTGGTACAGCATGCAGCGCGTCGGCGTGCACCAGGCACTCGGCCAGCCGGGGACGGAGGTCTATCGCACCTGGCACGAGCGCCTGCTGGACTACCGCACCGGCGCCGCACCCGACTTCGGCGCGGTCTGGGTGACCTATTTCCCCACCCACATGATCGAGCTCTATCCGCACGTCCTGGTGCTGTCCACGCTCCATCCGAAGGGGCCGCAGGAAACGGTCAACGTCGTCGAGTTCTACTACCCGGAGGAGATCGCCGCCTTCGAACGCGGCTTCGTCGAGGCGCAGCGTGCGGCCTACATGGAAACCGCGCGGGAAGACGACGAAATCGGCGAGCGCATGGACGCGGGCCGCCGCGCGCTGCGCGAGCGTGGCGTCTCGGAAGTGGGGCCCTACCAGTCACCGCTGGAAGACGGCATGTGGCACTTCCATGCGTGGTATCGGCAGATGATGGGCGCCGCGCTTCCTGCCGGGGAAGCGGATGGCTGACCGCATCTCGGCAAGGCGACAGCCCGGCGGCTTGTCGCCGCCTGCGAGACGCGCTACGTCGCCGCGCCCGACAAGCGCTGCGCAGGCCGTCGCAGGGTCGAGTCGAAGGGGTGGATCTTCGGTCCGATCGCCTCGGCTTCCCGCTTGAGCAGCGACACCACCGTGGGCATGCGCTCCGGGTTCAGGCGGTCGGAGATGGTGCCCACGCTGAGGGCGGCCACGGCCCGGCCCTCGCGGTCGAGGATCGGCACCGCGACGCCGGCCATGCCTTCGAGCAGGCCGGTGTTGCGCCCCGCGTAGCCCGACTTGCGCACCTGCTCGATCTCGGTGCGCAGGTACACC
>DATFFA010000230.1:0-20073 GCA_035250605.1 Variovorax sp. | reverse complement strand
GGTCGCGCTGGCGGCCCAGCGCGCGGAAGGCGTCGACCAGGGCCGGCTCCCAGGCGGGATCGATGGCCGGGGCGAACTCGGCCATCTCGCGCAGCGCCGTGCGCAGGCGGCGAATGCCGACGCGCAACTGGTGCACGTGCTCGGGGTCGGGACTGCCGGCGGCCACTTCGCTGGCATTGGGCAGCATCTGTGCCAGGCAGGCGCCGATCACGGCGCGGAAGACCTGCGGTCCATCCATGTCCTCGTCCACCCGTGGCGGCTCGGCCTTGACCGCGTCGCCGTACTCGATGCCCTTGGCCAGGCGTTCGCCGCGCGCTGCCTTCGACACGGTGTCCAGCGAGAGCCCATAGCGCATGCGCCAGCGCCGCGCCAGCTCGAGCAGGGACTGCGGGCTGCCGCTCTTGAGCTCGATCTCGAGCTCGCACAGGGGATGGGAGCGATCGCCCGCGCGCACCTCGCCGCGATCGAAGGCGAGCTCGACCCGCGCATCGCCGGTGCGCATCTCGCGGGTGGTGCGGCGGACGTCGGTGGCGTAGGTCGGCGTGAGCAGGACCTCGGCCGGCGCCTGGCCGGCGGCGCGCAACGCCTTGTCGATCAGCGCGCCGACGGGCGTGCCGGCGTGGCGCTCCAGCCGCGGCAGCGGCACGTCGCTGGCCTTGGCGGTCTCGATCTCGACGTTGTGCTCATGGCGCTCCAGCGCGTGACCGCCCGGCGCCTTGGCGGTCTGAATCCAGCGCCGGCCTTCCTTGCGGATGCGCAGGACGATGCGCTGCGCCGCGAGGGCGCCCTCCGAGGTGTCGTAGTAACGGGCCTGGAGGCGTTCCCGCCGCGAGCTGCCGCCGCGCGCCACCGCGCTCTCGACGGCAGCCCGGTGCCGCGGTTCGACCTGGAACTTGAGCTCGAATTCGGTCACGTCTTCTGACGATGCCCCGGATGCCCGGGATGCGACGGGCGTTCAGCCCGGCAGCTCGCTGACCTGCAGCGACAAGTCGAACAGCTTGGACTTGCTTGCGTAGTAGCGGTCGAGACGCCATTCCTTCAGGATGTCCATCGCCAGCTGAAAGCTCTTGTAGTCGAGTGAATAGAGCGTGACCAGTTCGAAGCTCCTCTCGGACTCGAGGGCGAGGACCAGGCGGGCGAGGATCTGGGCCGATTCATTGGCCGGGTCCGTCTCGATGAATCGGCGGGCGACCTTGATGGCGTTCATGGGCTGGGTTCCTCCTAATGGACCCGGAACTATAGCCATCCCTACTTACCCTTTTGTGACAGTCGTGTGACAGCGTAGGTCTTTGGTTTTCGCTTGATGCGTTGGGTCACTGGACCTGCGCCGGCACGGGTATCGGCGTCACGGTCTCGCGGATCAGGCCGCCGCCCAGCACGCTGCCCTCGACCGAGGTCATGCCGGTGCCGCGCATCCGGGCCTCGCAGGCAGCGCGTTCGGTGGGTGGCTGCAGCGAGCAGCGGGCGAGCGCGTTCTGTTCGTAGGTGGTCGGCGCCGCGCTGGTCAGGCCGCCGCGGTTGGCTTCGTAGCGCGCGGCGCCGGCTTCGCGCAGGCAGGCGTTGCGGTCCTGCAGGCCGCTGTCGCAGGCGGCGCGTTCGCGCAGGTAGGTGGGATCTGTTCCTTGGGCGCTGGTCAAGGCCGGTGCCGCGAGGCCGCCGGCAGCAAGCACGAGCGCGAGGGTCGAACGAATGGTCCTGTTCATGAAGGCACTCCTTTCGGGGCGGCGCAGCGTGCGCCGCACGGTGGGGCAGTGTCTGCCGCCCCCAAGGCCCGAGGCTGTGGGACAGTGCGGCCCGCCGCCCGGCACCGGGGCCGCAGCTTCATGTCGGACAGGTCTGGCAGGGCGGGGCCGGAGCGAGCCGGCCTGCGCCCTTCAGCCTTCGGCGATGCGCTTGGCCAGGTGAGCGAGCGCTTCCTCGACCTGGTCGACCAGGATCAGCGACAGGTCGCCCGGCTGCAGCCGCGCGAGCGCGGTGTCGATGGCGATGAACTCGCCGCGGATCTCGTCGATGCCGCGGGTGCGGGTCGCGCCTTCGAGGCCCTGGCGCAGCAGGGCCATGACCTCGCCGTCGGCACGGCCGCGCTGGGCGGCATCCTGGTAGAGGATCACGTCGTCGAAAGCCTGGCCCAGGATGGCGGTCTGGTCGCGGATGTCGCAGTCGCGGCGGTCGCCGGCCCCGCTGATCACGACCGAGCGCTTCTTCGCGGGCATGGTGTCGACCGCGGCCACCAGGGCGCGCATGGCGTCGGTGTTGTGGCCGTAGTCGGCGATCACGGTGGCGCCTCGGTAGTCCATGACGTTGAAGCGGCCCGGCACGCCGGCCGCGTCGTTCTTGAAGCTGGCGAGGCCGCGGCGGATGCTGTCCCAATCCAGGCCCACGGCCCAGGCGGCGGCCACGGCGGCCATCACGTTGTCGACCTGGAAGCCGATGGTGCCGTTGCGCGTGATCTGCACGTCGCGCAGCGCGATGCGCTCGCGCCACGAGCCCTCGGCCGCGACCAGCGTGTCCTGGTCGACGTAGACGGTGCGCTTGCCTTGTGCGCGGTGGGTGGCCATCACCGGGTGTTGCCGGTCCTGGGCGAAGAAGATCACGCTGCCGGGGCAACTGGTGGCCATGGCCGCGACGTTGGGGTCGGCGGCATTGAGGACCGCATGGCCGTCCGGCGCCACGTTGCGCACGATCACGCGCTTGAGCACGGCGAGGTCTTCCACCGTCGTGATGTAGTTGAGGCCCAGGTGGTCGCCGCTGCCGATGTTGGTGACCACCGCCACCTGGCAGCGGTCGAAGCCCAGGCCCTCGCGCAGCACGCCGCCGCGCGCCACCTCGAACACGGCGGCATCGACGTCGGGATGCAGCAGCACGTTGCGCGCGCTCTTGGGCCCGCTGCAGTCGCCGCTGTCGGTCTGGCGGCCATCGACGTACACGCCGTCGGTGTTGGTCATGCCGGTGCGCAGGCCGCTGCCGGCGAGCAAATGGTTGATCAGCCGCGCGGTGGTGGTCTTGCCGTTGGTGCCGGTCACCGCCACCACCGGGATGCGGCCGTCGTCGCCGGGCGCGAAGAGGGTGTCCATCACCGCCTCGCCGACCGCGCGGCCGCGGCCGAAGGAAGGCGAGATGTGCATGCGCAGGCCCGGCGCGGCGTTGACCTCGACCACGCCGCCGTGCTGCTCCTCCAGCGGGCGCAGCACGTTCTCGCAGACCATGTCGACGCCGCAGATGTGCAGGCCGACCATCTGGGCCGCGTCGACGGCGCGCGCCGCCACCTCGGGGTGTACGGTGTCGGTCACGTCGGTGGCGGTGCCGCCGGTCGAGAGGTTGGCGTTGTTGCGCAGCACCACGCGCTGGCCCAGCGCGGGCACGCTGTCGGGCGCGAGGCCCTGTGCCTCGAGGCGGCCGATGGCGATGTCGTCCAGCCGGATCTTGGTCAGCGAGGTCGCATGGCCTTCGCCGCGGCGCGGGTCCTGGTTGACCAGGTCGACCAGCTGGCGCACGGTCTGCTTGCCGTCGCCGATGACCTGCGGCGGATCGCGGCGCGCGGCCGCGACCAGCCGGTCGCCCACCACCAGCAGGCGAAAGTCGAAGCCCGGCAGGAATTTCTCGACCATCACCTCGCCGTAGGCCGCGGCCGAATCGTAGGCGGCGCTCAGCTGCTCGCGCGTGCCGATGTTGACGGTGACGCCCTTGCCTTGGTTGCCGTCCTGCGGCTTCACCACCACCGGCAGGCCGATTTCCTGCGCCGCGGCCCAGCCGTCGTCCACGCTCGTGACGGGGCGGCCCAGCGGCACCGGCACGCCGGCCGCGTTGAGCAGCTGCTTGGTGAGCTCCTTGTCCTGCGCGATCGACTCGGCGACGCCGCTGGTGCTGTCGACTTCCGCGGCCTGGATGCGGCGCTGCTTCGAGCCCCAGCCGAACTGCACCAGGCTGCCGCTGGTGAGGCGGCGGTACGGGATGCCGCGCGCCACGGCGGCATCGACGATCGAGCCGGTGCTCGGGCCGAGGCGCTCGGATTCGTCGAGATCGCGCAGCTCGGTGATGGCGGCGGTGGCGTCGAAGCCCTTGCCGTTCTGTGCGGCGGCGATGAGCTCTTCGGCCAGCTCCAGCGCACGCCGGCCGACGGCTTCCTCGCTGTACTGGAAGGCCACCTGGTAGACGCCTTCCTCGACCGTGCGCGCCGTATGGCCGAAGTTCACCGCGCAGCCGGCCTGGGCCTGCAGCGCAACGGCGGCGTTCTCCAGCACATGGGCCAGCGCCAGCGGCAGGCCGAGCACGATCGGGTGCAGCTCGCCGATGGTGGGGAAGAGGGCGCGCAGGCGGCTTTCGAAACCGGGCAGCCGCCCGACGGCGTTCTCGTCGCCTTTGCAGGTGACGATGGCCTCGATGCAGGTGTGGCGGCTCCAGAGATTGGGCCCGCGCAGCGCGCGAATGCGTTTGACGTCCATGGCGTTGAGGCAGAGGGGGCGATACGGGAGGACCGGGCGTTGCCGGTCAAGCCAGTTGTTGTTCGGGCGAAAGAAGGGTTTGGGACAGCTGCAGCGAGGCGAGCGCGGCCTGAAGGTCGGCTTCGAAGGCTTCGACGCCGGCGCCGATCAGGCTCAGCGGAATGCCCATCGCCCAGGCGGCGGCGACCGCGGCCAGCAGGCTCTCGAGGCCCACGCCCGCGTGGGTGGCGCGCCAGATGGTCAGGCGGCCCAGGCCGGGCAGGAAGGATTCGCTGCTGCCGTTGGCCAGCACCACGCGGTCCTGCCGCACGAGGACGGCCTTGCCGCCCGCCTGCTGGTGCTTGGACAAGGCCTCGGCCTGCGGGTCGGCCGAATAGAGGATCACATCGCCGTCGCACAGCGGCGCCAGGCCGGCGACGCGCGGATCGGCGGCGTTGAGCACGGCCGTGCCCTCGGGCAGCACCACGTCGACCTGGGTGCGCAGCACCTTGACCATCTGGTCGCTCTCGGTGATGTCGAACTCGGCCAGGTGCTCGGCGCCTTCGAGATCGGTCACGATGCCGACCTCGCAGCGGTCGTAGGCCAGGCCGTCGCGCAGGATGGTTTCGGCGCCGTTCTCGATCACCACGGCCTGCACGGCGCGGTTCATCAGCAGGCGGCGGCCGGCGTCCCAGTTGGCGCTGTCGCGCGCATCGACGCGGCGGCGCTCGAGGAACAGGCCGTCGCGGCAGGCCAGGCCGGTGTGGCGGCCGCCCAGACCGATGAGCCAGGCGACCAGGCGCGCCAGCACGGCGGTGCCGCGCGAGCCCGACACGCCCACCACGGGGATGCGGCCGGGGGCGTCGTCGGGGAACAGGTGGTCGCAGATGGCGCGGCCGACCGGGCGGGGCGAGCCCACGGCAGGCTTCAGGTGCATCAGCAGGCCGGGGCCGGCGTTCACCTCGACGATGGCGCCGCCCTGCGCCGCCAGCGGGCGGGCGATGTCCTGTGCCACCAGGTCGACGCCGGCGATGTCCAGGCCGACCACGCGCGCGGCCAGCACGGCGGCATGCGCAACCTCGGGGTGGACCTGGTCGGTGCAGTCGATGGCCATGTTGCCGTTGCGCTGGATGGTGATGACGCGGCCGGCCTCGGGCACGGCCGCGGCGTCCAGGCCCTGGCGCTTGAGCTCGAGCTGCAGCTTGGCATCGGTCGTGATGTCGAGGAAGTCGAGCGGGAATTCTTCCTCGACGCCGCGCCGCGGGTCGCTGTTGAGCTGGCTGTCGATCAGCTGGGCGACGCTGGCCTGGCCGTCGGCGGTCACGGTGATGATCTCGCCGCGGGCGGCGGCGACCACCTGGCCGCCGACCACCAGCAGGCGGTGCTCATGCCCGCGGATGAAGCGCTCGACCATCACGTCGCTGCCCTCGGGCTCGGCGACCGCGAAGGCGGCTTCGACTTCCTCGCGGGTGTTCAGCTCGAGCGAGACGCCGCGGCCGTGGTTGGCGTCGGAAGGCTTGACCACCACCGGCAGGCCGATGTCCTCGGCGGCTTCCCAAGCCTCCTGGGCGTTGGCGACCACCTGGCCTTCGGGCACCGGCACGCCGCAGCCGGACAGCAGGGTCTTCGTGAGCTCCTTGTCGCTGGCGATGGATTCGCCGATGGCGCTGGTGTAGTCGGTCTCGGCGGTCCAGATGCGCTGCTGGCTGGCGCCGTAGCCCAGTTGCACCAGGTTGCCGCTGTTCAGGCGCATGTGAGGAATGCCGCGGTCGGTGGCGGCGCCGACGATGCAGGCGGTGCTCGGGCCGAGGTAGCAGTCCTCGACCTTGGCCTTGACCGCATCGACCGCGCGCTGCACGTCGGCGGCGTCGAAGGGCGCGTCGTTGATGGTCGCCATCAGCAGGCGATGGCCCTCGGCCAGCGCGACCCGGGCCACCTGCTCGTCGCGCGCCCGGAACACCATTCGGTAGACCCCGTGCTGCGAGGTGCTGCGGGTCTGGCCGAAGCCGGTGGGCATGCCGGCCAGGTTGAGCAGTTCGATCACCACATGCTCGAGCACATGGCCGGCCCAGGTGCCTTCGTTCAGGCGCTGGATGAAGCCGCCGCGCTCGCCGACGCCGCAGTGGTGCTCGATCAGGGCCGGCAGCAGCGTGGTCAGCCGCTCGGTGAAGCCGGAGATCGTGTTGGAAGGGAAATCCTCCAGGGCGCCGAGGTCGAGCCAGACTTCGAGTACGGGCCGGTAGGTCCAGAGGTTCGGGCCGCGCAGATAGTTGATGCGCAGGAGGCGGATGTCGTCGAAACGGGTCATGCAAACGTTCGTTGTGCTTTGGCCGAGCACTGCGGCGCCTTCAAGGGCGCCCATGGCCATCGGTCAAAATCGGCGCCCGGCAAGCGCCACGAGGCAGCCCGCAACGGGCCAGAGACACAGAAACACAATGCAACATCACGATCCAGTCGAGGCCCCGGGGGGCGAGGAAGAGGAGGCTTCGGTTGCCCTGAAAAGCCGGCTCGGAACTGCCGAGAACGTGCTGGCGACGGTCCCGGTTGACCTCGATGGAGAACTTCGGTTTAGCACCGGCCTGCTTGCGCTGACCGATCGGCGCCTGCTCGCCAGGGACGCCGAGGGGAGATGGGCCGAATGGCCGCTGGCCCATCCGGGACTCGACCTGCACCTGGCCGACCACGCCGGCGTCGGCACCCTGGACCTGCAGGACGACCGCGGCCGGCTCGCGCGCTGGCGCTACACCCTTTCGCACCAGGCCGCGGTGCTGCGGCTGCAAAAGCTCTTCGGCCAACGGGCCGCCGGTGTCGCGGCCGCGACAGACGCCGACGCCGATGACGGCCCCCCGGCCGAACCCGAGCTGCAGACCCCGCCCTCGACCTGGGTGCTGTTGCGCCTGGGCCGCTTCGCCCGGCCCTACCGCAAGCAGCTGATCGCCGGCTTCCTGCTGACCCTGGCCTCGACCGCGGCCACGCTGGTGCCGCCCTACCTGACGATCCCGCTGATGGACGACATCCTGATCCCGTTCCAGAACGGGCAGCAGATCGCGGTCGAGAAGGTGGCGCTCTTTCTGGGCCTGCTGCTGCTCGCGGCGCTCGCGGGCTGGGCGCTGGGCTGGGCCCGCACCTACCTGCTGGCGCTGGTTTCGGAGCGCATCGGCGCCGACCTTCGCACCACCACCTACGAGCACCTGCTGACCTTGCCGCTCGACTACTTCGGCGGCAAGCGCACCGGCGACCTGATGGCCCGCATCGGCTCGGAGACCGACCGCATCAACGTGTTCCTGTCGCTGCACGCCCTGGACTTCCTGACCGACGTGCTGATGATCGCGATGACGGCCGTCATCCTGGTCTCCATCAACCCGCTGCTGGCGGTGGTCACGCTGGTGCCGCTGCCCTTCATCGCCTGGATGATCCACGTCGTGCGCGACCGGCTGCGCACCGGCTTCGAGAAGATCGACCGCGTCTGGAGCGAGGTGACCAACGTGCTGGCGGACACCATCCCCGGCATCCGCGTGGTCAAGGCCTTCGCGCAGGAGAAGCGCGAGGCCGGCCGCTTCCACGCTGCCAACCTCTACAACCTGCAGGTCAATGACAAGCTCAACAAGACCTGGTCGCTGTTCACGCCCAGCGTGTCGCTCCTGACCGAGATCGGCCTGCTGGTGGTCTGGGCCTTCGGCATCTGGCAGGTGGCGCGCCACAACATCACGGTGGGCGTGCTGACCGCCTTCATCGCCTACATCGGGCGCTTCTACACGCGGCTGGATTCGATGAGCCGCATCGTCTCGGTCACGCAGAAGGCGGCGGCCGGGGCCAAGCGCATCTTCGACATCCTCGACCACGTGAGCAACGTGCCCGAGCCGGCCGACCCGGTGAAGATCGAGCGCGTGCGCGGCCGCATCCAGATGCGCGACGTGGGTTTCCGCTACGGCAGCCGCGCCGTGATTCGCGACCTGGACCTCGTGATCGAGCCGGGCGAGATGATCGGCCTGGTGGGCCACAGCGGCTCGGGCAAGAGCACGCTGGTCAACCTGATCTGCCGCTTCTACGACGTGACCGACGGCGCCATCCTGGTCGACGGCACCGACATCCGGCGCTTTGCGGTGGCGGACTACCGGCGCCATGTGGGGCTGGTGCTGCAGGAACCTTTTCTCTTCTTCGGCACCATTGCCCAGAACATCGCCTACGGAAAGCCCCAGGCGACGCGCGAGGAGATCGTGGCTGCGGCACGCGCCGCCCACGCGCACGACTTCATCCTGCGCCTGCCGCATGGCTACGACTCGCTGGTGGGCGAGCGCGGACAAGGGCTCTCGGGCGGCGAGCGCCAGCGCATCAGCATCGCGCGGGCGCTGCTGATCGACCCGCGCATCCTGATCCTGGACGAGGCAACTTCCGCCGTGGACACCGAGACCGAAAAGGAAATCCAGAAGGCGCTGGACAACCTGGTGAAGGGCCGCACCACCATCGCCATCGCGCACCGGCTCTCGACCTTGCGCAAGGCCGACCGGCTGGTGGTGATGGACCGCGGCGAAGTCGTCGAGGTCGGGCCGCACGATGCGCTGATGGAGAAGCAGGGCGCCTACTGGCGGCTCTACCAGGCGCAGTTGCGCCAGGCCGACGACGAGAGCCCCGGCGCCGTGGACGAGCGGGCCGGTGCCGCGCTGGCGTTCGCCGGGCATGCGGCGCATCCCGCGGGAGAGGCATGATGAGCGCCAGTTTCAAGCTGGAACGCGATGCCTTCGGTCACCTGGTCCTGATCGAGGCCGAAGGCGTCCGACACGTCGGCGTGGTGCCGGTGCGTGCCTTCCCGCTCAGTGCCCCCGACGAAGGCTTGTCGCTGGTCGGCAGCGAAGGCCGCGAGCTGCTGTGGATCGACCGCGTGGCCGACCTGCCCGAGCCGACGCGCGCGCTGCTTGCCGAAGAGCTGGCCGCGCGCGACTTCGCGCCCACGCTCCTGAGGCTGCACAAGGTCTCCAGCTTCGGCGTGCCCAGCACCTGGACCGTGAGCACCGACCGGGGCGATACCCGGTTCGTGCTGAAGGCCGAGGAGGACATCCGCCGGCTCGAAGGCGGCGCGCTGCTGATCGCGAGCGCGCATGGCGTGCAGTTCCGCATTCCGGATGCGAAGGTGCTGGACCGGTCCTCGCGCAAGCTGCTGGAACGGTTCCTGTAGCCTCACGGAATCCACGTCCGGTGGATGCATCAACGGCGATAAACTGCATCAAATCACAGAAGCGGCATCAAATATGCGAACCACCATCACTTTGGAGGACGACGCTTTTGCCGCGGCGCAGGCTTATGCACAGGCACGTGCGTTGAAACTCGGACAAGCCATTTCGGAGTTGATCCGGCGAGGCAGCGGCGAGCGCCTGCCGGTACGGATTTCGGAATCGAGGCGGTGCTGGGCTTATGCACCGGGGGGCTGCGCGGTCACCGCCAGATCACCGATGCCTGGTTGCTGACGCTGGCGATGCGCAACCAATCCAAGCTTGTGAGCTTCGACGGAGGCATTGCACAGCTGCTGGCGACCGTTCAAGAGCGCGAGCGCTATTTGCACCTGCCCGCCTAGCCAAGCCCGGCACGCCGCTCACACCATGCACACCACCGCACTCGTCCTCTTCTCCGGCGGCCAGGACTCCACCACCTGCCTGGCCGACGCGCTCGACAAGTACGAGCGCGTCGAGACCGTAGGCTTCGACTACGGCCAGCGGCACATCGTCGAGCTCGAAGCGCGGCGCACGGTGCTGGCGAATCTGCGCGAGCGCTTCCCGCACTGGGCGCAGCGGCTGGGCGAGGACCACCTGATCAACGTCGACGTGCTCGGCCGGATCAGCGACTCTTCCCTGACGCAGGACATCGCCTTCGAGATGCAGGCCAACGGCCTGCCCAACACCTTCGTGCCCGGGCGCAACCTGCTCTTCCTGACGCTGGCCGGCGCGCTGGCCTACCGGCGCGGGCTGGCGGTGATCGTCACCGGCGTCTGCGAGACCGACTTCTCGGGCTATCCCGACTGCCGCGACGACACCATGAAGGCGATGCAGCTCGCGCTCTCGCTGGGCATGGACCGGCGCTTCGTGATCGAGACGCCGCTGATGTGGATCGACAAGGCGGCGACCTGGGGCATGGCGCACCGGCTGGGCGGGCAGCCGCTCGTCGACCTGATCATCGAGGACACCCACACCTGCTATCTGGGCGACCGCGGCCAGCGCCACGCCTGGGGCTACGGCTGCGGCACCTGCCCGGCCTGCGAGCTGCGCGCCGGCGGCTGGGAACGCTACGCGGCTTCGAGCCGGTAGCGCGCGCCCGCGCCTTCGGGCTGCGGCACCAGGGTCCAGCGCTTGTCATGGAACGCGGCGGCCGAGGCGCGGTGGGCGATCGACACCATCGCCCCGCCGGCCGCACGCACGCCCTCGGCCAGGCGCTTGTAGAGCGTCTCCTCGGCCTGGGCATCGAGCGCGCTGGTCGCTTCATCGGCGAACAGCCAGGCCGGCTTCTTCAGCAGCACGCGCGCGATCGCCAGCCGCTGCTGCTCGCCGCCGGAGAGTTTCTGGCTCCATGAATCGGCGTCGTCCAGACGGTGGGCGAGCCCGGGAAGCAGGGCATCCCGGAGCGCCTCTTTCAGCTGCGCGTCGGTGTAGTCGCTCGCGGGTTGCGGATAGGCCAGTGCGTCGCGCAGCTTGCCGTCGGGCACATAGGGCCGCTGCGGAATGAACATCGCGTTCTCGGGCATCGAGACCTTGCCGCGCGCGAACGGCCAGATGCCGGCGAAGGAACGGAACAGCGTCGACTTGCCGCTGCCCGAGGGACCTTGCAGCAGAACGTGGTCGCCCGGGTTGACGCTCAGCGCGGTCTTCGCGAGGAGCGGGGTGCCGTTGGGCAGCGCGATGTCGAGGTCGTGGGTCTGGAGCGAGCTTGCGCTGTCGTGCACGAGCGCGCCATCGGGCGTTGCATGGGCACGCATGGCATCGTCGAAGGTGGTGAGGCGGTCGGCGGTGGCGCGCCAGACGGCAACGCGGTCGTAGTTGTCGATGAACCAGCTCAGCTGCGTCTGCACCTTGTCGAAGGCCGTCACGATCTGCATCAGCTGCCCCAGCGGGAAGGCGCCGCCGAAGAAGCGGGGCGCGGCAATGATGAAGGGGAACACGGCAGCCGCCTGGCCGAAGGAGAGCGTGAAGGACACGAGGTTCTTCTGCTGCTTGATCAGCGTCAGGTAGTTCCGCAGCACGGCGCCGAAGCGCTGCTCCAGCTGGGCGTGCTCGACGCGCTCGCCGCGGTCCAGCGCGATCGCCTCGCTGTACTCGCGCACCCGCACGAGGTGGTGGCGGAAGTCGGCCTCGAAGCGCTGCTGCCTGAAGTTGGTGCCGATCAGCGGCCGGCCGATGTAGTGGGTGATGACCGTGCCGACAACGCAGTAAGCCAGCGCCAGCCAAACCATCGAGCCGGCGACCTGGTAGGTGTCGCCGCCGAGCTGGAAGTCGACGACGCCGCTCAGGCCCCACAGGATGCCGATGAAGCTCACCAGCGTGACCACGGCGTTGAGCAGCCCCATCGACAACGTGACCGTGTAGTCGGTGAACATCTGCAGGTCTTCCTGGATGCGCTGGTCGGGGTTGTCGGGCGAGTGGTTGTTGTCACCGGCATAGCGCGCGAGTTCGAGCCGGTAGAAGGTGCGATCGGCGATCCAGCGGGTGAGATAGCTGCGCGTCATCCACGCGCGCCAGCGGATCTGCAGCAATTGCGTCAGATAGAACTTCAGGATGCCGATGGTGATGGCGCCGAAGGCGATCCAGCAGAAAAAGCCCAGCTCGCGCCAGAACACCGCCTGGTCGCGGTTCTCGAGCGCGTTGTAGAAGCGGCCGAACCACTGGTTGTTGAGCACCGCCATGTAGACCGTGCCGAGGTTGAGCGCAATGATCACGAGAAGCAGGCCGCGTGCCTTCCATCGGTCCTCGGAGCGGAAGTACGGCGCGGCAAGCGCCCCGATGCGGCGCAGCGTGGCGAGCATGCTCGCGGAATGGGCGGGATCGTTCATGGACGTGGGGCCTGGATGGGAGCTGGAAGCAGCGCCTTCCATTCCATCGTAGCGCCGGCGCCGGCCGCTTTCTTAGGCGGGTCTGAAACGCCGCTCGTTGCGAAGTTCAGCGCAGATTGCTGATCCCGCTGGCCACATGTCCCGCCGGCACATGCCGCGCGGCTGAATCGACATGGCCGGTCTGATCGTCGAAGAAAAAGTCGGGCTCGAACTCGCGCAGGAATTCGCCCTTGGGCAGTCCTGCGAGGAACATGGCTTCGTCGACGCGAATGTTCCAGTCCATCAGCGTCTGGATCGCGCGCCGATGGGCGGGTGCGCCGCGCGCCGTCACCAGCGCGGTGCGCACGCGCATGCCGGTGCTCGAAGCCTGCTGGAGCCGGTGCAAGGCCACGAGGAAGGGCTTGAAAGGGCCGGCCCCGAGCGGCACGGCGGCCTTGCTGGTCTCGTGCGCCTGGAAGGCGTCCAGGCCTTCCATCTGGAACACCTTCTCCGCCTCGTCGGAGAACAGGACCGCATCGCCGTCGAAGGCGATCCGGACCTCGTCGGGGTGAAGCGCGCTGGCCAGCGCCCCGTCGACCCGCACGTGCGCGGCGGGAAAGCCGGCGGCCAGCGCCTCGCGCACGTCGGATGCGTTGGCCGACAGGAAGATGTCGGCGTTGAGCGGCCGAAGGTAGCGGTAGGGAGGTCGCCCTTGCGTGAAGACGCCGCGCTGCACCCGCAGTTCCGCCGCCGCGCCCGAGTTGAAGATGCGCATGCCGGACACCGGGTCGTTGCGCGAGAGGATCACGACCTCGACGCGCTGGACGCCGTCGTCGTTGAAGCGCAGCAGCTTGCGGATCATCGAGTAGGCGATGCCGGGCGCGGCCGGCACGTCGAGGCGCTCGAGCTGCAGGCGCATGTAGGCGTCGGGGTCGCCGGCATCGAACAGGCGGTTTTCTTCTTCCAGGTTGAACAGGGCGCGGGACGAGATCGCGACCACCAGCTTGTCGTCCAGGGAGACCGGCATGGTTGAGGATTCGATTACTTGACGAACTGGTTCAGCTGGATGATCGGCATCAGCACCGCCAGCACGATCAGCATGACCACCGCGCCCATGGCGACGATCAGCAGGGGCTCGAGGATGGTGGCCAGGTGCATCGCCCGGCGCTGCACCTCGGCGCCCAGCTGGGTGGCGGCGCGCTGCAGCATCAGGGGCAGCGTGCCGGTCTGCTCGCCCAGGCGCGCGAACATCGAGACGATGCCCGGGAAGCGCTTCTTCTGCGCCAGCGCCGAGGCGAGCGGGGCGCCCTCGCGCACCAGCACCAGCGCATCGAGCGCATCGGCGCGCATCGCGCGGTTGCCCAGCGTCTCGGAGGCAGCCTGCAAGGCGCGCAGGATCGGCACGCCGGCCGTGGCCAGCATGGCCAGCGTGCTGGCGAAGCGCGCCGCGTTGTAGCCGCGCGAGAGGCGGCCCACCAGCGGCAGCTCGAGCCAGGTGGCATCGAAGCGCTCGCGGAAGGCGGCGCGCGCCAGCGCCATGCGCATGCCGATCGCTGCCAGCACCCCGACGCCCAGCATCAGCCAGCCGTAGTTGCGGACGAAGTCGCTCATCTTCAGCATGATCACCGTCAGGATCGGCAGCGCGCGCTTGGTGCCGGCGAAGACGTTGGCCACCTGCGGCACGACATAGCTCACCAGGAAGACCACGATCACGATCGCGACCAGGGTGACGATCGCCGGATAAAGGGCCGCGCCGACCAGCTTTTGCTGCAGGGCCTGGCGCTGCTCCAGGTCGTCGGCCAGGCGCTCGAGCACCAGGCCGAGGTTGCCGCTCTGCTCGCCGGCGCCGATCACCGCGGTGTAGATGGGCGAGAACTCGCGCGGATGCTGCGACAGCGCGCGGCCGAAGGGCGAGCCCGCGTTGACGTCGGCCCGGAGCGAGGCGACCAGATTGCGCTGCTCCTCGGTCTCTGCTTCGTCGGTCAGCGCGGTGAGCGCGCGTTCCAGCGGCAGCCCCGAGGAGACCAGCCCCGCGAGCTGCCGGGTCCAGACCGCCAGGGTGGTGGAGTTGAAGATGCGCCTGCCGCCCAGCAAGCGGCGCCAGCCACCCGAGGCGGGTGCGCCGCCTTCGGCGCTGCCGACCACCGTCACCGACAACGGGATCAGGGCCTGCGCCCGCAGCAGGCCGCGCGCGCTGCGCGCGGTGTCGGCTTCGAGCACGCCCTTGCGGGGCTGCCCCTGTTGGTCTATGGCTTCGAACGAATAGGCGGGCATGGGGACTGGCGGCAAAATGCGCGAGTCCGCATTGTCGACGTTTGGCGCCGCCTTTTCGTCACGCGGCCTTCACAACAGCAAACCGAGGAGTCCCCATGCCGCTTCGTCCTTCCGCTCTTGCCGTCGCCGCGCTGCTGGGCGCGATGTCGCTGCCCGCCGCTGCCCAGCCTGCCTACGATGGCTTTCTCTGCTGCAACATGCGCACCGACGGCAGCTGGATCAGCGACAGCAACTACGCCGAGAGCGGCAAGCGGATCATCCCGGTCGGCACGCCGACGCGCGTGACGGGCTATGGCCGGCAGCGCGTCAACGTGCTGATCGACGGCAAGAAGCAGGACATCGGCAACGACTACAGCCGCGACCTGGACCTGGGCGCCTTTGCCAGGCGCTACGTGGTGACGGAGGACCCGTCGGCCCGCATCGCGGGCTTCCCACCCAAGATCCGCGAGGCGATCAAGTCGGCGCGCGTGACCAAGGGCATGACGCGCGAGCAGGTCGCGATGGCTGTGGGCTACCCCATCAGCAGCGAGAACCCGAACCTCGACGCGCCGATCTGGCGCATGTGGCTGGGCAGCTTCAGCGAGTTTCAGGTGCTGTTCGACAACGCCGGCCGCGTGCGGGCCGTGGAGACCGATCCGCAGACGCGCAATCTGGTCGTGCTGGACTGAGTGCGGGGATGCGGGTTCAGTCCCGCGTCACGCGCAGCAGCTCGGCCCGCGAGGTCATCCCGGACTTGACCAGCCGCTCCCCATCTTCGCGCATGGAGCGCAGGCCGCCGCGCTCGGCCGCCACGAAGAGCTGGCTTTCGGGCGCGCGGTTATGCACCAGCGAGCGAATCGTGTCGTCGGCCACCAGCAGCTCGAAGATGCCGGTGCGGCCCTGGTAGCCGGTCTGGCCGCAGGCCTCGCAGCCCACCGGCGCGGCCTCGTCGCCGGCCGCGGTCGGCACGGCGCACACCGGGCAGAGGCGGCGCACCAGGCGCTGCGCCAGCACGCCCAGCAGCGACGAGCTCAGCAGGAAAGGCTCCACCCCCATGTCGGTCAGCCGCGTCACGGCGCTGACCGAATCGTTGGTATGCAGCGTGGCCAGCACCAGGTGCCCGGTGAGCGAAGCCTGGATCGCGATCTGCGCGGTCTCGAAATCGCGGATCTCGCCGATCATGATCACGTCCGGGTCCTGCCGCAGGATGGCGCGCAGGGCCTTGGCGAAGGTGAGGTCGATCTTGGCGTTGACCTGGGTCTGTCCGACGCCGGGCAGTTCGTACTCGATCGGGTCCTCGACCGTCATGATGTTGCTGTGGGCGCTGTCCAGGCGGCCCAGCGCGGCATAGAGGGTGGTGGTCTTGCCGGAACCGGTCGGGCCGGTGACCAGAATGATGCCGTGCGGCTGGTTGATCAGGTGCAGGAAGCGCGCCAGCGTGTCGCCCTGCATGCCGACCGATTCCAGCGTGAGCTTGCTCTCGGACTTGTCCAGGAGGCGAAGCACGGCGCGCTCGCCATGCGCCGAGGGCAGGGTCGAGACCCGCACGTCGACCGCGCGCGTGCCGATGCGAAGGCTGATGCGCCCGTCCTGCGGCAGCCGCTTCTCGGCGATGTCGAGGTCGGCCATGATCTTCAGGCGCGAGATCAGCGCCGCATGCAAGGCCCGGTTGGGCTGCACCACCTCGCGCAGGGTGCCGTCGATCCGGAAGCGCACCGATGACGTGCGCTCGTAGGGCTCGATGTGGATGTCGCTGGCACCGTCGCGCGCTGCCTGCGTGAGCAGCGCGTTGAGCATGCGGATGATGGGCGCGTCGCCGGCGCTTTCCAGCAGGTCTTCCACCGCCGGCAGCTCCTGCATCATGCGCGACAGGTCGGCGTCGCTCTGCACCTCGCTCACCACCGCGGCGGCGTTCGATTCGCCCTTTGCATAGGCGGCCGAGATGCGCTGGGCCAGTTCGACGGGGGTCAGCGGCTCGAAGGCCTTGACCGGGTACTTGCGCACCACTTCGCTGAGCGCGCTCTTGGGCGGCGTCTGCGGCATCCAGAGGGTGAGGGCGCCGTCGTCCGCTTCTTCCAGCAGCAGCTGCTGGCCGCGCGCGAAGGCATAGGGCAGGGGATAGCGCATGGCTCGGACCTCAGGGAAGTTCGCGCTGCGTGGAGGGGTCGGCGGTGGGCGGCAGCGCGCCCCTGAGCGGACCGCCCGGCAGCGGCACGTGCTGCGGCGGCAGCGGCGGCGGGATCAGCTGGGTGCCCTCCACGCGGCGCGTGGGGTCGCCCTGCCTGACGGCCGGCAGCGGCGGAAGGATTGCCGAATCGCGCACCGAGTTGAGCATCGGGTTGTCGGTCGCCGGCTGCTGCGTGGTCTGCTGCAGCGCGCGCAGGGCGTCGTAGCGGTCGGCGGTGATGGCGTCGCCGGAGAGCTGGTCGCGCACGACCGAGGGACGCAGGAACACCATCAGGTTGGTCTTCCTGCGGCTGCGCACCTCGCTCTTGAACAGGTTGCCGAGCACCGGCACGTCGCCCAGGCCGGGAATCTTCTCCTGGGAGTTCGAGTACTCGTCGGACAGGAGGCCGCCCAGCACGATGATGTTGCCGTCGTCGACCAGCACGTTCGACTCGATCGAGCGCTTGGTCGTGGTCGGGCCGTTGATGTTGTTCACGGTGGAGGCGACCACGCTGGAGACCTCCTGGAAGATCTGCATCTTCACCGTGCCGGTCTCGCTGATCTGCGGGCGCACGCGCAGCGTCAGGCCCACGTCCTTGCGCTCGATGGTCTGGAACGGGTTGACGGTGTTGGTGTTGCTGCCGGTGTTGGTGTACTGGCCGGTGACGAAGGGCACGTTCTGGCCGACCACGATCTTGGCTTCCTCGTTGTCCAGCGTCAGCAGGTTGGGCGTGGACAGCACGTTGCCTTCGCCGTTGCTGGCCAGGAAGCGGGCCAGGAAGCCCAGCACGTACTGGCCGTTGTCGCCGTAGCGGTGGCCGATGCCGAAGTTGAAGCCGCTGGAGGGCCGGGTGGCCGTGTTGCGGGTCGCCAGGCCGACCGCCAGGTCGATGATGTTGGCGCCGCCCAGGCTCGAGTTGGTGCCGATCACGCCGACGTTGCGGTCGCCGGTACTGCCGAGGCCGGCCTGCCACTGGATGCCGAACTCGGCCGCCTTGTCGGCGTTGACCTCGACGATCAGGCTTTCGATCAGCACTTGCGCGCGGCGGCTGTCGAGCCGGTCGATCACCGCACGCAGCTGCCGGTAGAGCGGCTCGGGGGCGCTGATGATCAGCGAGTTGGTCGCCGGATCGGCCTGGATCTGCCCGCCGGTGGAAGGCGGCGGGGTGGTGCTGACCGGCGTTGTGGCGCCGCTCAGCCCGCCTCCCGCGCTGGCCAGCTGGCTGAGCTGCTGCTGTTGCTGCTGCTGCTGTTGCTGGCCCCCGGCTGCGACGGGGACGGCGCCGGCCGTGCCCTGGGCGCTCAGGGTGCCGGCCTGCGCACTTGCGAGGGCGGCGCGCAGCGTCGTGGCCATGCGCACCGCGTCGGCGTTCTTGAGGTAGACGACGTAGATGTTGCCGGCGGCGCCGTTGCCGGTGTCGACGGGCGGGCGGTCGAGGCGGGCGATCAGCGTGCGGATCAGCTGCGAGCGCGCCGGGTTGGCTGCCCGCAGGATGATCGCGTTGCTGCGCGGTTCGGCCAGCAGGGTGGTGCGGAAGGAGGCATCGGTGGTGCCCGGCGCGGCGGTGGGCTGGCCCGGTCCGGTGGTGGAGCCGCCCTCGGCCAGCCGCGTGAGCACCGGCACGAGGTCGGTCGCGACCGAATACTTGAGGGGAATGACCTCGACCTCGGAGGCATTGGGCACGTCCAGCGCCGCGATGATGCGCGCCAGCCGGCGCATGTTCTCGGCGTAGTCGGTGACGACCAGCGAGTTGTTGCCCGGATTCACGTTGATCGTGTTATTGGGCGCGATCAGGGGGCGCAGAACCGGCAGCAGGTTGTTGGCCGACTCGTAGTTGAGTCTGAAGACCTGGGTGACGATCTGGTTGCCCGAGAGGCTGGCGGTGGCGGACGTCGAGGTGGTCACCGCGTTGCTCTGCAGCTTGGCGTCTGCCTCGGGCACCACCTTGTAGAGCCCCTCGGATTGCACGATCGCGAAGCCCTGCAGGCGCAGTGCGGCAGCGAACTGGTTGAAGGCGGCGTTGGGGGAGATCGGCCGGTCGGTCTGGAGGTTGATCGTGCCCTTGACGCGCGGGTCCACCACCACGTCGCGGCCGGTCACCACGGCCATGGTGCGCGCGACCGATTCGATCTCGGCGTTGGTGAAGTTCAGCGTGATCGGCTCGCCGCGGCGCGGCGGTGGGGCGGCTTCCTGCGCGAAGGCGGCCGGCATGCAGGCGGCGGCCAGCAGATGCACCGCGAGGGCGACGGTGCAGAGGCGCATGGCGCTGTGGGATGGTGATTTCATGGTCAACCCAGAGTGATGATCGAGCGCGCGCCCTCGCGTCTCCCGATGATGTTCAACAAGTTCGACAGCGCGTCCTCGCGCCCCGGCGCGGCGCTGGCTTCGCCGTCGAAGCGCAGGGCGCGGCCGTTCCATCGGCCGCTGCCGTTGAGCTGCAGACTGCCCTCACGCGTGGTCAGCAGCAGGGTGGGCGAGGGCCCGCCTTCGAGGGTGATGCGGTAGCTGCCCATCGGCTTGAGCGTCGACAGGCTGGATGAGATGTCGGTGGCGTCGAGCGTGGCGCGGCCGGCCAGCCGCAGCTGCGGTCCGCTGAATTGCATGGCAAATCCCTGCATCGATATGTCGAGCACGCCTTCGGGCTTGAGCGTGTTCCAGGGCGCGCCGAAGCCGCCGAGCAGGGCCGCCGGCCAGCGCGAGCGGCCGTCCTCCCAGGACAGCTGGAGGCCGCTCGGGCGCGGACGGGCCCTGAACTGCAGCGGCTTCGGGGCGCAGCAGGGGATGTCGAGCGCCGCGGCGACGCCGTCCCAGCGCGGGCGCAGCGTCCAGGCCAGCGTGCCCGGCAGGGAGATCGATTCGACGCCGCCCGCGCCGCTGGCGAACACCACGCCCGCGGTGCCGTTCCAGACCGTCCCGCGCGCGTTGACCAGCTGCAGATGGCCGTCGCTCCAGCTCGCCAGGCCTGCGGCCAGCCAGCGCGCCGGCGCATAGAGCGCGAACGCCAGCAGCGCGCCCAGCAGCACGCCCAGCACGGCCCAGGCACGACCGGTGGCGGCACGGGGGGCGGAGGGGTCGCTTCGCGTGGCCATCAAGAATTGCTCAACGGGCCGGCAGGCCCATGACCAGCGTGCCGTCCCAGCGCACCGCGGGTCGCTCGCCGTTCCTGGCGCGCGCGGCGGCAGCGCCGCCTGCCCCCGGCGCGTCGGGTGCGCCTTGCGCGG
>DATFFA010000229.1:0-6846 GCA_035250605.1 Variovorax sp. | reverse complement strand
CCGACCCCAATCCGCTGGTCGCTGGCCAAGGCTTCGAGCGCCTGCGCGCCGCGGGCGTCGAAGTCGAGATCGGCCCCGGCGCCGAGGAAGCCCGCGAACTCAACATCGGCTTCTTCAGCCGCATGATCCGCAAGACTCCCTGGGTCCGCCTCAAGGTCGCTGCGTCGCTCGACGGCAAGACCGCCCTGACCGACGGCACCAGCCAATGGATCACTTCCGAAGCCGCGCGCGCCGACGGCCATGCCTGGCGCGCGCGCGCCGGCGCCGTGCTCACCGGCGTCGGCACCGTGCTCGAGGACGATCCGCGGCTGGACGTGCGTCTGGCCGAAACGCGGCGCCAGCCGCCCCTGGTGGTGGTCGACAGCCAGTTGCAGACCCCTCCTGCCGCACGCATCTTCGAGCCCGCCCGACCCGTCTGGATCTACGCCGCGGCCCCCGATGCCGCCGCGCAAGCCGCCCTCGAGGCCCGGGGCGCCACGGTTCGCTTCCTCCCCAACCCCCACGGCAAGGTGGACCTCGCTGCCGTGCTGCGCGACCTCGCTGCCCGCGAGGTCAACGAGCTCCATGTCGAGGCCGGCCACAAGCTCAACGGGTCCCTGCTGCGCGAGGGGCTGGTCGACGAACTGCTGCTCTACCTCGCCCCCAAGCTCATCGGCGAGGGCCTGGGCATCGCGAACCAGCCGCATGCCGCCGGCGCCCTGACCCGCCTGGACCAAGCCCTGGCCCTCGAATTCAAGTCCTTCGAGCCCCTCGGTCCGGACCTGCGGATCGTCGCCCGCATCGCCGGCCGGGACCGCTTCTAGCCTGCCCCGCCGGGGCGGCTTCGCATCTCTGCGAAAATGCCGCGATGTTCACCGGAATCATCACCGGCGTGGGGCGCATCGCCGCCGTCCACGACCTCGGCAGCTCTTCATCCCACGGCAAGCGGCTCGGCATCGCAGCGCCCGCCGGCTACCTGGACGACGTGGGCCTCGGCGACAGCATCGCGCTCAACGGCGCCTGCATGACCGTCACCACCCTCGATCCCGCGCAGCAGCTCTTCACCATCGACATCTCGGCCGAATCGCTCGACAAGACGGCCGGCCTCGCCGAGCCCGGCGCCCGCGTCAACCTCGAGAAAGCCCTGCGTGCCAGCGACCGCCTGGGCGGCCACATCGTCTCCGGCCATGTGGACGGCATCGGCACCGTCAGCCGCTTCGCCCCGGTGGGCGAAAGCTGGGAGCTGCGGGTGCTGGCGCCCCAGGCCCTGGCCCGCTTCCTCGCGTACAAGGGCTCGATCACCGTCAACGGCGTGAGCCTCACCGTCAACAGCGTGAGCGACGGCCCCGAAGGCAGCGAGATCAGCATCAACCTCATCCCCCACACCGTCGAGAACACCGCCCTCGGCAGCCTCGAGGCCGGCAGCCGCGTGAACCTCGAAATCGACACCGTCGCGCGCTACGTGGAGCGCATGCTCCAGGCCGGCGCCCTGCCCACCACCCCCAAGGACACCACCCCATGAACGCCACCGTCACGCCCATCGGCGCCCCGCGCAGCAGCCTGACGCCCGCGCCGATTTCACCGGTCGAGGACATCGTGGCCGAGCTGCGCGCGGGCCGCATGGTGATCCTGGTCGACGAAGAAGATCGCGAGAACGAAGGCGACATCGTCATCGCGGCCGACCACATCACGCCCGAGGCCATCAACTTCATGGCGCGCCATGCCCGCGGCCTGATCTGCCTCACCCTGTCGCGCGAAATGTGCGAGCGGCTGCAGTTGCCGCCCATGGTGGCGCGCAACGGCGCCAAGCATTCGACCGCCTTCACCGTCTCGATCGAGGCAGCCGAGGGCGTGACCACCGGCATCTCCGCCGCCGACCGCGCGCGCACCGTGCAGGCCGCTGTCGCGCCCAACGCCGTGGCCGCCGACCTGGTGCAGCCCGGCCACATCTTCCCGCTGCAGGCGGTCGACGGCGGCGTGCTGATGCGCGCCGGCCATACCGAGGCCGGCTGCGACCTCGCCGCCATGGCCGGCTGCTCGCCGGCGTCCGTGATCTGCGAGGTCATGAACGAGGACGGCACCATGGCCCGCCTGCCCGACCTGCAGCTCTTCGCCACCGAACACGGCATCAAGATCGGCACCATCGCCGCGCTGATCGAGCACCGCAGCCGCACCGAGACGCTGGTCGAGAAGGTCGGCTGCCGCGAGATCCAGACCGCCTGGGGCTGGTTCACCGCCCACGCCTTCCGCGACAAACCCAGCCACGGCGTGCACCTGGCGCTGGTGCGCGGCAAATGGAATGCCAGCGACACGGTGGACGTGCGCGTGCACGAGCCGCTCTCGGTGCTGGACGCGCTGGAGGTCAATCGCTCGCTGCACTCCTGGAGCGTCGATGCCAGCCTGGCCCACATCGCGGCCGAGGGCAAGGGCGTGGCGGTCTTCCTCAACTGCGGCGAGACCGGCGCCGAGCTGCTGTCGCAGTTCGACGGCACCGCGCGGCCCGCGCAGGCACCCGAGCGAGGCCGCATGGACCTGCGCAGCTACGGCATCGGCGCGCAGATCCTGCGCGAATGCGGCGTACATCGGATGAACCTGCTGGGCACGCCGCGCCGCATGCCCAGCATGGCGGCAGGCTACGGCCTGGAGATCGCCGGCTACCTCACGAAGGACGAGAAATGAACAGCAAGCACCCGGGAAGGCAGGAACACTGATGCAGGACGCGAACAAGGGCAGCGCCGCCACGCTCGACGGCAAGGGCCTGCGCATCGGCATCGTGCAGGCGCGCTTCAACGAGGACATCACCGATGCGCTGGCCACGGCCTGCCTCGGCGAGCTCGAGCAGCTCGGCGTGGCGGCCGACGACATCGACCGGATGAGCGTGCCGGGCGCGCTCGAGGTGCCCATCGCGCTGCAGGCCATGGCCGAGCGCAAGCGCTACCACGCGCTGATCGCGCTGGGCTGCATCATCCGCGGCGAGACCTACCACTTCGAGCTGGTGGCCAACGAATCCGGCGCCGGCGTGAGCCGCGTGGCGCTCGATCACCGCATTCCGGTCGCCAACGCCATCCTCACCACCGAGAACCTCGACCAGGCGCTCGCACGCCAGACCGACAAGGGCCGCGACGCGGCGCGCGTCGCGGTCGAGATGGCGCGCCTTCTCGGGTCTGCCACCAGGCCCTGATCCACTTCTTCATGACCGACGACACCAAGACCAGCGGCGAGCGGCCGCGCCAGTCGCGAACCGGGCTCACCAGCACGGGCGCGCGCAAGGCCTCCGCCAAATCCACGCGCAGCCGCGCGCGCGAATTCGCGCTCCAGGCACTCTACCAGCATCTGGTGGGGCGCAACGACGCGGTCTCCATCGACCAGTTCACCCGCGACCTGGCCGGCTTCCACAAGGCCGATGCGGCCCACTACGACGCACTCCTGCACGGCGCCATCGCCGCCGCGCAGGAGCTCGATGCGCTGATCGTGCCCCTGCTCGACCGCAAGCTCGAGGAGATCTCTCCCATCGAGCACGCCGTGATGTGGATCGGCGTCTACGAGTTCCAGCACTGCCTCGACGTGCCCTGGCGCGTGGTGCTCAACGAATGCATCGAGCTGGCCAAGGAGTTCGGCGGCACCGATGGCCACAAGTACGTGAACGCAGTGCTCAACGGCCTCGCGCCCAAGCTGCGCCCCGCCGAAGTGGAAGCCGATCGCGCGAGCGGCAAGGCCCGGCCATGAGCGCTGCACCGGGCTGTTCGAGGCATGCCAACGCCCCCTCCGGGGGCGGCGAGCACACGTCAGTGCCGAGCGTGGGGGCCTCATGAAGATTGCGAAGCGCGCCGAGCGCATCGAGCCCTTCTACGTGATGGAGGTCGCCAAGGCCGCTTCGGCGGTCGCGCGCGAGGTCGCGCACACCGACCGGCCGATGATCTTTCTCAACATCGGCGAGCCCGACTTCACCGCGCCACTGCCGGTGCAGGAAGCGGCCCTGCGCGCCGTTCGCGCCGGCGCCACCCAGTACACGCATGCCACCGGTCTCGAGGTGCTGCGCGAGCGCATCAGCGGCTGGTACCGCGATCGCTTCAACGTCGACGTGCCTGCCCGCCGCATCGTGGTCACGGCCGGTGCTTCGGCCGCGCTGCAATTGGCCTGCCTGGCGCTGATCGAGGCCGGCGACGAGATCCTGCTGCCCGACCCCAGCTATCCCTGCAACCGCCACTTCGTGAGCGCCGCCGATGGCCGCGCGGTGCTGATCCCGACCACGGCCGAGGAGCGCTTCCAGCTCAGCGCCGCCAAGGTCGAGGCCGCCTGGACCGATCGCACGCGCGGCGTGCTGCTGGCTTCGCCCTCCAATCCCACCGGCACCTCCATCGAGCCGGGCGAGCTGCGCCGCATTCACGAAGTGGTGACGCGGCGCGGCGGCATCACGCTGATCGACGAGATCTACCTGGGTCTCTCGTACGACGACGCATTCGGCCAGAGCGCCCTCGGCATCGACGACCAGATCATCAGCATCAACAGCTTCAGCAAGTACTTCAGCATGACCGGCTGGCGCCTGGGCTGGCTGGTGGTGCCGGAGCCGCTGGTGCCGGTGGTCGAGCGCCTCGCGCAGAACCTCTTCATCTGCGCCAGCACGGTCTCGCAGTACGCCGCCCTGGCCTGCTTCGAGCCCGAGAGCATCGCCGAATACGAGCGCCGCCGCGCCGAATTCAAGGCCCGGCGCGACTGGTTCATCCCGCAGCTCGAGGCCTTGGGCTTCAAGGTGCCCGTGGTGCCCGACGGCGCCTTCTACGCGTGGGCCGACTGCTCCGCCTTCGGCGAAAAGCTGGGCATCGCCAACAGCTGGGATTTTTCTTTCGAGGCGATGAAGAAGGCCCATCTCGCCGTCACGCCCGGCCGCGACTTCGGCTCGGCCGAGACCGCCCGCTTTGTGCGCTTCTCGACCGCCAGTTCGATGGCACACCTGCAGGAGTCGGTAGAACGCCTGCGGGCCTGGGCGAGTGCCGCCGTTCCCGCATGAGCTTTGCCTTTCCGATCCGCGTCTACTGGGAAGACACCGATGCAGGCGGCATCGTGTTCTACGCCAACTACCTCAAGTACATGGAGCGTGCGCGCACCGAGTGGCTGCGCTCGCTGGGCATTGCGCAGCGCCAGCTGCGCGAAGAAACCGGCGGCATCTTCGTGGTCAGCGAAACCCAGCTCAAGTACCACCGCCCCGCCAGGCTCGACGACGAACTGCTGGTGACCGCCGAGCTGCGCCAGATCGGCTCGGCGTCCCTGATAATCGGCCAGCGTGTGCTGGCCCGGCCGGCCCACGCCCCCACTGCCGATACAACGGCCGATGCACCAGTGCTCTGCGAAGGCAGCATCCGCATCGGCTGGGTCCATGCCGACACGCTGCGGCCCGCGCGCATCCCCGCGCAGGTTTCGGGAACCCTTGCGCGCTACGCGGGCTCCATGTCTCAACCCCAGAAGTCATGAATCAAGAACTCTCGATCCTCTCCCTCCTGCTGCATGCCAGCCTTCCGGTGCAGCTCGTCGTGCTCCTGCTGATCGTGGTCTCGATCGCCAGCTGGGCCGCCATCTTCCGCAAGTATTTCTCGCTCAAGCGCACGCGCTCGCTCAATGAAGACTTCGAGCGCGAGTTCTGGTCGGGCACCAGCCTGAACGAGCTCTTCTCCTCGGCCGCCCAGCACGCCAAGTTCGCCGGCCCGATGGAACGCATCTTTGCCTCCGGCATGCGCGAGTACCAGAAGCTGCGCGAGCGCCACGTGTCCGACGCCGTCACGCTGCTCGACGGCGCGCGCCGCGCGATGCGCGCGAGCTTCCAGCGCGAGCTCGACGCGGTGGAGCAGAACCTCTCCTTTCTCGCCACCGTCGGCTCGGTCTCGCCCTACGTCGGCCTGTTCGGCACGGTCTGGGGGATCATGCATGCCTTCACCGGCCTGGCCGCCCTGGCGCAAGTGACGCTTGCGACCGTGGCGCCCGGCATCGCCGAGGCGCTCGTCGCCACTGCCATCGGCCTGTTCGCCGCCATCCCGGCCGTGGTCGCCTACAACCGCTTCGCCCGCGAGATCGACAAGATCGCGATCGGGCTGGAAACCTTCATCGAGGAGTTCTCGAACATCCTGCAGCGCAACCTGACCGCCCACGTCGTCAACCCATCGCAGATGGGCCCGGCCACGGTGCGCTGACAGCCGGAAAGAATTCACCATGCCCGCCATGTCCTCCCGCGGCCGCGGCCGCCGAACGATCAACGAGATCAACATGGTCCCGTTCATCGACGTGATGCTGGTGCTGCTGATCATCTTCATGGTCACGGCGCCGCTGATCACGCCCAGCGTGATCAACCTGCCCACGGTGGACCGCGCCAACAAGCAGCCCGACCGGCCGGTCGAGATCGTGATCAAGAGCGACGACGAAGTCCAGATCAAGAAAGATGCGTCCACCGGCACCGGCGCCCTCTCGATCCCCATGACCCAGATCGGCAGCGCCGCGCGCACCGCGCAGAGCGGCGATGCGCAGCGGCCGGTGGTCATCAGTGCCGACAAGTCGGTCAAGTACGAGACGGTGGTCAAGGCGATGAACCAGCTCAAGGCCAGCGGCATCGAGCGCGTCGGCCTCTCGGTGCAGACCACGGGCGCCAAGTAAGCCATGTCGCTGGCCGCCGACCGTCCCGAGTTCGCGCCGCCGCCGCAGCGCGGCACCTTCCGTGCCGTCCTGCTGGCGCTGATCGCCCATGCCCTGCTGATCATTGCGCTGACCTGGGGCGTGAGCTGGCGGCGCGAAGCCGAGAACGATGCGGTCGAGGCCGAGCTGTGGTCCTCGACGATCCAGCAGGCAGCGCCGCGCGCGGTCGCACCGACGCCGCCGCCACCC
>DATFFA010000228.1:0-5369 GCA_035250605.1 Variovorax sp. | reverse complement strand
GGCTGCGCGACGGCGGCGCCGTCGGACCAGCGCAGGGCCAGTCGGCGCTCCAGCCAGTCGAGCAATTCGCTGTGGCGCACGGGCTTGACAAAGAAGTCCTCGGGCGCGATGCCGACGTCGTTGTCCAGCCGCTTGTCGAAGGCGTTGGCCGAGACGATCGCGACCTGCGCCTCGGCGAGGCCGAGCGCGCGGGCCCGTCGGATGGTCTCCCAGCCGTCGATGCCGGGCATCGCGAGGTCGACGAACATCGCATGCGGATGCCAGCCGGCCGCGACCAGGTCGAGCGCATCGTGGCCGCTGGCGGCGGTGCGCAGCTCGAAGCCCAGGGGCGCCAGCAGCTGGACGAGCAGCTCGCGGTCGGCCTCCTCGTTGTCGACCACCAGCAGGCGCCGGCGCGGGCCTTCGTAGCCGCGACGCAGGCGCGGCGTGGGCGCGGCAGCAACGCGCCGGATGCCCGCGCCGGGAGTCTGGTGCACGCGCGGCAGGAACAGGCGCACGCGGAACAGCGAGCCCGCACCCGGCGCGCTCTGCACCTTCATCTCGCCGCCCATCAGGTCGATCAGCATCTTCGCGATGGTCAGGCCCAGGCCCGCGCCCGGCGCCGACGGGCCCGCGCTCGCGCCGCGCGCGAAGGGTTCGAAGATGCGCCCGAGCTCGTCGGACGACATGCCCGGGCCCGTGTCCTCGACCTCGATGGCCGCGAACTCGCGCGCATAGCGCAGGCGCAGCGTGACGCGCCCGCTGGCGGTGAACTTGATCGCGTTGCCCAGCAGGTTGATGAGGATCTGCCGCACGCGCTTCTCGTCGGCCCGCACCAGCTCGGGCAGGTCGCCTTCGGGCTCGAAGCGGAAGGCCAGCCCCTTCTCGGCGGCCTGCAGCTCGAACATGTCGGCCAGCTCGGTCATGAGCTCGGCGAACTGCATGGGCCGGGCATGCAGCGTGAGCTTGCCGGCCTCGATGTGGGCAATGTCCAGCGTGCCCTCGATCAGCGACAGCAGGTGCTCGCCGCCGCGCTTGATCACCGCCACCGCCTGCCGCCGGTGCGGCGGCACGGCCGCGTCCTCGCCCATGAGCTGGGCATAGCCGAGGATGCTGTTGAGCGGCGTGCGCAGCTCGTGGCTGATGGCGCTGATGTAGCGGCTCTTGGCCTGGTTGGCCTGGTCCGCCTGCTCGCGGGCCTGATCGGCCGTCTGCTTGGCCGCCTGCAGGGCGCGGTCGGTCTGGCGGTGCAGTTCGATCTCGCGCATCAGCAAACGCGTCTGCCGGTTCGATTCCTCCTGCGCCACCTTGCGGCTCTGGTGCGCCAGCACCAGCCACCAGGCGACGATGCCGGCGATCAGCAGCAAGGACATGTAGGCCTTGAGGAAGGCGGAGCGCAGCGAGGCGGTGGCCTGCGCCATGTCGGCCAGCGCGCTCTCGCCGATGCCGCGCAGCTCCTGCTGGTAGAGCACGCCGAAGACCGCGGCCAGCAGGGGCACCACGATCAGCATCATCAGCAGGAAGTGGCCGAGCCCGGTATCCAGATAAGGCCAGACGCGGCGCGGCAGCAGCCAGCGCAAGGTCCCCGACCATTGCGCCGACAGGCTCGCCTCGGGCTTGCACAAGTCGCCGCAGCGCGCGTCCAGCGTGCAGCACAGCGAGCAGATCGCGCCCTGGTAGGCGGGGCAGTGCGCCATGTCGGGGCCTTCGTAGTCGCGCTCGCAGATCACGCAGCGCTGGGTGCTCAGGCGCCGATAGCTGCCGGCTTCCGATTCGACCCGCGCCCAGCGCACTTGGCGCCTGTGGTCCTTTGAACCGTTCGGACCGAGGTCGAAGCCCCGCGCCAGCCCTTCGCCGAGCGCAGGGCGGGCGGGATCGGAGACCCGCGCGATGTAGTACTTGCCGCGCGTGGCCCAGGCGATCAGCGGCGCGGCGGCGAAGGCCGTGCCGAGCGCGATCAGCGCCGAGAAGGCCTGCGCCGTCCGGCCGAAGGCGCCCAGGTGCGCGCTGATCGACAGCACCGAGGCCAGCGCCATCGCACCCACGCCCACCGGGTTGATGTCCCACAGGTGCGCGCGCTTGAACTCGATGCCCGGCGGCGACAGCCCCAGCGGCTTGTTGATCACGAGGTCGGCGACCACCGCCATCATCCAGGCGATGGCGATGTTGGCGTACAAGCCCAGCACGTCCCCCAGGGCCTCGAAGACGTTCATCTCCATCAGCATGAAGGCGATCAGCGCGTTGAACACCACCCACACCACCCGCCCCGGATGGCTGTGGGTGACGCGCGAGAAGAAGTTGCTCCAGGCCAGCGAGCCGGCATAGGCGTTGGTGACGTTGATCTTGAGCTGCGAGATCACCACGAACAGCGCCGTGGCCGCCACCGCCCAGCCGTACTGCGGGAACACGTACTCGTAGGCGGCCAGGTACATCTGGTTCGGGTCCACCGCGCGCTCGGGCGGGACCATGTGGCCGATGGCGAGGTAGGCGAGCAGCGCCCCGCCCAGCATCTTGAGCACGCCCAGCACCACCCAGCCCGGCCCGCCCGCCAGCACGCCGGCCCACCAGCGGCCGCGGTTGGCTGCCGTGCGGACCGGCATGAAGCGCAGGTAGTCGGCCTGCTCACCCATCTGGGTGATCAACGCGATGCCGACGGTGAGCGCAGCACCGAAGAGGTGCAGGTCGAACCCGATCTGGCCCGGCTTGAGGCCGTTGTAGTGCACGATGCCTGCGAACGCACCAGGATCGCGCACCAGCACGTAGGCAAAGGGCACCACCAGCATCAACAGCCAGATGGGCTGGGTCCAGACCTGCAGCCGGCTGATGGCCGAGATGCCGTGCGTGACCAGCGGAATGACGACCAGCGCGCAGACCAGGTAGCCCCAGGCCGGCGGGATGCCGAGCGCCAGTTCCAGCGCATAGGCCATCACCGCGGCCTCGAGCGCGAAGAAGATGAAGGTGAAGGAGGCGTAGATCAGCGAGGTGAGCGTGGAGCCGATGTAGCCGAAGCCGGCGCCGCGGGTGAGCAGGTCCATGTCCACGCCGTAGCGCGCGGCATAGACGCTGATGGGCAGGCCGGCCAGGAAGATGATCAGCCCGGTGGCCAGGATCGCCCAGGCCGCGTTGACGAAGCCGTACTGCACCAGCAGCGTCGCGCCCACCGCCTCGAGGATCAGGAAGGAGGCCGCGCCGCCGAAGGCCGTGCTGGCCACGCGCCATTCCGACATGCGGCGAAAGCGCTGGGGGGTGAAGCGCAGCGCGTAGTCCTCCAGCGTCTCGCGCGCCACCCAGCTGTTGTAGTCGCGCCGGACCTTGACGATGCGCTGCGGCGCTTCGTCGCTGGCGAGCGGAGGAACGGCGGTCGGGTCCACATCGCCCAGGTGCAGGTTCCGTGCCATCGGCACGACTGTTGCAATGCATCGGGGCTGCCCATAATGGCCGCCCAATCAAGCCTTCCGACCGCCCATGGAACTGACACCGCGCGAAAAAGACAAGCTCCTGATCTTCACCGCCGCCCTGCTGGCAGAGCGGCGCCGCGCGCGCGGGCTCAAGCTCAACTACCCGGAGGCCGTGGCGCTGATCTCGGCCGCCGTGATGGAAGGCGCGCGCGACGGCAAGACCGTGGCCGCGCTGATGAGCGAGGGCCGCAGCATCCTCTCGCGCGCCGACGTGATGGAGGGTGTGGCCGAGATGATTCCGGACATCCAGGTCGAGGCGACTTTTCCGGACGGCACCAAGCTCGTCACGGTCCACCAGCCCATCGTTTGAACAACAAGAGGACACCATGACCATGCGCCTTCTTCGCCAAGCCCCCCTGCTCCTGATCGCCGCGCTGCCGCTGGCTGCGGCCGCCCACACCGGCGCCGATGCCGGCCTGCACCACGGCCTGGGCGCCGGCTTCTTGCATCCGCTGAGCGGGCCGGATCACCTCGCCGCGATGGTGGCGGTGGGCCTGTGGAGCGCGCTCACCGCGCGCCGCGCCTGGCCCGATCTGCTGTGGGCGCCGCTGGGCTTTGCGCTGATGCTGCTGGCCGGCAGCCTGCTGGGCCTGGCGGGCGTGCAGTTGCCGGCGGTGGAGCCCATGATCGCAGCCTCGCTGCTGGTGCTGGGGCTGCTGGTCTTCACGCGGCGGCGGCTGCCGGCGGTGGCCGCGGCGGCGCTGGTCGGCGTGTTCGCAGTCTTCCATGGCGTCGCGCACGGACAGGAACTGGCCGGCGAATCGGGCGCCGCGCTGACGCTGGGCGGCATGCTGGCCGCGACGGTGCTGCTGCATGCAGGGGGCATCGCGATCGGCTGGGCGCTGCGCAATGGCCATCGCTGGATGCCTCGCGTCGCCGGCGCGGCCGTCGCGATCTTCGGCATCGCCCTGCTCGGCGGCCTCGCATGATCATTCCCGGCGAACTCATCACCGACGAGGGCGATCACGCCCTCAACCCCGGCCGCCGCACGCTGACGCTGGTCGTGCGCAACGCGGCCGACCGGCCGATCCAGGTCGGCTCCCACTACCACTTCGCCGAGACCAACGGCGCGCTGGACTTCGACCGCGAGGCGGCACGCGGCATGCGCCTGAACATCGCCTCGGGCACCGCGGTGCGCTTCGAGCCGGGGCAGCAGCGCACGGTCGAGCTGGTGGATTTCGCCGGCGACCGGGTGGTCTACGGCTTTCGCGGACTGGTTCAAGGAAAGCTCTAGGACATGGCAACCATTGGCCGGCGTGCCTACGCCGAAATCTTCGGCCCCACCGTCGGCGACCGCGTGCGGCTGGCCGACACCGACCTGGTGATCGAGGTCGAGGAGGACTACACCCTGCGCGCCGGCGGCTACGGCGAGGAGGTGAAGTTCGGCGGCGGCAAGACCATCCGCGACGGCATGGCGCAATCGCAGCGCACGCGCGCCGAGGGCGTGGTCGACACGGTCATGACCAACGCGCTGATCCTCGACCACTGGGGCATCGTCAAGGCCGACATCGGCCTGAAGGGCGGGCGCATCGTGGCGATCGGCAAGGCCGGCAACCCGGACGTGCAGCCGGGCGTGGACATCGTCATCGGCCCGGGCACCGAGGTCATCAGCTGCGAGGGCAACATCGTCACCGCGGGCGGCATCGACAGCCACATCCACTTCATCTGCCCGCAGCAGATCGAGGAGGCGCTGGCCTCCGGCGTCACCACCATGCTGGGCGGCGGCACCGGCCCGGCCACCGGCACTTTCGCAACCACCGCGACGCCGGGCCCCTGGCACATCGAGCGCATGCTGCAGGCGGCCGACGCCTTTCCGATGAATCTCGGCTTCCTCGGCAAGGGCAATGCGAGCCTGCCGGCCGCGCTGAGCGAGCAGATCGAGGCCGGCGTGATCGGCCTCAAGCTGCACGAGGACTGGGGCACCACGCCGGC
>DATFFA010000227.1:0-8861 GCA_035250605.1 Variovorax sp. | reverse complement strand
CAGCGGGGCCTGTACCGCTGCGACACCTTCATCATCAATGTGTACGAGAAGACCGCCGACGACGAAGGCGTGGGCTCGATCCATCCGGTGCCGCAGCTCTGGCTGGACCGCAACCGCGACCTCAAGAGCGACGTGATCCTGCCCTCCACGCTGTTCAACAAGATGAAGGGCTGGAGCTGAAGGCCGAGGCGGGCAGGCATCATGAAGAAGACCGGTGTGCTCGCGATCGCAGGCCTTGCCCTGGCCGGGCTCGTGTGGGTGGTGTTCGGGTGGCAGCAGTCTCCCGCACCAACGGCGCAGCGGCAGGAATCGCCCGGGTCCGCCTCCCGCGGGAGCGATCAAGGCGCCTCCGCCGCAGCGGCCGCCGGCAGGTACGCGGCAGCGATCACCATCGCCAGGAACACGCCGGACCCTCACAACCCGCTGGTCGCCTACGTCCCCAAGCCCGGCATCGCGGGCCGCAACGAGCTCGACCGGATCTTCGCCCAGGGAGTGCCGCTCACCACGCAGTCGGCATTGGCCGCGCGTGCCTTGTTGCAGCGCGGGCTCAGCGACGATGAAAAGATTGCGCTGGCCCGCATCCTCGCCCGCCTGTATGCGCCGGACGACCCGACCGGCTACAACGCCGAACTCCTGCTCGACCTGCGTGGCCTGATGGGGGACGCCAACAAACAGGTGGCGCGTTCGGCCGTGCTGAGCTTCTCGCGCCTGGGCTATCTGCCGGGCTCCGATGCGGTGCTGAAGGACGCGTTCGACAAGAAGATCCTCGGGCCCGACGACTACTACGGCGAACTGGCCCACATGGCGCCGCTGGCGCCCGCGCGCGTGCAGGACGAGCTGCTGTCCACCGTGCGCGCCTCGTCCAATGGCTATGCGGCCGACATCCTGGCGCATGCGATCAACGACAACCCGAAGGTGCTGACCAGCTACTCCGCCCACGCGCTCGGCGAGATCATCGAGCTGCTGGGCCGGACCGAGCCGCGCTTTCCGCCGGCCACCGGCGAGTTCGGGCTCACGGATGCGGTGCGCTACGCCAACTGGCTGCGCGCCACCGCGCAGCTCGAAAACCGCATCCACGGGATCGATCCTGAGCGCGCGATCGTCGACCGGCTCGGCCTGCCCGGCACCGATCCACGCAAGATCACGGCCTATCTGTTGACGTCCGAGGCGGCCCCGCTGCTGGCGGGCGCGCGCCTCGGCTCGCCGGCGAGCAGCCTGGTCGCCGTGTCCAACCAGTACGCGGCGCAGCACCCGGGGAACAGGAGCCTTCAGGCGGCTGCGCAGGAGATCGCGCAGAGGAGTGCAAGGGCCAAGGGCACGGGCCGCTAGGCGCAAACGCTCAATGCCGATGGCCGCCCGCCCTTGCGCGGCGGTAGTGCTCGCCGAGCACGTCGCGCCCCCAATCCCCTTCGAAGTCGCGCCACACGTTGTGGATGTGGTTGCCGCCCGAGTTGTCCCACTCGATCAAGAAGCGTGCGCCCTGGATGCGCCAGTAGTGCGGCTGGCCGCGCTCGGTGGCGCCGGCCCATCCGAAGCGAATGCTGTCCAGGCCACCCGCCCGCACGCGCTCCAGCCGCTGCTGCGCCAACGACGCTTCCGCCACCGAGGCCAGCGACTCGACGATGCGCAGCAGCAAGGCCTGCTGCGCGGCGTCCATGGCGTTGAAGGCCACGCCCACGGGTGCCAGGGGGTCCAGCTGCGCGGCGTTGCGCGTGACGATGTCCCCGAACGGCCGCTCGCTGAAGATGGCCTGCCGGCGCTGCGCGGGCGAGAGCGCGGCCAGCAGCGCAAAGGCGCGGTCTTCCTCCTCGCCCAGCGCGCGCTGGTCCTTGCGCGGGCCCTTGCTGCCGATGTCGCGCGGCACCTGCGCCGGATTGGCGCCCAGGAACTGCGGCAGCGTGGCCACGACCTGGCCGTCGGCCAGCGTGAAGTGCAGCGAGAGATGGTGCCCTTCGATGCGCCAGCCCCAGGGCGAAGCCGCGTCCGGCGTGCCGAACAAGGCAAGGGCGTAGTTCTCCGGATCGCGCGAGAGCCCGAAGGTTTCGAGCTCGCGCAGCGCGATCTCCAGGGCGATGATGGCCTGCACCTTGACCAGGCCCGGCTGCGACAAGGCTGCAGCCAGCAACTGCTGCGCGGCCTGGCGCTGCGCGTCTTCCATGGCCTTGAACGCAATGCCGGGACGGCTGCGCGGCGTGTAGTGCCAATCGCCGCGCGCCTCCAGCGTGAACGGACGCAGCAGCTCCGATCGCTGTGCCGCCGGCGTTGCCTCCAGCAGCGCGCGCGCAGCGGCCGTCATCGCCTGCGCCGCACGGCTGGTGTCGGCCGCCGCGGCGGCCGGCGGCGCCACGGTGAGCAAGGTCCAGCAGCTCATCCAGGCGGAGAGAGAGCGCAGCAGCATGGTGGTTCCTTGTGCATGAGTCGACCCGTCGACAGGTTCGAGAATGCCCGAGTCGCGACGGCACGTCGAGGTTGTCGAATCAGGCTGACAGACGAAGCGCCCTTCATGCGGAAGGCTATCCGATCCAAAGGAGCATATGCATGGAAACACAGGAGTTGCACCGCGGCCGCTTGATCGACCACCTCCAGCTCGTCGTGAAGGACCTCGCCGCCAGCCGGGCCTTCTACGAGGCTGCCTTCGAAGCGCTGAAGATCCCGATGGCCGGCAGTGGCGAGGACTATTTCTGGGCCGATGAGCTCTTCGTTTCGACCGCCAGCAGCAAGGCCGCCAACGGCCAGCTGACCGGACGCCACCACCTGGCTTTCCAGGCCCAGGACGAGGCGATGGTCGATGCCTTCTACAAGGCCGTGCTCGCGCATGGCGGCAGGGACAACGGCGCACCGGGCAAGCGCTCGTATCACCCGGGCTACTACGCCTGCTTCGTGCTGGACCCCGACGGCAACAACATCGAGGCCGTGTTTCACGGCGAGGCCCAGCGCAGCGCGCCCTCGGTCAAGGTCACTTTCTGATCCTGGGCATCGCGCACGGAACTCAGCCCCTGGCCGCCTGCGCAGGCTCCGGCCCGCGTCGGAAGCTGATCGCCAGCCGGTTGAAGGCGTTCATCAGGCCGATCGCGATGGTGAGGTCGGCGAGTTCCTTGTCACTGAACACGGATGCGGCGGCCTCGAACGCATCGTCCGGCACATGCGTGTCGGCCACGCGCGTCACCGATTCGGCCCACGCCAGCGCCGCGCGTTCCCGCTCGCTGAAGAGGTCGCCGGCTTCCCGCCACGCCTGCACCAGGGCGAGCTTCTGAACCGACACGCCCTTCTTCGAGAGGTCGCGGGTGTGCATGTCCAGGCAATAGGCGCAGCCGTTGATCTGGCTGATGCGCAGGTACATGAGCTCGACGAGCACGTCCTCGAGGCCCGATTGGGCGATGTAGCCGTACACGCTGCCGAAGGCCTTGACGCCGCCCGGAGATGCTTGGGTGTAGTCCAGTCTCATGGTTCGCTCCTCGGTCATTCGTTGGTGGTGAGCGGATGGTCGCCGCTGTCCACGACGAACACGGCCAGCAGCTTGGCGGGCTTCGTGTTGCTGGCGTTGCGGCTCACGGGATGGCGCGAGCCCGGGTCCTCGTGGAAGCTTTCGCCGGCCTTGTAGACGCGCTCGGGGCCGTCGTCGACCTTGCTGGCGATGCTGCCCGAGACCACGTAGGCATAGATGAACGCGGACTTCGAATGGACGTGCGGAAGCGAAGCCCCGCCTGGCGGGTAGAGCACTTCCAGCGCGATGAGCGACTTGCCGGGAACGTTGGCGATGGGGCGGTCGAAGTTCGGCTTCACCGTGTCGCCGGCGCCGTGTGCGGCCGCGGTGGCGGCGAAGGCCGCGCCGGTGGCGAAGAGGAGGGGGAGAAGAAGGCGTCGGAGTTTCATGGGTCGGTTTCCTGGGTTGGGAGCCTCGATGGTGCGCTCCGGCTGGTCCAGGGAAAAGACCTGAAAAGTCGAAATCGGGATGTACCATGCCCCGATGGACAACGGCTTGCAGATCGTTCTGGACCGCACGGCCAAGGCCTCCCTGGCCGAACAGATCCGTATCGGAATCTCCGGCGCGATCGAAAGCGGCGTGCTCTTACCCGGCGCCAGGCTGCCGTCGTGGCTCGATCTCGCGGCGCAACTGGGCGTTGCGCGCGGCACGGTGAAGACGGCGTACGAGCGGCTGGCCGATGCGCAGTTGATCGTCTCGTCACGGCCGGCCGGCACCCGCGTGGCGGGCCAGCCGGTCAAGCGCGCCGTGAAGGAGCATCGATCGATCGAGACCGATCTGCAGTCCGACCTGTACCAGCATTTCGTGCCCGGGCCCGCCGTGTTCCAGATGGGCGTGCCGGCCTCCGACTGCTTCCCCGCCGCGCTCTTCGCGCGCATTCGCGCGCGGGCGGTGCGTGACGAGGTGGAAGCGCCCGCCTTCTATCACGACCCGCGCGGCGAGCACGCGTTGAGGCGCGAAATTGCAGCCCACCTGGCGCTGTCGCGCGGTATCGAGTGCCGGCCCTCGCAGGTCTTCATCACGGCGGGCTTTTCGGGCGCACTGGGTGCCACCCTGCAGGCCCTCCGCGCCGAAGGCCGTGCTGCATGGGTCGAGAACCCCGGCTTTCTCCCGGCGCGCAGGGCGCTGCGGATCTCGCGCCTTTCGACGGTGCCCGTTCCGGTCGACGAAGAGGGCATCGACGTTGCCCATGGAGAGGCGCACGCGCCCGATGCGGCCGTGGCGCTGGTCACGCCGGGCCAGCAGGCGCCCCTGGGTCCGGCCTTGTCGCTGGCGCGCAGGCTCCGGCTGCTCGATTGGGCAATGCGCGCACACGCCTGGATCATCGAGGACGACTACCTGGGCGAGCTGCAGCTGAAGCGGCGCGCCGCGCCCGCGCTGGCGGCGCAGGACAGGTCCGGGCGCGTCATCCACATCGGATCGTTCAGCAAGACCATCAGCCCCACGCTGCGCCTCGGTTTCGTCGTGGCGCCGCTCTCGCTCGTCGCCCGCTTCGACGAGGTCATGGCCTGTCTTGCGCCCGCTCCCGGCCCGGCCGTGCAGACGGCGACGACCGAATTCATGCGGGACGGCCACTACCTGCGGCACCTGCGGCGGATGAAGCGCATCTATGCCGCGCGCAGCAGCGCATTGCTCGCCCACCTGGAGGCCGAAGGCCTGCGTGGCTACGCCGCCGGGCTGGCCGTCGTGCTTCAGTTGCCGGACGGTGCCGACGACAAGGCGATCGCGCGCGAGGCGTATGCCTACGGCATGGCCCCGGCGCCGCTGTCGATCTGGTACGGCGCGCCCGGTACGGCGCGTTCGGGACTGCTTCTCGGCGTCGCCACCGCCATCGAAGCCCAGCAGGCGACGGCTTGCCGGCGCCTGGGTCAGCTCATACAGCGGTTCTCGTGAGGGCTTGCTGCGCGACGCTGCCCAGCCGCCGCAGCTTCTCCGCTTCCGCAGCACTGAACTCCGGGGACTGCACGCACCCGGACGCCATCGCCTCCGCGGCGAAGCGCATGGCCGCGTCCGGCAGCGCATCGCGCCCTTGGAGGCGAAACGAAACGGGCGCAAGCGGCCCGAACAAGAGCGCACGCCGAAGCGCGGGCCAGCGTTCCGGTTCGGGCTCCACGCCCGCGGCGCGCGCGAACAGCAGCGCCATGAGGTTCATCTTCGTCTTCTGCGGCTCGCCGCGGCGGGCGCGGCATTCGGCAACGCCGAGCTGCATCGCTTCGAGCGTCGGCGCTGCCACGGCACCGCTCCACACATAAGCGAGCCACCGCGCCTGCAACTCGATGGGCGGGAACATCGGCCCGGACTGATCCCACATGCCGACGAAGGCAAGGCCCGGCAGCCCCGGATGGAAGGTGTGCTTGTAGAGCTCGATGTGCTGCGCATCCAGGTCGAGCGTGCGGCGGATCGCTTCGCCCAGAAAGGGCAGGCTCATCGCGAAGCCCGTGCCGAAGAGAATGCCGTCGAAGGGCTCCACCCGCCCATCGCTGAAGGCGACCTGCGTGCCGTCGATCCGGTCGAACCACGGGCGCACCTCGATGCGGCCCTCGGCGACCAGGGGGAGGTAGTGCTGGCTCAGCGTCAGGCCCGCATCGAAGATGCTCTCGGCAGGCTTGGGGGCGCCGTACTGTTCCGGGCTGCCCACCGCGCCCACCACCAGTGCCTTCAGCATCGCGCCGAATTCGCCGTGCGGCAGCGACTCCTCGGCCAGCGCCTGGTAGCGCGAGAACACGCGCTGGTCCGAGGGGACGCCGGCCATCAGCTTCGGAAGCACGTAGCGCTGCCGCCGCTGGCACACCACCACGCGCGCCGCACCGAGCATGCAGAGGTCGCTGGCAATCTCCAGCGCGCTGATGGCGCAGCCCGCCACGAGCACGCGCTTGCCGCGGTATTGCTCCGGGTCCTTGTACGCGAAGGTGTGCGCCACGCCGGCGCTGCCCGAGAACGACGCCAGGCCCGGCACCTCGGGGATGCACGGATGCTGGAAGCGGCCGCTCGCGACCACGACCTTCTCGAACACCTCCTCCTGCGCATCGTGCCGCACGGCCCATCCGCCGGGCACGGCCCGGATCTCGCGCACGGGCGTGCGCAGGCGCGTTTTCGCCGTCAGGTCGAAGCGGGCCGCATAGCGCAGCAGGTAGTCGCCGATTTCGCGATTGGAAGGGTAGATGGCCAGGCCCGGCGCGTGCGGCAGGTCGCTGAACTGGGTGAGCACGCGGCTGGTGTTCGTGCGCATGGACGGCCATACGCCGCTGCAGCTCGCGTCACCGCTCCACTGGCCGCCAGGCCGTGCCGCCTGCTCGAAGAGCACGGGCGCGAAGCCTTCCGATTGCAGGTAGCGCGCGGCGACCAGCCCGCCGGGCCCGGACCCGATGATGGCGACCCTTTGCATCGTCTCTCCTCCTTGGTTCGTTGCAGCCTCAGGACGCGGGCGGTCCGCTTTCCGCATCCGTCCTCTCCGTCCCCGGGACGCGGTGCGCCACCAGCAGCCACCCGATGGCCCATGCCGCGCCCAGCGCCCACCCCGCCAGCACATCGGTCGCCCAATGCACCCCCAGCGCCACGCGGCTCAGTCCCACCAGGAAGGTCGCGATCGAAGCCGTCGCCAGGATGAAGACCCGCTCCACCCAGCGGCTGCGCGTGTTCGCCAGCAGCGCGCCGAGCGTGAGGAACACGATCGCCGACATGCTGGCGTGCCCGCTCGGAAAGCTCATGCCCCAGGCTGCGTGGTCGGCAAAGGCGAGGTCCGGCCGCAAGCGCCCGAAGGCGGGCTTGAGCAGCAGGTGGATCAGCACGGCGCCGGCCGCGGTGGAGGCAGCCACCAGGATGGCGGCGGTGCGCGCCGACAGCACGACCAGGTAGACCACGGTGGCGAGCACCAGGAAGCTCAGCACCACGGTGCTGCCCAGGCCGCTCAGGTCGCGCATGACCTCGCCGAAGCGCGGATGCACGGCCCTGAAGCGCTGGGCGGCCTGCAGCAGCTGCATGTCCAGGCCGCGGGTGCCGCCCTCGAAGACCTCGTCGGCCAGCAGGGCGAAGAGCAGCAGCAACAGCACCACGCCCAGCCCGGCCAGGAGCGGCGCGACCAGCGTGCGCAGGCCCTCGATGTGGTGCAGGCGCAGTCGCGCCGCGACGGCGCGCAGAAGCGGCAGGGGCCGGGCTGCGCGGCCCCTCACTGGCCGGCGCTCCTGGTGGCGGTGTTGCGGGGCATGGCGGTTTCCTGGAGACATCGGCGCATCGTGCCCGATGCGCGCGAGTGTCCGCCGAAAGCGCCGCCGCCCGCAACGCGGCCCGCAACGCCGCTCGCGGCGCGGGCCTCAGTGCAGCGAGGCGCCGCGGTATTCCGCCAGCTCGGTGCGCTGGAACGCGCCCACGGGCACCCGCTTGTCCTCCAGGCCGGGAAAGCGCCCGACGATCTCGCCGCGCTCGCGCGCCCAGCAGCCTTGCAGGGTCTCGACGCCCCACCAGGTCAGGTAGGCCACGCGGGCGAGGCCCTCGCAGTTGCCCTGGGCATCGGTGAGGCTCATCACGTCGAATCCGGTGCCTTCGGTGGTGTAGAGGATGCCGGGCTGCGTGTCGCAGGCGGCCAGCAGCGCGCAGCTCAGGGCCAGCGCCGATGCGGAAAGAAATGGCTTCATGACAGGCTCCCTTGACGGCCGAACCCAGGGCCGCCTGGGCCGATTGGGCGCGCCAGCGGCCCGTGCGTCATCCCCCAGCCGGACGAGAAAAGCCCGGCGAACACAGGACGGGACTGGCCGAAGAGGGGATGACTCCCTACAGCGCGGCCGCTTTACAGGCCTTACATTCAGCGACTCCTTAGTTCTTTCGTAGAACGTTTTCGGGGGCTGGAAATGAAGGCAAGCACACCGCCCACGGGCGGCAGCAACAAAGCGCAGGAGTACGAGCTGTTGAAAATGGGCGTCCCGGGACTCGACGATGTCCTGGGCGGCGGCCTCACGGCGCACCGCCTCTACCTTCTGGAGGGCGCGCCCGGCGCAGGCAAGACCACGGTGGCCATCCAGTTCCTGCGCGAGGGCGTGCTGCACGGCGAGTCGGTGCTGTACGTCACCCTCTCCGAAACAGCGCAGGAGCTGCAGGGCGTGGCCGAGTCCCACGGCTGGGACCTGAAGGGCATCGAGGTGCGCGAAATGCTGCCCGCGCAGGACGTGCTGGAGCCGGACGACCAGTACACGATGTTCCATCCCTCCGAGGTCGAGCTCGGCGAGAAGACGCTGCGCATCCTGGCCGACGTCGACAAGATCAAGCCCTCGCGGGTGGTGTTCGACTCGCTGTCCGAGCTGCGCCTCTTGGCGGGCGGGTCGCTGCGCTACCGCCGGCAGATCCTGGCGCTCAAGCAGTTCTTCACCGGGCGGCAGTGCGCGGT
>DATFFA010000226.1:0-3390 GCA_035250605.1 Variovorax sp. | reverse complement strand
TCGCGCGAGGCGCGGTACTGGCACCACACCGGCCAGCCGGCGCGCGCGAAGGCTTCGCAGGTCGCGGCGCCGAGCCGTCGGCCGCCGCCGGTCACGAGCACGCCGGGGCGTGGGGTGGAATCGCGCATGCTGATAGATTTCCTGTCTTATGAACGTGGAGCCGGGCGCCGCGCGCGCCAACCCCCTGACCCGGATTATCGACGCCGCCCTGCAGCGCGACGGCGGCTGGCTGCCCTTCGACCGCTTCATGGCCCTGGCCTTGTACGCGCCGGGGCTGGGCTACTACGCCAACGCGAGCCGCAAGTTCGGCCACATGCCCGAATCGGGCAGCGACTTCGTCACCGCGCCCGAGCTCACGCCGCTGTTCGGCCGCACGCTGGCGCTGCAGCTGGCCGAGGCGCTGGAGCGCACCGGCACCGACGAGATCTGGGAGTTCGGCGCCGGCTCGGGCGCGCTGGCCGCGCAACTGCTCGGGGCCCTGGGCGAGCGCGTGGCACGCTACCGCATCGTCGACCTGTCGGGCACGCTGCGCGAGCGCCAGCAGCAGGCGCTCGCGCCCTGGCATGCCAAGGTCGAGTGGCTGTCCGAGCTGCCCGCACACATGCGCGGCGTGGTGTTGGGCAACGAGGTGCTCGACGCCATGCCCGTGCAGCTGCTGGCGCGCCGCGGCGGCCAGTGGTTCGAGCGCGGCGTCGTGCGGCAAGGCGAGGGCTTCGGCTGGGACGATCGCCCGACCGGGCTGCGCCCGCCCGTCGAGATCGCCGGCGCGCACGACTACCTGACCGAGATCCACCCGCAGGCCCGCGCCTTCATCGCCACCTTGGCGGAGCGCCTGCAGCAGGGCGCCGCCTTCTTCATCGACTACGGCTTTCCCGAGGCCGAGTACTACCACCCGCAGCGCCACATGGGCACCGTGATGTGCCACCGCGGCCACCTGGCCGACGCCGATCCGCTGGCCGATGTCGGCGCCAAGGACATCACCGCCCACGTCGACTTCACCGGCATCGCGCTGGCCGGGCAGGACGCCGGGCTGGCGGTGCTGGGCTACACCAGCCAGGCGCGCTTCCTGCTCAATGCCGGCATCCTGCCGATGATGGAATCCGCATCGCTGGCCGAGCGCACGCTCGCCGCGCGGCTGATCCACGAGCACGAGATGGGCGAGCTGTTCAAGGTGATCGGCTTCGCGGTCGGCCAGGGCTGGGAAGCCGCGGGATTCGCCGAGGGCGACCGCAGCCACACGCTGTGATGCGGCGATCGCTGCCGTCGGTGATGCAGTGGATTAAAGTGGTCGGCTTGCCGATGGATCGTTCGAATGACTGCCGCCCCTGACACCGCGCCACCCCAGCACTTCGAGATCCGCCGCTTCGATGCGCCGGTCGGCGCCGAGGTGCTCGGCCTGGACATCGGCAAGCCCATCAACGCCGCCGACTTCGCGCGCCTCCACCGCGCGCATCTGGACCACCATGTGCTGGTCTTCCGCGACCAGCGCGTCACACCCGAAGCGCACATTGCCTTCAGCCGCCGCTTCGGCCCGCTCGAAATCCATGTGCTGCACCAGTTCCATCTGGCGGGCCATCCGGAGATCCTGATCGTCTCCAACATCAAGAAGCCCGACGGCGAGCCGCTCGGCCTGGGCGATGCCGGCGCGTACTGGCACTCCGATCTGTCCTACAAGCCCAAGCCCAGCCTGGGCTCGCTGCTGCATGCGCAGGAGCTGCCGAGCGAGGGCGGCGACACCTTGTTCGCCGACCAGCACCTGGCCTTTGAAGGCCTTGCGCCCGCGCTGCAGCAGCGCATCCTCCCGCTCGAGGCCGAGCACAGCTATCTGGCAAAGTACGAAGAGCTGCGCGCGAAGAACCCCTGGCGCCCGAAGCTGTCGCAGGCGCAGATCGACCAGGTTGCACCGGCGGTGCAGCCGGTGGTGCGCACCCATCCGGAGACCGGCCGCAAGGCGCTCTTCGTCAGCGAGCATTTCACGACACGCATCGTCGGCCTGCCGCAGGAGGAGGGCGATGCGCTGCTGGCCGAGCTGTTCGCGCACAGCGTCAAGCCCGAGTACGTGTACCGCCACCGCTGGGCGCCGCACGATCTGGTGTTCTGGGACAACCGTTCCTTGATGCACCTCGCGGCCGGCACGCCCGACCACCTGCGGCGCAAGCTCTACCGCACCACGGTCGAGGGCGACGTGCCGTTCTGATCAGGCCTTGGCCTGCCGCCTCACCTGGCGCAGCTCCTCGTGCAGGAAGTCGGCGGAGTTGCGCGTGCCCTTGTTCGCGGTCTTGACCTTGTAGGGGACCTTCGTCACTTCGGAGCGCGTGCCGCACAGCCGGATGAAGTCCTCCGCAGTCACGATCCTGTTCTTGAAGTGGTCGTACTTGGCGCGCAGGTGGCGCGCGGCTTCCGCTGCGTCATGCTCCTCGCCGTTGCGCATGAACGTCATCGACTTTTGATCGGCGACGCGCTCGATCAGCGTCTCGATGACCTTCTGCTCGGAGGGCGACGGCGCGGCGTACGCCGGGCCGGCCACGCAGAGTGCGACGGCCGTCGCGGCCAGCAGGCGTTGCAGGAATCGAATCAGGTTCATGGTGTGGGCTCCAGCGGATGTTCATCCTAAGCGGGACCGGCGGCGCGCTGCGTGGGTCGCCGGGGTGCCCTGGCGTCAGGTTTAATCTGATCTTCTTTTCCGTTTCCGCGTCATGAGCTCCCCCGCCACATCCCAAGACAACCTGCGCATCGCCAACGCCCTTGCCGATGCCGCTGCCTCCCATTCGCTGCGCCTCTTTCGCACGCCGCTGGAGGTGATCGCCAAGGCCGATGAAAGCCCGGTCACGCAGGCCGACCGGGCGGCCGAGGCCGCCATGCGCGAGATCCTCGGCCGGGAACGCCCCGCCGATGGCATCTACGGCGAGGAGCACGGCCTGGAGCGCGTGGACGCCGCCAGCGTCTGGGTGCTCGACCCCATCGACGGCACGCGCAGCTTCATCACCGGCTCGCCGCTATGGGGCACGCTGATCGGGCTGGTGCGCGGCGGCCGCGTCGAACTGGGCATGGTCGACATGCCGGTGCTCGGCGAGCGCTGGGTCGGCCAGCCCGGCCTGGGCGCGCAGCGCAACGGCCAGGCGGTGCGTGTGAGCACCTGCAGCGCCGTTGCGGCGGCGCGCATCTTCACCACCTCGCCGGACATCTTCGAGCCCGTTGACTGGCAGGCCTTCGACCGGCTGAGCCGGCGCTGCGCGATGCGCCGGTTCGGCGGCGACTGCTACAGCTACGCCCAACTGGCCGGCGGGACCGTCGACCTGGTGGTGGAGACCGGATTGCAACCTTACGACTACCTGGGCCCCGCCGGGTTGATCGAGGCTGCCGGCGGCGTCATCACCGACTGGGCGGGCC
>DATFFA010000225.1:0-12309 GCA_035250605.1 Variovorax sp. | reverse complement strand
CACCTGCCCGGCGCGGCAGCGGGCGAGGCGGTGGTCGTGCAGGCAGCCGAGCCGCTGCGCGAGCGCATCGCGCTCTGGCAGGAAATGCCCAAGGCGCTGCTCGGCTGGATCTACGGGGCCGCGGCGGCGATGACGCTGGTGATCTGGAGCGGCGTTTCGCTCGCCTCGCGCTGGCTGGCGCGCGCGAGCCGGGCGCTCGAATCGTCGCAGGTGGACGCCGCCGCCTACGACGGGCCGTCGGAGCTGCGGCCCGTGGTCGAGCGCATCCATGGCCTTCACCGCCGCCAGCGCGAATGGGTGGGACAGCAGCGCCGCTTCCTGGCCGATGCCTCGCACCAGCTGCGCACGCCGATGTCGGTGCTGCGCACCCAGCTGCAGTCGGCCATCGCGGGCGACGTGCCGGCCTCCGAGGTGCTGCCGCAGATGCTGCACACCGTCGATCGCGCGACCGGCATGGCCAACCAGTTGCTGAGCCTCACCAAGCTCGAGCAGATCAAGCAGGCCGGCGAGCTCCAGCCGATCGACCTGCGCGCCGTCGCGCACGACGCGGTGGTCGAGCTGGCACCGCTGATCGCCGCCAAGCGCCTCGAGTTCGCGCTGGACGGCGAGGCGCTCTGCGCGCCGGCCGATGCGCTCATGCTGGGCGAGCTGCTGCGCAACCTGCTGGCCAATGCCATCCACCACACGCCGCCGGCGGGGCGGCTGGGCATCCTGCTGCGCGCCTACGACGGCACCACCGAGCTCGTGGTGTGGGACGAAGGCCAGGGCCTGGACGATGCGCTGCGGCCGCGGCTCTTCCAGGCCTTCACCGCCGCCAAGGGCGGCGTGGGCCTGGGTCTGTCGATATGCCGCCAGATCGCGGATGCGATGGGCGCGACCATGGCGCTCTACAACCGCGTCGAGAACGGCCGCGTGATCGGCGTCGATGCGGTCGTGACCTGGAGCCAGGGCCCCTGATGCTGCGCGCCGGCGCACGCAGCCGGCCCTTATTTTCCCGCCCTGGCCTCGATCGTCGGCGCCCATGCAGCCGCGGGGGCAGTGCATGCCGAAGAAATCCCGAACAACGACCGGAGACGATGATGAAGAAGACCCACCGTTCCCTTGCCGCGCTGGCGCTCGCCGCCGGTGCATCCCTTGCGCAGGCGCAGTCCGCCGGCCAGCTCAACGTCGTGTGCTCCGTGCAGGACGAGTGGTGCTCCCTGATGAGCACCACCTTCACGCGCAGCTCCGGCATCAAGGTCAACGTGCTGAAGCGCGGCAGCGGCGAGGCGCTGGCCCAGCTGATCGCGGAGCGCACCAATCCCAAGACCGACGTCTGGTTCGGCGGCACCGGCGATCCGCACCTCCAGGCCGCGGAGCAGGACCTCACGCTCGCCTACAAGTCGCCTTCGCTCCCGCAGCTCCATCCGTGGGCCCAGGCGCAGGCCGAGCAGTCCGGCTGGCGCACCGTGGGCGTTTACTCGGGTCCGCTCGGCTTCGCCTTCAACACCGAGCTGCTGGCCAAGAAGAAGCTTGCGCCGCCGAAGTGCTGGAAAGACCTGCTGGCGCCGGCGCTCAAGGGCGAGGTGCAGGTCGCCAATCCGGCCAGCTCGGGCACCGCCTACACCATGATCGCCACCATCGTGCAGCTGATGGGCGAGGACAAGGCCTACGACTACCTCAAGGGGCTGCACGCCAACGTCAGCCAGTACACGCGATCCGGCACCGGCCCCATCAAGGCCGTGGCGCGCGGCGAGACCACGGTGTCGATCAGCTTCGTGCACGACGCGCCGGGCGAGCAGATGCAGGGCTTCCCGATCGCCACCGAGACCCCCTGCGAAGGCACGGGTGCCGAGATCGGCTCCATGTCGATCGTGAAGGGCGCGCGCAACCTCGACAACGCGAAGAAGTTCTACGAATGGGCCCTCACGCCGGGGGCGCAGCAGCTCGGCGTTGCGGCCAAGCAGTTCCAGCTGCCCTCCAACAAGGCCACGCCGCTGGACAGCCGCATCCCGGACTTCCGCAAGATCAAGTTCATCTCCTACGACTACGCGAAGTATGGACAGTCGGCCGAGCGCAAGCGGCTCATCGAGCGCTGGGAGCGCGAAGTCAACTCGCTGCCCCGCTGAGACGCCATGAACTTCCACGGGAACAACCGCGCGATCGCGCTCTGGTCGGCGCTGGGGCTGGTTGCCTTCGCGCTTCTGCCCTGGTACAGCCTGCCCGACGGCATCCTCGGCCTGCAGGGCCTCGGCGAGCTGATGGCCGGACACGACAGCTCGTCGGCCCTGGCGCAGGTGCTGCTGCACCGGCGGCCCTGGCTGCTGCTCGGTGCGTGGCCGCTGATCGCCGGACTCGCCGTGCTCGGCATGGCGCCCGCACGGGCACAGGGGCGTGTGCTTGCATGGAGCGGCGCGCTCGGCGTGGCCGGCTTGCTCGCGCAGGGATTTCTGGTCGGCCTGCCGGACGCGGCCTCCGGCACCGGACAGCCGGGCTTCGGATGGGGTGCGACGCTGGTGCTGGCGGCGCTCATGATGCTGTGCGCCTTCGGCATCGCACGCTGCGGCGCCTTCAAGGGCGACCTGTTCGTCGCCGCGGCGGTGGTCGGCTGCGCAGGGCTGTTGATGGTGTTCGTCGCCTTCCCCGTGTTGCGCGCGCTGTCGGGCGCCTTCCTCGACGAGGCGGGCCGGCCCAGCCTCGCGGCCTGGCTGGGGCGCATCGGCAGCGAGCGCGTCTGGGGACTGGGCTGCGTGCATTCCGGCAAGAGCTGCGGCGTGGCCTGGAACACGCTCTCGCTGGCCGTGCTCACCGGCCTGAGCACGACGGTGCTCGGCACGCTGCTGGCGCTGATCGAGGACCGCAGCGACTCCCGCGTGCGCCGCGCGCTGCGCCTGCTGGCGCCGCTGCCCATCGTCACGCCGCCCTTCGTCGTCGGGCTGGGCCTGGTGCTGCTCTTCGGCCGCGCCGGCCTGGTCAACCAGTTCCTCGAATGGGCCTTCGGCATCGAGCCGGGCCGCTGGTTCTACGGCTGGTTCGGGGTCTGGCTGGCGCAACTCTTCGCCTTCACGCCGATCGCCTTCCTGATCGTGCGCGGCGTGGTGCAGGGCATCAGCCCCTCGCTGGAGGAGGCTTCGCAATCGCTGCGCGCCGACGCTTCGAAGACCTTCCGGCACGTGACCCTGCCGCTGATGCTGCCCGGACTGGCCAATGCCTTCCTGGTGGGTTTCATCGAGAGCATCGCCGACTTCGGCAACCCGATCGTGGCAGGCGGCCAGTTCTCGGTGCTGTCGACCGAAATCTTCTTCGCCATCGTCGGTGCACAGTTCGACCAGGGGCGGGCGGCGGCGCTGGCCTGGATCCTCACGCTGTTCGCGCTCGGCGTGTTTGCGCTGCAGCGCGGCGTGCTGGGGCGCAGGAACTTCACCACCGTCTCCGGCAAGGGCGACGCCGGCATACCGATGCGCCTGCCCGACGGCCTGCGCCGCGTGGCGCTGGCGGTGGCGGTGCCGTGGCTGCTGTTCACGCTGGTGGTTTATGTGTTCGCCTTCAGCGGCGGCTTCGTCCAGACCTGGGGCCGCAACTACACGCCCACGCTGGCTCACTTCCGCACCGCCTTCGCCGTCGGCTTCGAGAACGGCGGGCTGCAGTGGGTGGGCCTGGCGTGGGACTCGCTATTCACGACCGTGCAGCTCGCCGCCACGGCGGCGCCGATCACGGCCGGCCTGGGCCTGCTGATCGCCTGGCTGCTGGCGCGCGTGCAGTTCCGCGGCCAGGGCCTGTTCGAGTTCTCGGCGCTCATGGCCTTCGCGATTCCAGGCACGGTGCTGGGCGTGAGCTACGTGCTGGCCTTCAACGTGCCGCCCTTCGAGATGACGGGCAGCGGGCTGATCATCGTGATGTGCTTCATCTTCCGCAACCTGCCGGTCGGCGTGCGCGCGGGGTCGGCCGCCTTCCGGCAGCTCGACAGGTCGCTCGACGAAGCTTCGCTGATGCTGCGCGCATCGACCGCCCGCACGCTGTGGTCGATCGTGCTGCCCCTGCTCAAGCCGGCGCTCGCGGCTTCGCTCATCTACAGCTTCGTGCGTGCGATGACCACGGTGTCGGCCGTGATCTTCCTCGTGACCGCGCAGACCGAGCTGGCGACCACCTTCATCATCGGCCGCGTGGGGCAGGGCGACTACGGCGTCGCGCTGGCCTACAGCACCGCGCTGATCGTGCTCATGGCGCTGGCCACGGCCTGCATCCACTGGCTGGTCGGCGAGCGAAGGCTGGGACGGCGGCGCTCGCCGAAGCTGGCCCAGCCCGTCGACACCGGGCGCGCCGCGCCGATGGCCGCACCGCTCTGAACCACAAGGACATCCTCATGTACGGCTTCGAATTCCAGAACGTCTCCAAGCGCTATGGCGCCGCTTCCGATGCGCCGCTGGCGGTGAAGAACATCAGCTTCGGCGTCCCGAAGGGCACGCTGACCACGATCCTCGGGCCCTCGGGCTGCGGCAAGACCACCACGCTGCGCATGATCGCGGGCCTCGAGAGTCCCACGTCGGGACGCATCCTGATCGACGGCGAGGACGTCACCGCGCTGGGCGCCGCGCAGCGCAACGTGAGCCTGGTGTTCCAGAGTTACGCGCTGTTCCCGCACATGACCGTGATCGAGAACGTCTGCTATGGCCTGCGCATGTCCGGGATGCCGCTGCGCGAGGCGCGCGACAAGGCGCGGCAGATGCTCGAGACCGTCGGCCTGCGCGGGCTGGACGAACGCATGCCCAGCGAGCTCTCGGGCGGCCAGCAGCAGCGCGTGGCGGTGGCGCGGGCGCTGGCGCTGGAGCCGGCGGTGCTGCTCTTCGACGAGCCGCTGTCCAACCTCGACGCGCGGCTGCGCCGCTCGATGCGCGAGGAGATCCGCGCCCTGCAGCAGCGGCTGGCGCTGACGGTGGCCTACGTCACGCACGACCAGAGCGAGGCACTGGCCGTCAGCGACCACATCATCGTGATGGACCAGGGCGTGATCGCGCAGCAGGGCACGCCGCACGAGCTCTACGAGGCGCCGCAGTCGGAGTTCGTGGCGGGCTTCATGGGCGAGGCCATGCTGTTCGACGGCGTTTGCGGCGAGGATGGCCGCGTGCCGCTCGGGGCGCTGACGGTGGTCGCCGCGCCGGAGGTGCGGCCGGGCCCGGTGAAGGTCGCGGTGCGGCCGGAGGCCTGGGTGATCCGGCCGGTGGCGAACGACGGGCTCGCTGCCCGCGTCGTCAAGCGGACCTACGTGGGCAGCATCGTGGAGTACACCTTCCGCAGCCCGCTGGGCGACATCTTCGTGGTGTCGCCCGAAGTCAGGCAGCCGCTCAACCCCGGCGCGCCGGTGAGCCTGTACCTGGCCGATCACGGCGTGTCCGTGGTCGCCGCGCAGGCCGGCCAGCCGCTGGCTTGAATCCCTGTCGGGCCGGGGGCTGGTCGAGGGCAGCTGAAGAAAAAATGCCGCAGCCCCTGGGAACTGAAAGAACTCTTGAAAAGGTGAAAGAAAAATCTCGGCGTCGGCCCCATCCAGTGCCGGGCGGGTGGGAAAAACTGAAAGAAAAATAAGAGAAAGGCTATAAACTGAAAAATAATCGGGAAAACTGAAAGAAAAAATGGCCTACGCAGGGTATGAGCTGGTCAGAAACTCGCTGAAGCTCCCCGCCATTGCGCCTGCACGGCCGGCGATCGTGCGGCCCATCACGCGGATCGAGGCCATCGAGGGGCACCTGGCGATCCCGCCGCACGTGGTGCCGCAAACGGAAGACCCCCTGACCCACCTGCTGTTCGCGCTGAAGCACGAGGGGGTCAACATGCAGATCCTTGCGCAGGCCTTGCCGAAGATCCCGGCCGAGCGAATGCTGAAGGAGCTCAAGGACTCGCCCAACGGGCAGTATGTTCGCGCGGCCTGCTACTTGTGGGAACTGCACACGGGCGCGGTCCTCGAGGGCAAGCCGGACATCGCCGGCCGCTACGTGAACCTTTTCGACCCGGGGCGGTACGTAACCGGTCCGGACCGGCGCAACAGCAGATGGCGCCTGAACTTCAACGGCCTCGGCTCGCCGAGCTACTGCGTGACCGTCGAACGCACGCCGGCTGTCCAGGCCGGCATCGAGTCCGATGTCCTGGGGCGCACCAAGGCGTTCATCGACAGCCTCGGCAAGGAGATGATGGATCGCGCGCTCTCATGGGCCTACCTGCACGAGACCGAAGACAGCTACGCCATCGAGCGCGAAGCGCCGTCGGAGGACAAGGCCCGCAAGTTCATCGCTCTGCTGAAACAGGCCCACGAAGGCAGGCCGCTTTCGGAGGAGTACCTGGTCGAGCTTCAGTCTTCGACCGTCAGCGGTGCCTTCGAGAAGGCCGTGCAGTTTCGCAACGAGCAGAACTGGCTGCGCAGCGGCGGGAACAGGGAGGGGGCCTCGAGCGTCTCGTATGTGCCGCCGCCGCCGGACGCAGTGCCACGCCTCATGGACGAGTGGATGGCCTTCGCGAACAGCGCGCCGAGGCAGATCGATCCGATCGTTGCCGCGAGCATCGCGTCCTTCGGCTTCGTCTATATCCATCCCTTCATGGACGGGAACGGCCGCCTGTCGCGATTTCTCTTCCACAAGGCGCTGTGCACCTCGGGGCGGCTCGAGAAGGGCGTGCTGTTGCCGGTGTCGGTGGCGATGAAGCGCCACGAGCGGCAGTATCTCGAGGCGCTCCAGGCCTTCTCGGTTCCCGCGCGCGAGCTGGTCCAGGTGACGTCTGCCGGCGAAGGCCGGTTCTACTTCGACTTCAAGGCCGACGACACGCTCTATCGGTATTGGGACGCCACTGCGGCGGTCGAGTTCGGGTTTGCGATGGCGGAGCAGGCCCTCGATGTGGAGCTGCGCCAGGAGACGCAGTACCTTGCGCAATTCGATGCCATACGGCGCGCGATCGACGAACGCTACGACGTTCGGGGCTCCCTGCTTGCAACCCTGATCTCGATCGCGCTGGACGGCGGGGGAACGATCTCGAACAGCAAGCGCAAGCGCTTCGCTGCGAATCTCCCTGCGGAAGTATTCGATGCCATCGAGGCGGAAACGCGCGCCGTGCTGGCGGAGCCGCCGGATTCGGGAGGCTCGGCCACCGAGCCCCCGCGTCGCTGATCGCGCGGCGACGCGGCGAGGTCACCGAACGGGATGGACCTGCCCGTCACGCCGTCTGCTTGCGCCCCTCGAAATAAGCAGCCAGCCGCGTCCGTTCCTGCTCGAACGCCGGCATGCCGCCGAGCACCGCCTTCCAGTCGCCGTTGCGGCTGGCGCGCTCGATGTTCTCGCACGCGGCCGCGAACGCGAGCGCGCCCACCATCTTGCTGGCACCCGCCATGCGGTGGGCGAACTGGGTGACCTGGGCGACGTCGTCGGTGGCCACCGCCTGCCGGAGTCCGCCCGAGTCGTCCTCGCAGGTTCGCTGGAAGGCGGCGAGGACCTCGCCCACCATCGACACGTCGCCGCCGCAGGTGGCCGTGAGGAGCGCCTGGTCGATCGGGCCGGCGGAAGTGGCGGCGGCCGGGGCCGATGCGGCGGGCGCGGCGAGCGGCGACGCGGGCCGAGGCAGCGGCAACCATCGATCGAGCTTGTCGATCAGCTGCGCCAGCTCCACCGGCTTGACCAGGAAGGCGTCCATGCCGGCGGCCAGGCACGCCTCGGCCTCTCCCTGCAGCGCGTTGGCGGTGCAGGCAATGATCGGCACGCGCTCGCGCTTCTCGTCGGCCTCCACCCGCCGGATGCTGCGCGCCAGTTCGTAGCCGTCCATGTGGGGCATGTGGCAATCGGTGATGACCAGCCCGAAGCGGCCCGACTTCCACATCTGCAGGGCCTGGACGCCGTCGTCGGCAGTCTGGGCGGCATAGCCCAGGGTCCGCACCTGGCGCAGCAGCAACATGCGGTTGACGGGATGGTCGTCCACCAGCAGCACCAGCGTTCCTTCCTTCTCGGCCTGCGCGATGCCGGGCGCCATGCGGCGCACCGCCGAGCCCGCCGGAAGGGCGCGCGCACCATCGGCGCCGCTGCCCGGTGGGGGCTCGGCGACGGGCAGCGACAGTTCCAGGCTGATCGTCGAGCCCTTCCCCGGCGCGCTGTCCAGGTTGATCGTGCCCCCCATCATCTGCGCCAACTGCCGGGAGATGACCAGCCCCAGGCCGGTGCCGCTCGGGCGCTTGCGCGCATCCTCGCCCTCCGCCTGGCTGAAGGGCTGGAACAGGCGCTGCTGGTCCTCGGGCGAGATGCCGATGCCGGTGTCCTTCACCTCGAAGCGCAGACTTTCCTGTCCATTCGAGCGCCCCAGCCACTGCACGTTGATGTCGATCCAGCCCTCGGAGGTGAACTTGATCGCGTTGCTCACGAAGTTGTTGAGGATCTGGCGCAGGCGCACCGGATCGACCCGCAGCGCCGGACTGACGCGCGGGTCGACCATCCGCCGCACGATCAGGCCCTTGCTGCTGGCATTGCCCAGGTAGATGCTCTGCACCTCCTCGATCACGCGCTTGATCGACACCACCTCGGGGCGCACCTCCAGCTTGCCGGCCTCGATCTTCGAGAAGTCGAGGATGTCGTCGATGATGCGCAGCAGCGAGCGGCTCGATTCCCGCACCAGCCCGAGCGTCTCGCGCTGCTCGGAGTCCAGCTCGGTCAGGCTCAGGAGCTCCAGCATGCCCAGCATGCCGTTCATGGGCGTGCGGATCTCGTGGCTCATGGTGGCCAGGAAGGTGCTCTTGGCGCGGTTGGCGGCTTCCACCTCGGCGCTGCGCTGGGCCAGGGTCGCGTTCAGCCGCTCGATCTCGCGCTCCTTCTTCGTTCTTTCGGTGACGTCTTCCGACATGGTCAGCACGTAGCGCGGCTGGCCGGCCTCGTCGAGGATCGGGATCTTCTTGGCGTGCAGGACGCGCACGCTGCCATCGCGGGTATGCAGCTCCTCCGCGGGGATGTCCACTTCCCGGCCCAGCGCCAGCGCTTCCCTGTCCTTGGCCGTGAAGAAGTCGGCCTCCGCTTTGGAATTGACGAATTCGTAGGCGGTCTTGCCCAGCAACTCCTCCTGCCGGCGCCCCGTCAGCGTCTCCATGGCGCGGTTGACGCGGACGACCTTCAGGTCCTTGGCGTCCTTGACGATGACCTGGTAGGGAATGTGATGGATCACCGAGTTCAGGAACGCATTGGCGGTTTCCAGTTCGGCGGTACGCAGGTGAACGCGCGCCTCCAGGTCGGCGTTCAGGGCACGCAAGTCGTCTTCCACCTGGCACAGCGCCGCCAGATGCTGCCGTTCGGCGATCGCTCGCCGCACCGAGTAACCGAGCCGGCGCAGGCGCCGCTTGATGACATAGTCCGTGGCGCCGGCCTCCAGGCATTCGACGCCTTCCTCCTCGGACATCAACTCGGCGGTCACCACGATCATGAGAATGCCCGGGTGCTCCTGCAGCACCTGCCGCAGCAACGCCATGCCGCCGGCTTCGTAGTCGCACAGCACCAGGTCGAAGGCCTCGCGCTCCAAGGCGGCGATGAGGTCTTCCCGGGTCTGCACCCAGGTGATGTCGCAGTTCAGGTCCTCGGCCCGCAGCCCGGCCGCGATGCGCTGCGCATCGGCCGCGTCGTCCTCGAAATGCAGCACGCGGATGGCGGTGGTCATCGGGCGGACTCCTCGGGAAGACGGGCGGGGCTCATTTCGGCCCGTCCTGCTCGCTGCGCAGCGACTCGACGACGTCCTTGAACTCCTCGCGGTTGCGTTCGCTCAGCGCGGAGAGGGCCTCGTGCGCCTTGAGGATGCGCTTCTGCACGCCGGCCTGCTCGCCTCCTGCGCCCAGCGTGTAGAGCTCGGGCGCGGCCGGGATGTCGTCGCGGATCGCGGCCAGCACCTGCTCCATGCTCAGCTCCTCGAACAGGGCGCGCACGGCCGGCGTCACCCCGGCGACCACCACGCCGCCGCGGGCGACCAGCTCGTGCACCGTGCCGAGGCAAGTGCTGTCCATGTACTCGCAGCCCGACAGCTCCAGCACCAGAGGCCGCCCGCCGTGCAGCACCGCCAGCGCCGTTTCGTGGAAGGCATCGCAATGCATCCAGCTGGCCCGGCCGCGCAGCGCCAGGTAGGAGGAGCTTGCGGTTTCGCCATAGAACACCGCCTCGCCCTCGGCCCGCGGCGCGCCGGATGCCGCAGCCGCGGGAAGCTCGGCGCCGTTGTCGAACCAGGAAGCGCCGGCGTGCGCGTCGATGAGCAGGATGGTCACGTCGTCCCGGTCCGCAGCCGCCGGGGCGTCGCCGTGAAGCATCGTCATCGCTTCCTGCGCACTGGAGAGCGGCTTGGCAAGCACCTGCTGCAGCAGCTCCAGCTCGTGTTCCGAGCCGGAGGGCAGGAGTCCGTCGGTGTAGAGGAGGATGCGATCGCCCGCGAGGAGCTGAAGGCGCTCCTGTCCGAAGTGCGCGTCCGGCGCCAGTCCGAGCGCGGGTCCGGTGCGGCGGATCAGGCGCGTGTCGCGGCCTTCGCGTGCGTGCAGCACGGGCGGATGGCCCGCGGACGCCAGCGTCAGGCTCGCGTCCGAGGTGTCCAGCAGGCCGAAGACGGCCGTGAGGAACAGCCCGGGCGCGGCGTGCGTCTCGCAGATCGATCGGTTCACCGCGGCCAGGACCTCTGCCGGTGCCAGTGCGAGACCCGTCGCCGGGTCCACCAGGACCAGCCGCTGCTTGAACAGCACCGAGAGCATGGCCGAGGTCACGCCGTGGCCGGTGGCGTCGGCCAGGTAGAAGGCAAGGTGCTGCTCGCCCAGCCGGATCACGTCGTACAGGTCGCCGCCCACATGCTGCCCGGGGCGATAGACCGCCTGGATGCAATAGCCCTCCATGGGGGGCGGACTGCGCGGCAGCAGGGCGCGCTGGATCACCTCCGCCCGCTCGAGGTCGCGGCGCAGCACTTCGGAGGTCTCCTCGAGCTCGCGGACCTTGCGCTGCAGCTCCCGGTGCAGCCGCTCGCGTTCGGCCAGCAGTTGCCGCCGCTCGAGCGCATTGCGCACCGCGACCGCCATCTCTTCCGAGCGCGGCGACTTGGGCAGGAAGTCGAAGGCCCCCAACCGGATCGCGGCCACCGCCGAGTCGAAGGTCTCCAGGCCCGAAAGGACGATCCACATGGCCTCCGGCACGGCCTGGCGTCCCCAGCGCAGCAGCTCCAGGCCATCCATGCGCGGCATCATGATGTCGGTCAGCACCAGGGCGACCTCCGGGTGCTCGCGCAGGACCTCCTGCGCCGCGATCCCGTCGGCCGCCTCCAGCACCGGTGCGCAGCCCAGGCTTTGCAGCGCAACCTTCACCATCAGGCGGGCCACCGGCTCGTCGTCCACCACCAGCGCGACGGGAGGGACAGGGTCGAGGTTCAAGAGCGTCCTCTGACGTGCAATAAGGAATTCTCGGAGCCGGCGCACGCGATGGCAAGCGGGTTGGCCAGTCCTGCAACGGACGGCGCCTTCCCCCTCCAATGTGAGGACGTCAGCCGGGAAAACGACGAACACGCGGAGGAGGGACTTCGCTAACATGTGCTGTCACATTGGCTGACAACCGGATTCATCGGTCGCCAGTGGCCAGCGGAGGAACGTCTTGCGGCTCACCAAGAAATCGTTCGGGTCTTTGCTGCTGTGCGTCGCGAGCCTGTTCGCGTCGCCGCCGGCCTGGGCGCAGGCTGCCGGCACCAGCATCGTCGGCATCGTCGAGGGCAATGCCACGCTGATTCGCCAGACCACCCGCCACACGCTCGCCGAGGGCGTGGTCTTGAAAGAGCAGGACATCGTCGAGACGGCACCCGGTGCCTTTGTCCAGATCGAGCTCCCCGGGGACGTCCTCGTCGGCATCGGCGAATCGACCAAGCTGATGCTGCGGCCGCGCGTCGGCAAGGGGCTCGCGGCGCCGACGCTGTACCTGCTCCAGGGCTGGCTCAAGACCAGCACCGGCGGGGCCTTCGCCTATACCAGCCCGGCCTTCGAGCTCGCGACCCAGGCCGCCAGCACCGTGGTCTACACGACGGGCACGGCGTACGAGGTGTTCGTCGAAAGCGGCACCGCCAGGCTGACGCCGCGCGAAGGTCCCCAGACGGTTTCGCAGCTGGCCAGCGGCGACTTCGCGCAGCGGCGCGAGGGCGCCTCGCCGACGTTCGCGCGGCGTGCCGCGCCCGAGTTCCTGGCCAAGGTGCCGCGCCAGTTCCGCGACCGGCTGCCCGCGCGCGGCGAGCAGCTGGGCCGGCGCAATGTCGCGCCCAGGCCGCTTGGCGAAGTCGCCTACAACGACGTGTCGGCCTGGCTGCACACCGAGCCGGGGC
>DATFFA010000224.1:0-4253 GCA_035250605.1 Variovorax sp. | reverse complement strand
CGACGCGGCCCTGCTCGCGCGCGCGGCCGGCGCGCCGGTGCGCGTGCAGCTCACGCGCGAGCAGGAGCATGCGTGGGAGCCCAAGGGCGCCGCGCAGCTGATGCAGGTCAACGGCGGCCTCGATGCCGAGGGCGGCGTGGCGGCCTACGACTTCGAGACCTCCTATCCGTCGAACGGCGCGCCGACGCTGGCGCTGCTGCTGACGCGCACGGTCGAGCCGGTCGCGCAGGCCTTCGAGATGGGCGACCGCACCGCGCGACCGCCTTATGCCTACGAGAACCTGCGGGTCAAGGTCAACGACATGGCGCCCATCGTGCGCGCCTCCTGGCTGCGCGGCGTCTCGGCGCTGCCCAGCTCCTTCGCGCACGAGTCCTACGTCGACGAGCTGGCGACCGCGGCCGGCGTGGACCCGGTGGCCTTCCGCCTGCGCCACTTGCGCGATCCGCGCGCGGCCGAGCTGGTGCGCGAGACCGCGCAGAAGGCCGGCTGGCGCATGCGCACCGGGCCGCAGGAGGATGCCGACGGCGATCATCCTTCGAGGCCCGCCGATGCACGCGTGGGCCCGGGCGGCGACGTGCTCTTCGGCCAGGGCTTCGCCTACGCCCGCTATGTGCACAGCAAATGGCCCGGGTTCGGCGCGGCCTGGTCCGCCTGGGTGGCCGACGTCGAGGTGCACAAGAGCACCGGCGAGGTCCACGTGCGCCGCGTGGTGGTGGGCCACGACGCGGGGCTGATGGTGAACCCGGCCGGGGTCGAGCACCAGATCCACGGCAATGTGATCCAGACCACCAGCCGGGCCTTGAAGGAGCGCGTGCAGTTCGCGCCGCCGGCGCAGCCGTCCGGCGGCGAGACGCTGCCGGGCGTGCTGCCCGCGGGCGTGGTCGCGAGCCGCGAATGGGGCAGCTATCCGATCCTCAGCTTCCGCGAGGTGCCCGTGATCGAGGTCGTGCACATGCAGCGGCCGGGCGAGCCGCCGCTGGGAGCGGGGGAGTCGTCCTCGGTGCCGGGGACGGCGGCGATCGCGAATGCGATCTTCGATGCGACGGGCGTGCGCTTCAGGGCGCCGCCGTTCACACCGGAGGTGGTGAGGGCTGCGCTGAATCCGCTGGCGTCTCTCGATGCGCAGAAGGCCCCGCCGGCGGAGGGCAGCGGTGGGGGCAAGCGGGCGATCGATGGTGCCGCCGTCGCGCCCCCATCCCAGCCTTCCCTCGGAGGGCGAAGGAGCAAGACCGAGGCGCCGTGGCCCCGAGGACGCGGTCTTCGGGCCACGGCCAGTGCCCTCGTCGTCGGCGGCCTGGGCCTCCTCGCGGGCCTCTTGGGCTGGCGCTCCACCATCGCCCCCGTCAGCCTGAGCGCCCCCGTCTACAGCCAGGCCGCCATCGACCGAGGCCGCACCCTCGCCGCGCTCGGCGATTGCGCCGTCTGCCACACCGCCCCCGGCGGCACGCCCAATGCCGGCGGCCGTGCGATGGACACGCCCTTCGGCACCATCCACACCACCAACCTCACGCCCGACCCCGACACCGGCCTCGGCCGCTGGTCCTTCAGCGCCTTCCAGCGCGCGATGCGCGAGGGCATCTCGCGCGATGGCCACCATCTTTACCCGGCCTTCCCCTACACCGCCTTCGCCAAGACCAGCGACGACGACCTGCAGGCGCTCTACGCCTACTTCATGTCGCTTCCGCCCGTGCAGGCGCCCACGCCGGAGTCCGCGCTGAAGTTCCCCTTCGGCATCCGTCCGCTGATGGCCGGCTGGAACGCGCTCTTCCACGATCCCGCCCCCCTGCAGCCCAACCCGGGCCAGAGCGCCGAATGGAACCGCGGCGCCTACCTGGTCAACGGCCTGGGCCACTGCGGCGCGTGCCACACCCCGCGCAACGCCCTGGGCGCGGAGAAGGGCGGCAGCGCCTACCTGTCGGGCGCGATGGTCGAGGGCTGGGAGGCGCCCGCACTCACGGGGCTATCCTCGAGGTCGGCCGTGCCGTGGAACGCCGAATCGCTCTACCGCTACCTGCGCAACGGCCACAGCCCCCAGCACGGCACGGCCGGCGGCCCGATGGCGGAGGTGGTGCGCGAGCTGGCCCAGGTGCCCGACGCGGACGTCCGCGCCATGGCCACCTACCTGGCCTCCTTCAACGCCCCTACCGGCGAGACCGAGGCCCACGCGCAGGCGCAACGCGCGGTCGCCACCGCCGCCGCGCGCCAAGGCCAGCTGCTCGGCCCGGCCCAGCGCCTGTTCGACGGCGCCTGCGCCGCCTGCCACCACGACGGCAACGGCCCCACGCTGCTCGGCGCCAACGTGCCGCTCGCGCTCAACAGCAACCTGACGAGCGCGCGTCCCGACAACCTGCTGCGCACCATCCTCGACGGCGTGCGCGAGCCGGCCACGCGCGACATCGGCTTCATGCCCGCCTTCCGCGAGGCACTCGGCGATGCGCAGATCGCCGAGCTGGCCGGCTACATGCGCGCGCGCTTCGCGCCGCAGGAGCCGGCATGGAAGGACCTGCAGTCGGCGGTCGCGCGAATTCGAAGCGGCGAATGACGACGGCCGACCGGAACGCAAAGGTTTCGGGAACGACGCGAGAAAGACATACAGAATGGTCGTCCTGAATTCCTTTGCGCCTTTCGCAAAGCCTTCGCGTTCTCGGCGCCCGGTACCCCATTTTTTGGAGACGACATGCCCCAGCCCCTTTCGCTCGCTACCAGCCTTCCCCGCGATGCCGGGCGTGCCGCACTCATCGGCCGCCTCTGGCAACCCGATGTCGGGCCCACGCCGGTGGTGGTGCACGAAGGCGGCCTGCACGACCTGACGCGCCTCGCACCCACCACCAGCCAACTGCTCGAGCTCGACGATCCCGTCGGACTGGTGCGCCAGGCCCTGCGCGACAACGACGCGCCGCGCATCGCGGCGCTCGACGTTTCGCTGGCCAACAGCGACGAGGCCGCGCGCGATCCGGAGCTGCCGTGGCTGCTCGCGCCCTGCGACCTGCAGGCCGTCAAGGCCAGCGGCGTGACCTTCGTCGCCAGCCTGCTGGAGCGCGTGATCGAGGAGCAGGCGCGCGGCGATGCCTCCCGGGCCGAGACCATCCGCGCGGCGCTCGGCGGCGTGCTGGGCGACAACCTCGCGGGCATCGTGCCCGGCTCGCCGCAGGCGGCCCAGGTCAAGGAGGTGCTGATCGCGCAGGGCGCCTGGTCGCAGTACCTCGAAGTCGGCATCGGCCCCGATGCCGAGATCTTCACCAAGGCGCCGGTGCTGTCGGCGGTGGGTACCGGTGCCGACGTCGGCATCCATTCCGGTTCGGTCTGGAACAACCCGGAGCCCGAGGTGGTGCTGGCGGTCGACAGCCGCGGCCGCACCCTGGGCGCGGCGCTGGGCAACGACGTCAACCTGCGCGACTTCGAGGGCCGCAGCGCGCTGTTGCTGGGCAAGGCGAAGGACAACAACGCCTCCTGCGCGATCGGCCCTTTCATTCGCCTGTTCGACACGCATTTCGGCATCGACGACGTGCGCCGCATCACGGTGGCCCTGCGCGTCTCAGGGCCCGAGGGCTTCGTGCTCGAAGGATCGAGCTCGCTCGCGCAGATCAGCCGCGACCCGCTGGACCTGGTGTCGCAGGCGATCGGGCCGCATCACGCCTACCCGGACGGGCTGATGCTTTTCCTCGGCACCATGTTCGCGCCGACCCAGGACCGCCATGGCCCGGGGCAGGGCTTCACCCATGTGGTGGGCGACCGCGTCACCATCTCGGCGCCCGAGCTCGGCGCGCTCGAGAACCGCGTGGTGCATGCCGACCAGGCCGCGCGCTGGTCCTTCGGCATTGGCGCGCTGATGCGCAACCTGGCGGGGCGCGGGCTTCTCTAGCACCCGGATGACAAGAAAATCTAGCAGTCAGATCCATTGAACCCCGGCCGATGCTGGCGTCCGGCCGATTTCCTCCGGACGGCGCTGCGTCTCGCAGACCGCGATCGCTACATGCGCACCACATCCGCACCTTCGGCATCCAGCACAGCAGGCAGCGGCGCCCAGTAAGACAATTTCCTCAAGGGTTTCTTCCCGAACGGCCCGGGGCAAGGTTGGTAACAATTGTTCACAACTGTGCCGCGCATTTTCCGCCCGGCCCCTCTTGGAAGAGCCCATGAAAACCGTGCGAGTTCTCTGCTGCGCTGCTGCGCTCGTCTTGAGCGCCGCGAATGCAACAGCCCAGATCCTGATCGGCCAGTCCGCCGACATGTCGGGGCCCGTCGCGGCCAGC
>DATFFA010000223.1:0-2314 GCA_035250605.1 Variovorax sp. | reverse complement strand
ACCAAGGTCACCGGCGAGAGCATCGCCCTGCACCGGGGCCGCACCACGATGGTGTGGCAGACCACGGTCCGTTCTGCCGAGGGCAAGCTGTGCGCCGTCGTCACGCAGACGCAGCTCATCCTGGACTAGCAGAGCAACCGTGTCGAATCCCTTTGTTCTGGAAGGCGGCTGCCAGGGCGGCACGGTCCGATGATCCGGCGCGCGTCGCCCCGAGCTTGCATTACTGGGAGTCGAAGCGCCTGCCCTGGGTGCATTTCGCCGACGACCTGCCGCGCCATCCGGAACTTCCGCCTCGGGAGTAGCGCGCAGGGCACCCACGCTCAATAGCGGTTGGGATTGTTCGGGCGGCTGTCGTAGCGGTTCGGCACGCCGTCGTTGTCGCGATCGCGGTCGTACCGGTTGGGCACGCCGTCGCGATCGCGGTCACGGTCCGCATAGCCGGCATGCGGCGGGGGCCGGCCGCTGTCATAGGGCACCGCCACGCAGCCAGCCAGGACGGCGGATGCGGCGATCAGCAGGGCAGCAAGTGCTTTCATGCGTTCTCCTTGGATGACACGATGTGCCTCCACGATGCGCGCCGCGGAGCTGCTGCCAACCGCCACCCGCGCCCGTTCGAAAGTAGGTGCGGACCGCATTCGCATGCCGGGCAGGCCTCTCTGTCCATGGATGCCACCCTCTCGCGACAAGGCACCGTGGTGCCGCCTGTGGCAAGCTAGCGGCCCCATGCCGCGCACTCGAAACGCTTTCCTGGCGCTGAGCCTGCTTGCCGCCCTGGCCGGACCGACGCGGGCGCTGCCGGCCTTCGAGGAGGTGAAGCGCGACTTCCGTCCCTCCGACGTCCAGGTGCTCGATCGCGACGGCGAGTTGCTGCAGCGCGTGCGCACCGATGCCCGCGTACGTCGCGGCCGGTGGGTCGCGCTGGCAGAGGTGTCGCCGGCCTTGCGCACCGCCATGCTCCTGAGCGAAGACAAGCGCTTCTACGAGCACAGCGGCGTCGACTGGCGCGCGGTCTCGGCCGCTGCCTGGGGCAATCTGTGGAACACGCGCACGCGCGGCGCATCCACGATCACCATGCAGCTTGCCGGCCTGCTCGATGACGAGCTGCGGCGCGGAAGCGGCGGGCGCGACCTCGCGCAGAAGCTGGGGCAGACCGTGGCGGCGCAGCAGCTCGAGCGCCGGTGGCGCAAGGACCAGATCCTCGAGGCCTACCTCAACACCGTGCCGTTCCGCGGTGAGCTCGTCGGCATCGATGCGTTGTCGCGCACGCTCTTCGGCAAAGCGCCGAACGGGCTGGATGCGCGCGAAGCAGCGGTGGCGGCCGCGCTGGTGCGCGCGCCCAACGCGAAGCCGGCGCTGGTCTCGCAACGCGCTTGCGAGGTGATGCGCGCCATGGAAGTCGGCGCCAGAGCGGATTGCGAGGCGTTGGACATGTTCGCGAGTGCGGCCCTGCAACGCAGGGCCTTCGAGGCGAGCGAAGGCATCGCGCCGCATCTGGCGCGGCGGGCTTTGAAGGAGTCCGAGGCGCTATCGAGCGCCAATGCCCTCGCCCCGACACCCTCCCGCAGTGTGAGGGAGCAAAGCGGAGACATCCGCACCACGCTGCGGGCGCCGTTGCAACGCTTTGCGCTCACGACCTTGCAGCGCCACCTGAAGGAGCTGCGCGGCCGCAACGTCGAGGACGGCGCGCTGGTGGTGCTCGACAACGCCAGCGGCGAGGTGCTGGCCTGGATCGGCTCCTCCGGCACGCTGAGCCGCGCAGCCGAGGTCGATGGCGTGCTCGCGCAGCGTCAGCCGGGCTCCACGCTCAAGCCCTTGCTCTATGCGCAGGCGATCGCCGAGCGACGGCTCACCGCGGCCTCGCTGCTCGACGATTCCTCGGCCCAGATCAGCACCGCCGGCGGCCTCTACGTCCCGCAGAACTACGACCGGCAGTTCAAGGGACATGTCTCGGTGCGCACTGCGCTCGCGGCCTCGCTCAACGTGCCTGCGGTTCGCACGCTGGTGATGGTGTCGCCGGAGGCCTTCGCGCGGCAGTTGCGCGCGGCGGGGCTGGGGCTGGCGCAGAGCGGGGACTATTACGGGTACAGCCTGGCGCTGGGGAGCGCGGAGGTGTCTCTGCTGGGCCTGGCCAATGGGTATCGAGCCTTGGCGAATGGGGGGAGGTTTGGGGAAACGCGCATCTTGCGAGCGCCCACGCCCTCGCCCCAGCCTTCTCCCGCCAGCGGGAGAGGGAGCGAAGCGCGCGCGATCGATCCGCGCGCGAGCTTCATCGTGGGCGACATCCTGAGCGACGCCAACGCCCGCGCCCCCACCT
>DATFFA010000222.1:0-13381 GCA_035250605.1 Variovorax sp. | reverse complement strand
AATCGGCGGCAGCCATGCGCAGCGGGACCTTTTCGAGCAGCTGTACCTCGATGCACTGATCGCCAGCGGCACTCCAGCCGCGCTGGCGAGCGCCCAGGGGCTGCTGCAGCAGCAGGTCAACGCCCAGCCGGAGTCGCTGCGCCTGCGGCGCCAAGCCGACGCGGTCTACGCGGCACTGCGACTGCCGCAACTGGTCTCCAAAGCCACGCCCGCCTGATCTCCCGAGGGGTCCATCCCCTCGTGGCCGTGGCGCTGGGCGATTGGTGCGCCCCGCCTAAAACCCCGGACTGCGCTCAGTGCGCGGCCCGGTGCCACCAGCGGCTGTATTCCTCGTCGGTCAACAGCGTCCACGCCGCAAGCACCAGCACCACCAGGCCCGTGATGACCGCGGTGAGCATGGCGTCGGCATTGCCGTTGAAGCGCAGCACCCAGGGCGATGCCATCAGCCACAGGCCGAGCGCCGCTTCGGTCCACTCTTCCCAGGCGCGGGGAAGCAGCATGGCGCCGAGTGCGGCGGCGATCAGCGCGATGCCGACGATCACCGCATTGGGCATCGCGGCCGCGTGGCCGTCATAGCCGAGGATCCAGGGTGAAAGAAGCAGCCAGACACCCAGCGCCCCGTTCACAGGGTCTTGCCAATGTTTCAGCTGGAACATGGTTCATACCTCCTGCCGGCGGAAGCCGGTCCTGCTTGGAGCGTTGCGCCCATTCGCAGGTTCCGGGCGCGTCCGTTCCCCCACAAATCGTCGCGAAAGGAGCATCATCCGGGCTGAAGAACCCACGGTACGGGCTCACAGCGAGGCAGGCGTGGCAAGGCTCAGAACGGTTTTCTGGCTCGGCGCGGGGCTCGCCGCGATGGCCGCGCTCGTCGCCGTCACCGTGGACGAGCTCAGGACTTCGAGGCTGCAGTCGGCCTTTTGGCGCGACTTGGGGCGCGATGCACGCTTCAGCATGGAGGCCGGTCCCAGCGACACCATCCGCTTCCCGCGTTCAGGACCCTACGACGAGCGGCTCGGCTATCGCCAGCTGCCCCGGTTCATCGAGCGCCTGGAGGCCCGCGGCTACGAGGTGACGCAGCAGGCCCGCATGTCGCCGCGGCTGATCGAGCTGCACGAACACAGCCTCTACGGCCCGTACCGCGAGAAGAACCAGGCCGGCCTGACGGTGCGCGACTGCCGCGCCCGCACCCTGTCGCAAACGCGCGTGCCCGAGCGCGTGTACGAGCGTTTCGAGGAGGTCCCGGCGCTGCTGGTGGACGCGCTGCTCTTCGTCGAAGACCGCCACCTGCTGGACGCGCAACCGGCCCAGCGCAATCCGGCGGTCGACCCGGAGCGCTTCGCGAAGGCGACGCTGGAGCAGCTGCACCGGGCGGTCGGCGCGCGGCAATCGGCGTCCGGCGGAAGCACGCTGGCCACCCAGATCGAGAAGTACCGCCACTCGCCCCAGGGCCGCACCCAGTCGATCGGCGACAAGCTGCGCCAGATGGCATCGGCCTCGCTGCGCGCCTACCAGGAAGGCGAGGACACGCAGGCGCGGCGGCGTCAGGTGGTGGTCGACTATCTGGACACGGTGCCGCTGGCCGCGCGGCCCGGTTTCGGCGAGGTGCATGGCCTTGGCGACGGCCTGTGGGCCTGGTACGGCCGCGACGTGCGCGAAGTCAACCGGCTGCTGTCCGACAACGCGGAGGGAGCGCCCCCCTCCGACGAGGTGCTGCGGCGCCAGGCCGAGGCCTTCAAGCAGGCGCTGTCGCTGATGATCGCGCAGCGCCGGCCCTCCCAGCACCTGCTGAACAACGGCGAGAGCCTGGCGCGGCTCACCGACAGCTACCTGCGGCTGATGGCCGAGGCGGGCGTGATCGCGCCCTCCCTGCGCGATGCGGCGCTGCAAGTCACCCTGCAGCGGCAGGCCGGGCGGCCGGCCACGCCGCGGCCCGACTTCGTCGAGCGCAAGGGCTTGAACGCCGTGCGCGGCGAAGTGTCCGCCCTGCTCGGCGTGCCGCGTGCCTACGATCTCGAGCGGCTCGACCTCGAGGTGGACGGCAGCATGGACAGCGAGGCGCAGGCGATCGCGGCAGGCGCGCTCGCCGCACTGCGCACGCCGGCAGGCGCCAAGGCGGCGGGGCTGTACGGCCATCACCTGCTCGACCCCGGCGACGACCCGCGCCACCTGGTCTACAGCTTCACGCTGTACGAGCGCGGCGCGCACGCCAACCTGCCGCGCATCCAGGCCGACAACATCGACCAGCCCTTCGACGTGAACCAGGGCGCGCGCCTGGACCTCGGCTCCACGGCCAAGCTGCGCACGCTGGTGAGCTACCTCGAGCTCGTCGCCGAGCTGCACGAGCGCTGGGCCGGGCGCGATGCGTCCGCCATCGCCGCATGGACGCCGAGCAAGCGCGATCCGCTGGGCGCCTGGGCGCGCGACTACCTGCTGCGCACCCGGGACCGCAGCCTCGCTCCGATGCTGGAGGCGGCCATGCAGCGCCGCTACTCGGCGGGCGAGGGAGAGGCCTTCTTCACCGGCGGCGGCCTGCACAGCTTCAGCAATTTCGATCGCACACGCGGCGGGCCGATGACGGTGCAGGAAGCCTTCAGGCACTCGGTCAACCTGGTGTTCATCCGCGTGATGCGCGACATCGTGCGCCACCGGATGTACGGCGACGAGGCGGCCGGGCGCAGCATGCTGGAAGATCCTTCGGACCCGGGCCGGCGGGAGATGCTGGTGTTCTTCGCCGACCGCGAGGGCTCGGCCTATCTGACGCGCTTTTATCGGAAGTACGCGGGCAAGTCGCCTGCCGAGGCCGAAAGGCTGCTGCTGAAGGGCGTGCGCCCCTCGGCGCCGCGCCTCGCGAGCGTGCTGTTCACCCTCGAGCCCCAGGCCAGCGAGGCGCAGCTCGAAGAACTGCTCACGCAGCGCCTCGGACGCGGGCCCGGTTCGCCGCGCGCGCTGCGCACGATGCACAAGACCTACGCGGCCCTCTCGCTGGCCGATCGCGGCTACGTGGCGGGCGTCCATCCGCTGGAGCTCTGGCTGGTCGGCTACCTGCGGCGCCACCCCGGCGCGAGCTTGGCCGAGGCGCTGGACGCAAGCGTGCAGGAGCGGCAGGACGCCTACGCCTGGCTCTTCAGGACACGCCACAAGAGTGCGCAGGATCGGCGCATCCGCGAGTTGATCGAGCGCGATGCCTTCGCCCAGATCCATCGTTCATGGCAGCGCCTGGGCTATCCGTTCGCCTCGCTGACGCCTTCGTACGCGAGCGCGATCGGCGCCTCGGGCGACAGGCCGGGGGCACTGGCCGAATTGATGGGCATCCTGGCCAACGACGGCCGGCGGCTGCCGCAGCAACGCGTGAGCGCGCTGCACTTCGCACGCGACATGCCTTACGAGACACGCCTCGAGCAGCGCGGCGAGGGGCCGCAACAGCTGCTGGCGCCGGAGGTGGCGCAGGCCGCGCGCCGCGCGCTGCTCGACGTGGTGAACAACGGGACCGCACGCCGTCTCAAGGAGGCAGTCCGGGATGCGAAGGGGCAGGCCATCGAGATCGCCGGCAAGACCGGCACCGGCGACCACCGCTTCCAGGTGATCGGACGCGGCGGACGCGTGATCGCCGAGCGCAAGGTCGAACGCACGGCCACCTTCGTCTTCACGCTGGGCGACCGCTACTTCGGCACGCTCGTGGCCTACGTGCGCGAGCCGCATGCGGCGCGCTACCGCTTCACCAGTGCGCTGCCGGTGCAGCTGCTGAAGTCGATGGCGCCGCAGCTGCTGCCGGTGCTCCTGCGCGAGGGCTGCGCCGCCGATCGAGGTTCATGACTTGCGCAGATGGCGCCCCTGGTCGTAACTGGGCTGTGCCGGCAGGCCGTCGAGGTGCGCCGTGTCGGCCCAGTCGATGATCTCGATCTGCGCAGGCCTCGCGGCGTCGGCGATGCGGATGCGGTTGAAGCCTGCATTGGGAATCGCGCTCTGGCGCGGTCCGTTGAGGCCCAGGCCCTTCACCGTGCGCCAGACCATGTCGAGCACGCCGCCGTGCGTCACCACCATCACGGTCTGCTGCTGGTGCGCGGCTGCGATGCGGCCCAGGACTTCGATGACGCGTGCGTGAAACTCGCGCGGCGACTCGCCCTCGGGCATGCGATGGTCCTCGTTGAACTGGAGCCAGTCTTCCCATGCGCGAGGATGCAGGCGCTGGATCTCTTCGGCGTTCATGCCTTCGACGATGCCGAAGCTCTGCTCGCGCAGCGCCACCGAACCGACGATGTCGAGCCCGAGCTGCTGCGCGGCCGGCGCGGCGGTCTGCTGCGCGCGCATGAGGTCGCTGCTGACGAGGAACTGGACCGATTCGCGCGCGAGCCGCAGGCCGAGCCGGCGTGCCTGCTCGTGGCCGGTGTCGTTGAGGGGAACGTCGATGTGGCCCTGGAAGCGCAGCTCGCGATTCCAGTCGGTTTCGCCGTGGCGGATCAGGATGAGTTCGGTGGACATGGAGTGGGGCTATTGTCTTCGCAATAGATGTCGGCGCAGCGGCATCGGGCAGCGGCGCGCCGATCGCAGAGAATCGGCCCATGCCCCGTCTTGTCCTGTTGCCCGGGCTCGCCTGCGACGAGCGCCTCTGGGAAGCGCAGCTGCCCGCCCTGCCCTCCGGTATCGACGTTCGCGTGAGCGACGCCCACATGCGCCACGAGCGCATCGAGGCCATGGCCGCGGCCGTGCTGAGCGAACACGAAGGCCCGCTGATCCTCTGCGGCGCCTCGATGGGCGGCATGATCGCGATGGAGGCCGCGCGCCAGGCACCCGAGCGCATCGTGGGCCTCGCGCTGCTGGGCACCAATCCGCGGCCCGAGACGCCCGAGATGTACGAGCTGCGCAGCTCGGCGATCGAACTCTTCGAGCAAGGCGAGGCGCGCGACGTGATCCAGTTCAATGCGGGCTTCGCCTTTCATCCCGAGCAGGCGGGCGATGCGGCGCTGGTGCGGCGCTATGTGGAGCTGGTGCTGGACGCCGGCGCGCGGCAGCTCATCAGGCAGAACCGCGCGCTGATGGAGCGGCCCGATCAGCGTCCGTCGCTCCCGTCGCTGCGCTGCCCGGTGCTCGTGATCTGCGGCGACGGCGATCGCCTGACGCCGCCCGAATGCTCGCAGGAGATCGCGGAGCTGGTGCCGCAAGCCGAGCTGGTGTGGATCCGGACCTGCGGCCACATGCTGACGATGGAGAAGCCCGCAGAGGTCAACGCCGCGCTGGTGCCGTGGCTGCAGCGGCAGCTGCAGTCGCTCTAGCTCAACTGGCCGCCGGTCTCGCGCACATCCTCGCGCACCACGAGCGCCGTGGCGACGGCGATGCGCAACGCGGCGATCACGGTGTCGAGCGCCATGCTCGGCGCCCCGGGAAAGCGCGCCGCCTGCTCGGGCAGGTAGGGGATGTGGATGAACCCGCCGCGCACGCCCGCAGCCACGGGCCGCGTCACGATGCGGTGCATGAGGCCGAAGAAGAGATGGTTGCACACAAAGGTGCCGGCGCTGTTCGACACCGCGGCAGGAATGCCGCCCGCGCGCAAGTCGCGCACCATGGCCTTGATCGGCAGCGTGGAAAAGTAAGCCGCCGGCGCGCCGGCCACCACCGGCACGTCGATGGGCTGGCAGCCCGCGTTGTCGCAGATGCGGCCATCGTCGACGTTGATCGCCACGCGCTCCGGCGTGATCTCGCTGCGCCCGCCGGCCTGGCCGACGCCGATGACCAGCTGCGGCTGCAGCGCGTCGATGGCCGCGTCGAGCTCGCGCAGCGCGGCGCCGAAGACGCAGGGAACGCGGCGGGCGTGCACCACGGCGCCTTCGCAGCGCCAGCCCTGGAGCGCACTCACTGCTTCCCACGAGGGATTGAGCGCTTCCTTGTCGAAGGGCTCGAAGCCCGTCAGCAGCACGTTCACTGCAAAGCGTGCTCAGGCCGTCGCGGCGACGGTGATGCCCTCGCTCTCGAGGCGCTCGCGGATGCGGCGGGCAAAGGCCAGGGCATGCGCGCCGTCGCCGTGCAGGCAGACGGTTTGCGCGTTGACCTTCACCACCGTGCCGTCGATCGCGGTGACGCGGTGATCGCGCACCAGCGACAGCGTCTGCGCCAGCGACTGCTCTTCGTCTTCGATGAGGGCGCCGGGACGGCTGCGCGGCACCAGGCTGCCGTCGGGCATGTAGCCGCGGTCGGCGAACACCTCCTCGACCGGCTTCAGGCCCGCGCGTTCGGCGGCGCCGATCATCCCGCTGCCGGCGAGGCCGAAGAAGCGAAGGCCGGGGTCGAAACGCCGCACCGCCTCGCACAAGGCCTCGGCCAGCGCCGGCTCCTTCACCGCCTGGTTGTAGAGCGCGCCGTGCGGCTTGACATGCGCCAGCGTGCCGCCCTCGGCCTTGACGATGGCGGCCAGCGCGCCGACCTGGTAGAGCACGCCCGCGACGATCTCCTCGGGCGGCAGCTGCATCTCGCTGCGGCCGAAGTTCTCGCGGTCCGGGAAGCTGGGATGCGCGCCGATCGCGACGCCGTTGTCGAGGGCCCAGCGCACGCACTGGCGCATGGTCTTCGCATCGCCCGCATGCCAGCCGCAGGCGATGTTGGCCGAGCTCACGAGCTTGAGCAGCGCCTCGTCGTTGTCGCAGCCTTCGCCGAGGTCGGCGTTGAGGTCAATCCGCATGGTGGCTTTCTCCTTCGGCCGGATTTTGCGCCGGCAGCGGCCAGCCCGCAGCCGCCAGGGATTGCCCGAGCTGAGCGAGGTAGTGCCGCTGTTGGGCCCAGGCCTGCAGGGCGGCCGCGGCATCGACCTCCGCCAGGCGCAGGCGCCCGTTGAGCGGCGCCCGCGCGAGCTTCCACAGATCGGCGCGGATCACCACGCCGATGCGCGGGTAGCCGCCGGTGGTCTGGGCATCGCCCATCAGGATGATCGGCTGCCCCGAGGGCGGCACCTGGATCGTGCCCGGGATCACGGCCGAGGACAGCATGTCGGCATTGCGCTTGCGCTTGAGCTCGGGGCCCTCCAGGCGATTGCCCATGCGATTGCTCTGCGGCGTGATGCGCCAGGCTGCGCCCCACAGCTGTTCGCGCGCAGCGAGCGTGAACTGCTCGAACTCGGGGCCGGGCATGACGCGCAGGACGACGGCGCCGTCCGCCTCCTGCTCCCAGGCGGGTGCGCGCAGGCCGAAGGCGCGCCGCGCCAGGCACGCCGCATCCAGGCTCGGCACGCCCAGGGGAAGGCGATCGCCCTTTCTGAGTGCGCGCCCCAGGTGGCCGCCGAAGCCGGCCTTGAGGTCGGTGCTGCGCGAGCCGATGACCGGCGGCACGTCGATGCCCCCTGCGATGGCGAGCCAGCTGCGCAGACCCGCTTTCGCACTCCATTCGTTCGCGGGTCCGAGCCGCAGCACCTGGCCCGGCTGCACCGGAACGCTCCAGCAGGGCCACAGGGGCGCACCATCGAGCCGTGCGCCGAAATCATCGCCGGCCAGGGCGATGCGGGTGGGCACCTCGAAGCGGATTTCGCACCCGCCCAGGGTGAGCTCGAGGCCGGCCGCGTTGTCGCCGTTGCCCACCAGCCGGTTCGCCAGCGTGAGCCCGAGCGCATCGAGCGCGCCGCCCGGGCAGATGCCTTGCTGCCGATGCCCGTAGCGGCCCAGGTCCTGCACGGAAGCCAGCAAGCCGGCGCGCAAGATCGTGAGGGCGCCGTCGGCCCTCACAGCTCGGCGCTTTCGACGACGAAGCGCACGCGGTCGCCCGGCCGCAGCAGGGTGGGCTCGGCGGCGCGCGGATCGAAGAGCTCGAGCGGCGTGCGGCCGATCAGCTGCCAGCCGCCCGGTGAAACCAGCGGATAGATGCCGGTCTGCGCACCGCCGATGCCGACCGAGCGGGCCGGCACCGCAACGCGGGGTTCGGCACGCCGTGGGGTGGCCAGCTCCGGCGGCAGGCCGCCCAAAAAACCGAAGCCCGGCAAAAAGCCCAGCAGGTAGACCACGTACTCGGCCCCGCTGTGGCGCCGCACCACCTCGGCCGGCGCGAGCCCGGTGTGGGCTGCCACCACGGCCAGGTCGGGGCCGGCCTCGCCGCCATACGCGACCGGGATGCGGATCTCGCGCCCTTCGATCGCAGTGCCCGCGAGCTGCGGCCAGGCCGACAGGACCTGCATCTCGAGCTCGGCCGCGTCGACCTCTTCGGGATCGAAGAGCAGGCTCAGGTTGTTCATGCCGGGCAGCACCTCGCGCACGCCGCGCCATTGCAGGGCCTCGTTCGCCAGGGCCCAGATCTGCTGCTGCTGCGCCAGTGTCGCGGGCGCCGGCAGCTCGCACAGCAATGCCGCGTCGCCCAAGGAGTGCAGGCGCGGCCCCGCGGTCATTCGCGGCCCAGGCTGCGTACCTTGGCGAGCAGGTTGTCCTGCACGTTGGCCGAGACGAACTTGTCGACCTCGCCGCCGAGCACTGCGATCTCGCGCACGAAGGTGCTGGAGATGAACTGGTATTTGTCGCTGGGCGTGAGGAAGACGGTCTCGACCTCGGGCATCAGCGAGCGGTTCATGCCGGCGAGCTGGAACTCGTAGTCGAAGTCGGTCACCGCGCGCAGGCCGCGCACCATGGCCTTGCCGCCGCGCGCCACCACGAAGTCGCGCAACAGGCCCGAAAAGCTCTCCACCGTGACCTGGTCGCTGAAAGGCGCCACCGCCTGGCGCGCCATGTCCATGCGCTCCTGCAGCGTGAACATCGCCTTCTTGTGATGGCCCGCGGCCACCGCGACGATGACCTTCGAGAACAGCTGGGTCGCCCGTCGCACCACGTCCTCGTGGCCGAGCGTCATGGGGTCGAAGGTGCCGGGGTACACCGCGATGACGTTGCTGGACATGTTGCTTCCTCCTGGTGCGGCCTGCTTCGGCCGGATTATGCAGTGCTGTCAGTCGCAAGTATCAAGAGATGTGCATGGACCGCGCCGGCCTTGAGATACCGGAACACGCCGAGGCCGAGGGCGGCCAGTTCGTCGTCGGCCCAGCGGCGCGCCGCTTCGAGGTAGACCACGCCTCCAGGCCGCAGCGCGCGCGCCGCGGCGCGCAGCGCGGGCCCGTAGAGGGCCGTGTTCTCGAATGGCGGGTCGAGGAACACGACATGCAGGCTGCCCGGCGCCGCACGTTCGAGGGCGGTGACGCCATTGCCGCGTTCGATGCGCACGGCGGCCGCCTCCAGCTTTGTCTTCAACGCCTGCAATTGCGCGACCAGCGCTGCGTCCTGCTCGCACAGCAGCACGGAGGCCGCGCCGCGCGAGGCGGCCTCCAAGCCGAGCGCTCCGGTGCCCGCGAAGGCATCGATGCAGTGCCAGTCCGGCAACTCGCCGCCGCCGGCCCCGGCAAGACTGGCGAGCCAGTTGAACAGGGTTTCGCGCACGCGATCCGGCGTGGGGCGCAAGCCGGGCTTGTCGGCCACCGCGAGGCGGGTGCGCTTCCACTGGCCGCCGATGATGCGGACCTCGTTGCGGCGCGGCCCGGACTTCGGTGCCGATTTCACGCCGCTGCGCGCCGGTGGCCGCTTATTCATCGTCACCGCCCAGAACGCCGCCCAGCAGCCCGCCGGCACCGAAGCCGCCCAGCACCGAGCCCTCTTCGCGCGAACCGCCGCGCTGCGGTGCAGCGGCGAACACGCGCGAGGCGAGGCGCGAGAAGGGCAGGCTCTGCAGCCAGACGGTGCCGGGGCCGCCGAGCTTGGCGAAGAACAGGCCCTCCCCGCCGAACAGGGCAGTCTTGATCTTGCCCACGTACTCGATCTCGAAGTTCACGTTGGGCGTGAAGGCCACCACGCAGCCGGTGTCCACCATCAATGTCTGGCCCGGCACCAGTTCGCGCTCGACCACCGTGCCGCCGGCGTGCACGAAGGCCAGGCCGTCGCCGTCGAGCTTCTGCATGATGAAGCCCTCGCCGCCGAAGAAGCCGACCGAGAGCTTGCGCTGGAAGGCGATGCCCAGGCTCACGCCGCGCGCGGCGCAGAGGAACGCATCCTTCTGGCAGATCAGCGTACCGCCCAGCGCTTTCAGATCCATCGGCAGGATCTTGCCGGGATAAGGCGCGGCGAAGGCCACGCGGCGCTTGTCCTGCGCGTTGTTGGTGTAGACGGTGGTGAAGAGCGATTCGCCTGTCACCAGCCGCTTGCCCGCGCCCAGCAGCTTGCCGAACAGGCCGCTGCCCTGCTGCGCCGAGCCGTCGCCGAAGACCGTGTCCATGCCGATGCCGCCGTCCATGAACATCAGGCTGCCGGCCTCGCCGATGGCCGCTTCGCCGGGGTCCAGCTCGACCTCGACGAACTGCATCTCCGCGCCGCGGATCTCGTAGTCCACCACATCCATCGCCATCTCGTCGCTCCTCGTGTTGCGCTGTGAGGCGAGGATGGTAGCCAAGCGGCGGCGCGCGGTCTCAGGGCTTGCCGCCGACCACCACCGTCACCATGCGATCGGGCTGCAGCTTGCGTGCGAAGGCGGCCTTGACGTCCGCCGCCGTGACCGCATTCATGCGCGCGGTCCAGGTCTCGAGGTAGTCGAGCGGCAGGTCGTTCCAGGCGATGTTCGACACGTTGCCGAGCAGCTTGCGATTGCTGTCGAGCAGGAGCGGAAAGCCGCCGATCAGGTTGTCCTTGGCCGCCTTGAGCTCGGCCTCGGTGGGCCCTTCGGCGACGAAGCTGGCGAGCACCTCGCGCGAGACCTTCACCGCCTCGGCCGCCTGGTCGGGCCGGGTCTGGAAGCCGATGCGGAAGGACCCCGCGTGCAGGCCCGGCGAGAAGCTGCTGTAGACGCTGTAGGCCAGCCCGCGCTTCTCGCGCACCTGCTCGGTCAGGCGAGAGACGAAGCCGCCGCCGCCGAGGATGTAGTTGCCGAGGGTGAGCGCGAAATGGTCCGGATCGCGGCGCGGGTAGCCGGGCTGGCCGATCCACACGTGGGCCTGCGCCGAATCGAAAGGCAGGCGCACGTCCTTGGGCGCGGCGAGGGGGACGACATCGGACACCGGCGGCAGCGCGGCGCAGCCGCCCGCCGGTGCAGGCAGACGCGAAAGCAGCGTGTTCGCGATCGTTTCCGCCTGCGCGCGCGTGACCGCGCCGACGATGCTGAGCTTGGCGCGGCAAGGCAGGATCAGCTGCTCGTAGCGTTGCCGCATCGCCGCGGTGTCGATGCGCGCCAGGGTGGCCTCGGTCGTGTCCAGCCCATAGGGATGGTCGCCGAACACGTTCTGCGAGAAGGTGCGTGCCGCCAGGGTCGCGGGCTTGGTGTTGGCTTCCCGGATCGAGGCGTTGATGCGCTCGCGCTCGCGCTGCCATACGTCGTCGGGGAAGGCCGGCTCGCCGATCTCGCGCGCCGCGAGCTGCACCGCCTTGTGCAGCAGGGTCGGCTCGGACAGCGTGCGCAGCGAGAAGCTCATGCGGTCGGCGCCGGCGCTGGCGTCGAAGTCGGCGCCCAGATCGGCCCAGGCTTCGCCCAGGGCGTTCTGGTCCATGGCCGGGTCGCTGCCGTTGGCGCGGATTCCTTTCTCGACCATGCCGGCCGTCACGCCGGCCAGGCCGGATTGCGCCGGTGGATCGCGCCGGCTGCCGGCGTCGAAATCGATCTGCACGTCGACGATGGGCAAGGCGTCGGTGGCCGCCAGATAGACCTTGGCGCCGCTGGGCAGCGTCCAGTGCTCGATCGGCACGGCCGCCTGCGCCGCAGCGCCGGCCAGTGCCAATGCGAGGCACAGCAGGGTTCGGGTGTTCTTGAAGCTCAGCATGGTGGGGCCGCTCCGGGTCTTCAACGCAAATCGCCCGCAGGCGCCGCGAAGCCGCGCGCGCGCCGCTGGGGATCGGGCGGCAGCGGCCGCAGGATGGCAGCCGTCAGTTGGTCGTCGCCGAAGTATTTCGCGGCCACCGCCTGCACTTCTTCGGCCGTCACCTTCTGCAGGCGCGCGATGATTCGTGCGCTGGCATCGAGCGGCAGGCCCTGGACCCAGTGGCTGCCGAGCTCGCGCGCCTGCGCCATCACCGAATCGAGCTTGTAGGTCTCGCTGGCCGTCCACTGGGTCTTGACGCGGGCCAGCTCGGCCGCGCCGATGCCCTCGCGGGCGATCTTCGCCACCTGCTCGCGCAGCGCGGCCTCCACCACCTCCGGCGTCTTGCCGTCGGCAGGCACCCCATCGAGCACGAAAAGCTGCGGGCCGCGGCCGACGAAGCCGGCATACGCGCCGGCCGAATCGGCGACGCGGCCCGGGCCCTGGGTGAGCGCGCGGTCGAGCCGCGCACCGGGATAGCCGTCGAGCACGGCCGACAGCACCGTGAGCGCATAGACATCGCTCGCGCCGTCGAACTGGTCGGTGGCCGGGATCTGCGGCGAGCGGAAAGCCAGCGAGACGTAGGCCTGCTCGGCCGGGGCCTTGAATTCGATGCGCCGGATGCCGCGCTGCGCCGGCTCGATGCGCGGCTTGCGCTCGGGCACGGCACGGGCGGGAATGCGGCCGTAGTACTTCTCGGCCAGGGCGCGCACGCGTTCCACATCGACATCGCCGGCGATCACCACCGCCGCATTGGCGGGCACGTACCAGCGCTGGAAGAAGGCGCGCGCGTCGGCCGGCGTCATCGCGTCGAGGTCGCTCATCCAGCCGACGATCGGGCGATGGTAGGGCGAGGCGATGAAGATGGCGGCGTTCTGCTGCTCGCCGAGCAGCGCTCGGGGCTGGTCCTCGGTGCGCAGGCGGCGCTCTTCCTTGACGACCTCGATCTCGCGCTTGAACTCCTCGTCGGGCCATTGGTTGCTGGCGAAGCGGTCGGACTCCAGGGCCATCACCTGCTCCAGCTTGTCGGCCGGGATCTGCTGGTAGTAGCCGGTGTAGTCGCGCGTGGTGAAGGCGTTTTCGCGCCCGCCCAGCGCCGCGACGCGGCGCGAGAACTCGCCGGGCTTCAACGCCTTGCTGCCCTTGAACATCATGTGCTCGAGCACATGCGCAACGCCCGAGGTGCCGTCGACCTCGTCGAAGGAGCCGACCCGCACCCAGAGCATCTGCACCGCCGTCGGCGCGCGGCGGTCGGGCTTGACGATCAGCGTCATGCCGTTGGCGAGGGTGAATTGGCGGGCCTGGATCGGCTGGACGGCCGCAGAAGCGGCGGCGGGAGCGTCCAATGGGAGTGTCTGCGCCTGGGCGGTCCCGGCCCAGGGCGCCATCAGCACCAAGGCCAGCACCGCACCAGACGCAGCGCGGCGTGGCGAGGGGTGTTTCATAGAATGGGTCGGATTGTAAAAACCCCCCGATGTTCAGTTTCTTCAAGAAAAAGCCGCCAGCCGACAGCGACACACCGGCCGCCGCGCCGGCCGAGACGCCCGCGGAGCCGCCGGCGCCCGCCAGGTCGCTGCTCTCGCCATCCAGCTGGTT
>DATFFA010000221.1:0-11280 GCA_035250605.1 Variovorax sp. | reverse complement strand
CGACAGCCTTGGTCACGTCGGCGATATTGCGTACCTGGTCGGTCAGGTTGCCGGCCATCATGTTCACGCTGTCGGTCAGGTCCTTCCAGGTGCCGGCGACGCCTTGCACGTCGGCCTGGCCGCCGAGCTTGCCTTCGGTGCCCACCTCGCGGGCCACCCGCGTCACCTCGGAGGCGAATGAGCTGAGCTGGTCCACCATCGTGTTGACCGTGTTCTTCAGCTCCAGGATCTCCCCCTTCACGTCCACCGCGACCTTCTTCGACAGATCGCCGGCGGCGACGGCCTTGGTCACGTCGGCGATGTTGCGGACCTGGCCGGTCAGGTTGCCGGCCATGCTGTTGACGCTGTCGGTGAGGTCCCGCCACGTCCCGGAGACGCCCTCCACGCGCGCCTGCCCGCCCAGCTTTCCGTCGGTGCCCACCTCGCGTGCGACGCGCGTCACCTCGGAGGCGAAGGAGCGCAGCTGGTCGACCATGGTGTTGATCGTGTTCCGCAGCGTCAGGAACTCGCCCTTGACGTCCACGTCGATCTTCTTCGACAGGTCGCCCTTGGCCACCGCGGTGGTCACATCGGCGATGTTGCGGACCTGGTCGGTCAGGTTGCCGGCCATGGAGTTGACGGAGTCCGTCAGGTCTTTCCAGGTGCCGGCCACGCCCTTGACCTTGGCCTGGCCGCCCAGCTTGCCCTCGGTGCCGACCTCGCGCGCCACCCGCGTCACCTCGGCCGAGAAGTTGCCGAGCTGGTCGACCATCTTGTTGATGGTCTTGGCGGTGCGCAGGAACTCGCCCTCCAGCTGGCGCCCGTCCACCTCCAGCGCCATGCTCTTGGAGAGGTCGCCCTGGGCCACGGCGCCGATCACGCGGGCGACCTCGGTGGTGGGGTGGACCAGGTCGTCGATCAGCGCGTTGACGCATTCGACCGACTCGCCCCAGAAGCCGCGGGTTTCGTTGAGGACCGCGCGCTGCTTGAGCTTGCCCTCCTTGCCCACCACCTGGCGCAGCCGGACCAGCTCGGCGGCCAGCGTCGCGTTCTGCTCGACCAGGTCGTTGAAGACATCGGCCACCTTGCCGGACAGGCCGGTCCAGTGCAGTGGGAGCCGGACCTTCGCATCGCCTTTGCGGAAGCGGGTCAGCGCATCCAGAAGGATGGCCATTTCTTCGAGCGACCCCGTCGCGATGGATTTGTCCAGCACGTTCATCTCTCTCGCCTCCGGTCGTTATCGGAAAGGGTCGCTGCAGATGCCGCCCTGGCCAGGGCTTGCCGGAGCAGTGTATCGACCGCCGCCCCGAAACGGCGTCAGACGAGACGTACAGGGTTTCCCGGAGCGGGCGCTCGCGGGACGATGGCGATCAGATGCCCGAGGCGGCGCGAGAGGCTTCCAGGTGCGCCTTGGCGCGCGCCGCCAGCGTCTTGGCCTCGTCCGTGCCGGGCACGTAGGGCGTGACCGGCAGCGGCCGGCCGTGCGAATCGACCGAGACGAAGACGATCAGGCATTCGGCGGTCTTCTGCATCTCGCCGCCCTTCATGTCGCCGCTGCGCACCTCGACCGCGATGTTGATGCTGCTGTTGCCGGTGTAGGCCAGCTTCGCCTCGACCTCGACCAGGTCGCCGATCATGATGGGATGGTGGAAGCGGATGCTGCCGATGAAGACGGTCACGCAGTAGCGCTTGGACCAGCTGGTCGCGCAGGCGTAGCCGGCCTCGTCGATCCATTTCATGACGGTGCCGCCGTGGACCTTGCCGCCGAAGTTGACGGTGCTGGGTTCGGCGAGGAAGCGCAGGGTGATGGAGCTCATGGCGGCCTCGAAGGGGTGGTAATCGTGGGAGTCCTGGAAATCGCGGAAACCGTGGGACGGGCGCGATGGCGCCGATTATGCGAGGCCCGCCGCCTGCCCCGGCCCGAAAAGCCCGGCCACCGTGCGCCGCAGCCACGCATTGCCCGGATCGGCATGAAAGCGCTCGTGCCAGTGCTGCTTGACCGCGTAGGGCGGCAGCGCGAAGGGAGGCTCCAGCAGCTTCACCGGCTCCTGCGTCACCAGCACCTCGCCCAGGATGCGCGGCACGATCACGATCAGCTCGGTGTGGGCCACGATGCGCGCCACGCTCAGGAAGCTGGACAAGGCCACCACCACGTTGCGCTTCAGGCCCAGCCGCGCGATGGTCTTGTCGACGATCGCATGGCCGGTGCCGGAGGAGGAGATCACCGCATGCGCCTCGGCCTCGAAGCGCTTGCGGGTGAGCCGCTCGCCGATGCGCGGATGGTTGCGCGCCGCCACGCAGACGAAGTTCTGCTTGAAGAGCGTCTGCTGGTAGAAGCCCGCGTCCAGCTGCGGCATGAAGCCCACCGCCAGGTCCACCTCGCCGTCGGCCAGGCGCCGCCCGCTGTCGGTCGAGATGATCTCGGTTTCGAGGTGCACGCCCGGCGCGCTGCGGCGCAGGTGATCGAGCAGGCCGGGCAGCAGCACCACCTCGCTGATGTCGGTCATGCAGATGCGAAAGTTGCGCTGCGCCCGGGCGGGGTCGAAGCTGCTGCGGCTGCCGCGCGCCTGCTCGATCTGCGACAGCGCCTCGCGCACGTGCGGCAGCATGCGCTGGGCATAGGGCGTGGGCTGCATGCCCTGCGCGGTGCGCGCGAACAGGCGGTCGTCGAAATGCGCGCGGAGCTTGTTGAGCATGGTGCTGGCGGCCGCCTGTGCCATGCCGAGCCGCTCGGCCGCCCTGGAGACGCTGCCGGTCTTGTAGATCTCGTCGAACACGGCGAGCCATTCGAGGTCGAGCTTGGCCATGGGATGTCCTTCCTGGGTTCGGGCCCCATTATCTAAAAACGCAATGCGAAGTATTGGCTATGGGGCTTGAGGAAATAGTGGTCGCGCCCAACAATGCACCCCAAGGCGCAGGACGCCCGGAGACACGAGCCATGAGCACCGCCCCCCAGACCCCCGCGCACGGCAACGCCGCCGAGCGCCGCGACTACTACGAACGCATCCGCCCGCTGCACCTCACACCGCTGTGGGAATCGCTGCACGCCCTGGTGCCGCGCGAGCCGCAGACGCCCTGCGTGCCGGCGCTCTGGCGCTACGACGAGATCCGCCCGCTGCTGATGGAGTCGGCCGCGCTCATCACCGCCGAGGAGGCAGTGCGGCGCGTGCTCGTGCTGGAGAACCCGGCCCTCCCCGGCCGCTCCTCGATCACCCAGTCGCTCTATGCCGGCCTGCAGCTGATCATGCCGGGCGAGATCGCGCCCTCGCACCGCCATGTGCAGTCGGCGCTGCGCTTCATCGTCGACGGCAAGGGCGCCTACACCACGGTCGGCGGCGAGCGCACCACCATGTATCCGGGCGACTTCATCATCACGCCTTCCTGGGCCTGGCACGACCACGGCAACGAGGGCATCGAGGGCGTGTCCGAGCCGGTGGTCTGGCTGGACGGCCTGGACATCCCGATGCTGCGCTTCTTCGACGCCGGCTTCGCCGAGAACGACGACGCCAAGGTGCAGCACGTGGCCCGGCCCGAAGGCAACAGCCTGGCGCGCTTCGGCCACAACATGGTGCCGGTGCGGCATGACCACGTGGCGCCCACCTCGCCGATCTTCAACTACCCCTATGCGCGCAGCCGCGAGGCGCTGGCCCAGCTGCAGAAGCAGGAGACCCCGGACGCCTGGCTGGGCCACAAGCTGCGCTACGTCAATCCGCTGACCGGCGGCGCGCCGATGCCCACCATCGGGACGAACCTGCAGCTGCTGCCCAAGGGCTTTGCCGGCAAGACGCACCGAGCCACCGACGGCACCATCTACAGCGTGGTCGAGGGGCGCGGCACGGCCGAGATCGGCGGCCAGCGCTTCGACTTCGGCCCGCGCGACACCTTCGTCGTGCCGTCGTGGGCGCCGCTGCGGCTCTCGGCCGCGGAAGACGCCGTGCTGTTCAGCTTCTCCGACCGCCCGGTCCAGCAGGCCATGGGCGTGCTGCGCGAAGCCTTTCTGCAAGACGCCTGAGATCGCGCCGCCCGCGCGGCGCCCTCCCGTTTCCTTCTCTTCCCGAACCATGCGCCGCCCTGCGGCAGGAGCTTTCCATGTCTTATGTCGTCACGCCGCCGGCCACCGTCGGCCTTCCCATCGTCGCCTCGTCCGACCTGTTCCCGGTGCGCCGCGTCTACTGCGTCGGCCGCAACTACGCGGCCCATGCGCGCGAAATGGGCTTCGACCCCGATCGCGAGCCGCCCTTCTTCTTCTGCAAGCCCAACGACGACGCCTCCATCGTGCCGGTGCCGGCGGGCGAGACGGTGGGCATCCCCTACCCCGACCAGACCGCCAACTACCACTACGAGGCCGAGCTGGTGGTCCTGATCGGCCGGGGCGGCCGGAACATCGCGGTGGAAGACGCCGCCAAGCACATCTACGGCTACGCGGTCGGCCTGGACATGACGCGCCGCGACCTGCAGATGAAGATGCGCGAGCAGGGCCGGCCCTGGGAGATCGGCAAGGCCTTCGACTTCTCGGCACCCATCGGGCCGGTGCGCAGGCTCGCGGATGCGGGCGAGATCGCCGGCGGCGCGATCGAGCTCGAGGTGAACGGCGAGACGCGCCAGAAGAGCGACATCCGCAACCTGATCTGGTCGGTCAACGAAGTGATCGCCAATCTGTCGACGCTGTTCGCGCTGCAGCCCGGCGACCTGATCTTCACCGGCACGCCCGAGGGCGTGGGCCAGGTGCAGCGCGGGCAGACGATGCGCGTGCGCATCGACGGCCTCGATCCGATCTCGGTTCGGATCGACTGAATTCCGAGCCATCGCGACAGGAGACGAACACCATGAGCACCCCACGGAAAGAGAAGCCCTCCGTGCTGCTGGTCGGCGGCGGCATCGGCGGCATGGCGGCGGCGCTGGCGCTGGCGCGGCTGGGCATGACCATCGACCTGCTGGAGCAGAGCGCCGCCATCGGCGAGATCGGCGCCGGCCTGCAGCTGGGCCCCAACGCCTTCGCCGCACTCGACGCGCTGGGCGTGGGCGAGGCGGTGCGTCGCGGCTCCGTGTTCACCGACCGGCTCGTGATGATGGACGCGGTGGACTGCCGCGAGGTCGCCTCGGTCCCGGTGGGCGAGGCCTTCCGTGCGCGCTTCGGCAACCCTTACGCGGTGAGCCACCGTGCCGATCTGCATGGCGCGATCCACGAGGCGGTGAAGCAGCATCCGCTGATCCGCTTCCACACCTCCGCCCAGGTCGAGCAGCTGGACATCGGCGAGCGTGGCGTGACCGCGGTGACGCGCGACGGCCGGCGCTTCCAGGCCGATGCGATCGTCGGCGCCGACGGTGTCAAGTCGGTGGTGCGCGGCAAGCTCATCGGCGATGCGCCGCGGGTGTCGGGCCACGTGGTGTACCGCGCCGTGGTGCCGGCCGCCGACATGCCCGAGGACCTGCGCTGGAACGCGCCCGTGGTCTGGGCGGGCCCGAACTGCCACCTGGTGCACTACCCGCTGCGCCATGGCGAGCAATACAACCTGGTCGTGACCTTCCACAGCCGCTACGACGAGACCTGGGGCGTGACCGACGGCAGCAAGGAGGAGGTGCTCTCCTACTTCGAGGGCATCCACGCCCGCCCACGCCAGCTGCTGGACCGGCCCACTTCCTGGCGCCGCTGGAGCACGGCCGATCGGGAGCCCGTCGCCAGCTGGAGCCGGGGCCCGGCCACGCTGCTGGGCGATGCGGCGCATCCGATGATGCAGTACCTGGCGCAGGGCGCGTGCATGGCGCTGGAGGATGCGGTCACGCTGGGCGCTGCCGTCGAGGCCTGCGACTTCGACCTGCCCGCGGCCTTCCAGCTGTACAGCGATGCCCGCGTGGCGCGCACCGCCCGAGTCGTGCTGTCGGTGCGCGAGATGGGCAGGCTCTACCATGCCAAGGGCGTGGAACGGCTGGTGCGCAACAGCCTGTGGGTCGGCCGCACGCCGGAGCGCTTCTACGATGCGGTCGAATGGCTCTACGCATGGAACCCCGCGCAGTGCCTTGCCGATGCGCAGCGCGCCGGCGGCTGAGCCGCACATCGCATTTCAACGACATCCACGGAGACAAGCCTTCATGAAAGCCATCCTCTCGCTGATCGCCGGCGCCCTCGTCACCTCCGGTGCCTGGGCGCAGGCGGACTACCCCGCCAAGCCCGTCACGCTGGTCACGCCCTTCGCCGCGGGCAGCGGCCCCGACGCGGTGCTGCGCCTGGTGGCCGACAAGCTCGGCCGGCTCTGGAACCAGCGCGTGGTGGTGGACAACAAGCCCGGCGGCGGCGGCTTCATCGCCATCGACCAGGCCAAACGCGCGGCAGCCGACGGCTATACCCTGCTGCAACTGGACAGCGAGCACATCGCCGCGCTGCCCCACCTGTACAAGTCGCGCAACTTCGTGACCCTGCAGCATTTCGACCCGGTCGCCTCGCTGTTCCGCACGCCCTTCTTCGTCGCGGTGCCCACCGATTCCAAGTGGAAGAACATGACGGACCTGGTCGCCGCGGCCAAGGCCGGCCCGGTGAGCTACGGCTCGTGGGGCGTGGGCAGCCCCGGCCACCTCGGCGCGCAGCAGCTGGAGGCGATGACCGGCGTGCAGATGCAGCACGTGCCCTACCGCGAGGTCTCGCAGCTCTACGCCAACGTGGGCTCGGGCGAGGTGCCCTGGGCCTACGCCAGCATCCCGTCGAGCCAGGGCATCTACAAGGCCGGCAAGCTGCGCTACATCGCGGTGGCCGCGCCGAAGCGCATTCCGCAGATGCCCGACGTGCCCACCATGGCCGAGGCGGGCGGTCCGGCCGGGCTGGAGGTGAATTCCTTCGTCTCCATCCTCACGCCCAAGGGCGTCCCGCCGGCGATCCAGTCGAAGATCAATGCCGACGTGGCCAAGGTCATCGCCGACCCGGAGATCCGCGCGCGCTTCGACACCTTCGCCTTCGAGCCGCTGGCCTGGTCGCCGCAGGAAATCCGGCAGCAGGCCGAGGCCAAGTCCAAGGTGTATGGCGAGCTGGTGAAGCGGGGGAACATCAGCCTCGAGTAACACGTGGCCACGGCCGGGCTTTATCCTCCCCTTCCTTTCTTCGCATCTCGTCCATCCCATGCAACTGTCCAAGAGAGCTCTCCTGATCGCGGCCTGTGCGCTGCCCCTGGCTGCCGGTGCCCAGGCCACCTGGCCCACCAAGCCCGTGCGACTGGTCGTCGGCTTCCCGGGCGGCTCCACGCCCGACATCGCCGCGCGCACCATCGCCGAGCCGCTGGCCAAGGCCCTGGGCCAGCCGATCGTGGTCGACAACAAGCCCGGCGCCTCGGGCAACATCGCGGCCGACCAGGTGGCCAAGGCGAACGACGATCACACCCTCGGCGTGGTGATCAACGGCAACCTGACCTCGTCGAAGATGCTCTATCCGAAGCTGCCCTACGACCCGGGCAAGGACTTCACCTACCTCTCGCTGCTGACCACCGCGCCGCTGGTGCTGGTGGCGCAGAACAGCCTGCCGTCCGGCTCGGCCTTCTTCGATGCCGGGCGCCAGAGCGGCGACAAGTGGAGCTACGGCTCCGTCGGTGTCGGCTCCGTGGGCCACCTGGGCATGGAGCTGCTCAAGAGCCGCGTGCCGGGCCTGAAGGCGGTTCACGTGCCCTACCAGGGCAACCCCCAGGTCATGACCGACCTGATCGGCAACCAGATCCAGATGGCGCTCATCCCGCCCGGCATCGCCATGCCCCAGGTCAAGGCCGGCAAGGTGAAGGCCATCGGCCTCACCAGCGGCCGCAGCACGCTGGTGCCGGAGCTGCAGCCCCTGGCCGATGCCGGCGTGAAGGACTTCAGCCTGGAGGTGTGGACTGCGCTGGTGGGCCCGGCCAATCTTTCCAAGCAGGCGCAGGAACGCATCACGCGCGAGCTGGCGGTGGTGATGAAGTCGCCGGAAGTGCGCCAGAAGCTCTTCGAGCAGGGCTGGCAGGCGGTGGGCACCTCGCCCGACGGCATGCGCACGCGTGTGAGGGAAGAGGCCGCCGTGATGACCAAGATCATTTCGACCCAAGGCATCAAGATTCAATAGCCTTTCTTCAGGTTTCACCCCATGACTTCGACCCTTCGTGAACCGGCGCGCGACCTTCCCGTCTTCGGCGAGTACGACGTGGTCGTGGTCGGCGGCGGCCCGGCCGGCATTGCAGCAGCAGTGAGCGCGGCGCGCCACGGCGCGCGCACGCTGCTGGTGGAGCGCTACGGCTTCCTCGGCGGCATGGGCACGGCCGGCGGGGTGACCAACTTTGCCGGCCTCTACGGCAAGCGCGGCGGCGAGATGACCCAACTGGTGCACGGCGTGGTCGACGAGCTGCTGGCGCGCATCGACGCGCTGGGCGGGCTCAACAAGCCGCAGGACGGCATGCAGGGCCGCATCCGCGTGCGCTCCTACGACACCTCGATCTACAAGTGCGCGGCCGACCAGCTGCTGCTCGATGCCGGCGTCGAGCTGCTGCTGCATGCGCTGGCCGCGTCGGTGGTGATGGACGGCGCGCGCATCGCCGCGCTGGTGGTCGAGACCAAGTCGGGCCGCGTGGCCCTGCGCGCCAACGCCTTCATCGACGCCAGCGGCGACGCCGACGTGGCGGCCTTCGCGGGCGTTCCCTTCGCGGTCGGCGACGGGCAGGGCAGCGGGCTCTTCCCCTCCACCATGTTCCGCGTCGGCCACGTGGACGCGCCGCGCGCACTGGCCGCGGTGGGCGAGTTCAAGGCCATCAACGAGCTGATGGCGAAGGCGCTGGCGCGCAGTCCCGGGGCCTACCGCTTCCCGCGCGAGGGCGCGATCCTGCGGCCGCAGATCGATCCGCGCGAATGGCGTGCCAACGTCACGCAGATCCGCAATGCCAGGGGCGATGCGATGAACGGCGTCGACGCGCGCGAGCTCAGCGAGGGCGAGGTCGAGGGCCGGCGACAGATCGGCGAGTATTTCCGCTTTCTCAAGGCCGAGGTGCCGGGCTTCGAGCAGTCGGCCATTGTCGAGATCGCGCCGCAGGTGGGCATCCGCGAGACCCGGCGCATCGAGGGCGTCTATGCGCTCTCGGGCGAGGACATCCTGTCTTCCGCGCGTTTCGACGACAGCATCGGCATCAACGCCTGGCCGATGGAGATGCACGCCGCCGGCAAGATCGAATGGGCCTTCCCGCGCGACCAGGAGCGCAGCTACAACCAGCTGCCCTGGCGCATGCTGGTGCCGCGCGGTGTCGACAACCTGATGGTGGCCGGGCGCTGCGCCTCGATGACGCACGAAGGCCAGTCGGCCGCGCGTGCGAGCGGCGGCTGCTTCGTGATGGGGCAGGCCGCGGGCACGGCGGCCGCTTCGCTGGGCAGTTCGCGCTTCGCCGAGGTGGATGTGGCGGCGCTGCAGAAGAAGCTGGCGGCCGACGGCGTCGACCTGGATCGCTGACAGCCCGGAGACAGACGGCGGGCAGGCTCTTTGCTATCGTCGACGGTTCCTGTCTGCCGCGAACCGCCCCACGATGACCGATCCCGCCACCGCCGCCCGCCTCGTTGGCGAGCTTGTCGCCCTGATGCAAATGCAGCCGCTGGGCGAGGATCGCTTTCTCGCGCAAAGCGAGGACATCGGCACCCCGGCCGTGTTCGGCGGCCAGGTGCTCGGCCAGTCGCTGGTGGCCGCCAGCCGCACGGTGGGCGCCGACCGGCCGGTGCATTCGATGCATGCCTACTTCCTGCTGCCCGGCGAGCATGCGCCCATCGAGTATTCGGTGGACCGCGTGCGCGACGGCCGCAGCTTCACGACGCGCCATGTGGTGGCGCGACAGCGCGATCGCATCATCTTCGAGATGTCGGCCTCCTTCCAGACGGTGGACGAGGGCATCGAGCACCAGTTGGAGATGCCGGCCGAGGCCGGGCCGGAAGGCCTGCCGAGCGAGCTGGAGCAGCGCCGCGGGCTCGGCGACCGGCTGCCCGAGCGCTGGCGCAACGCCGCCCTGTCGCCGCATGGCATCGAGTACCGCCGCGTCGATCCTGACGACCTGCTCGAACCGGCGCCGCGACCATCGCAGGCCGCGCTCTGGATGCGCGCGATCGCGCCGCTGCCCGACGACCCGGTCGTGCACCGCGCACTGCTGGCCTACGCGTCGGACCATGGCCTGCTGCGCGCCGCGATGCTGCCCCACGGCCTGAGCTTCATGAGCGGCCGGGTGCGCCCCGCCAGCCTCGACCACGCGATGTGGTTTCACCGTGATTTCCGGATGGACGACTGGCTGCTCTACGTGATCGATTCGCCCAGCGCCGGCGGTGCGCGCGGCTTCTGCCGGGGCAGCCTGTTCACGCGCGACGGGCGGCTGGTGGCATCGACGGCGCAGGAGGGGATGCTGCGGGTGCTGCCGGAGGGAAGTCCGTGGTCGACCGGGGGCGGTGCGGCGCCGATCTGAGCGCTGAGTTGCGCACTTGCGCGCGGTCCGGCGCTTAGCCCGAGGTTCATAGCGAAGCTACTTCCCGGCCAGATGTTGGTAGGAGCGCAGGCGTGGATTGCAAGCTTCCTTTCCTCGGGCCGTGGGCACGGCGCTGGCCCAGGCCTACGTGACCTGCACCTGCACGCCCAACGGCCATGTCGACTCGGTCAAGGACGCCAAGAACAACCTGACCGTCCACACCTACGACGGCTTCGATCGGCTCGCCAGGACCTACTACCCGCTGCCGAACCAGCCGCTCTACGATAAAAAATTTACCGGCTTCCTTGAACCTTGAAAGTACTGGGCATGAAGAACGGAAAATGGGAAACAACGATTCTTAGCGACATCGGCTACGAGCATCTAGTGGCAGAACTTAGCTATGACGGGCAATTTCTACTGCTGCTCGATCGGGAGCAAGGGCGAGAGTCTCTATGTATTTCCTTTCCGAACAAGGACGGGAAACTGGGGCCACGAATTTCACTTGTGGAATTTCTAGAGCAGCTGAATGCGTCCGCTTCCGACCTTTGTCGGTGAGGTGCAGGTGTTAAATTTCTGGCGGCAACAAAAGCTGCTGGGTCTACCATTTCGCGCATAGTGCCCGGATCGTTGGCGCCAGCGAACCTGCGGCGCGCAGTGCGGCCGTGGCGAGCGCCGCGGCACGATCCCGCGAGGCCGTGCTTGAGGTGGCCTAAGGCCCGGCCTTTTTCCTCAGTCGCCGCGGGCCCGGGCCGGCCACAGCACCGAGGCAATGGCCACCATCATCAGCACCATCGCGGCCCAGTCCTGCCAGAAGACGGTCTCGCCCAGCCATAGCGCGCCGCTGAACACGCCCAGCACCGGGATCAGCATCACG
>DATFFA010000220.1:0-16488 GCA_035250605.1 Variovorax sp. | reverse complement strand
GCGAAGCAGTACATCAGCCCGGCGCTGCCGCTCATCTTGAGTTGGTCGACGCTGCAGCCGCGCGTACCGTGCGAAGAGTTCCACGAAGCATTGGCGACCGGATCGGGATTGGTGCCCTTGTGATCGTGGTGACCCACGATGGCGGAGCCGCCGTCGCTCTTGGTCCAATTGCCGCATGTGGTGTCCTTGCCGGGGTCGGGCACGGCCAGGGTGCCGTCAGGGCGCGAGCCGGTGAGGATGTCGTGGCGGTTGACCGGATCGCCGAAGCCGGAGACGACCTCGCCCTTCTCGGTCAGCGAGGTGTCCTTGCCGACCTTGGCGTTGGCGCTGTGCAGGTCGGCCACGCTGGCGGCAACGACCACTCCCTTGGCATTGGTCCAGGGACCCGTGCCGATCCGGTCGCGCGCATTGGCGGCCGGCTGCCCGCTCGCGGCAGTGGTGCTCAGATAAGCGCGCCATGTTTTGTTGCCCGCCCCCGCACTCGTGGCCAGCGACTGGCAGAAGCGGTCGGCTCCGGCCAAGCCTCCGAGGTCGCCACCCTTGCCGGGGTTGGCGCTGGTGATGAAGAAGCTCATGGGGTTGCCGCCCGATGAACGCATGGCACCGCAACCGATGATCAGTGCGGTGGCTGCGACGGCGGCGCCAGTGGAAAGAAGTAAGCGGCTGGACATCGGGAGACTCCTGGCTGTATTGGAGCCGGCAGGCTACCGCACCGTCGTGTCAGCGGCAACCCACGCCGCAGCATCAAAGCCAGGAGCGAATGCGCCGGGCCATGACGTCCGTCGAAATGCCGTAGCGGTCATGCAAGGTCGGAAGCGCACCGGCATCCAGGAACGCATCGGGCAACGCGATCTGGCGGAACGTCGGCGCGACGCCCGAGCGAAGCAGCAAGCTTGCCGTCGCCTCGCCAAGGCCTCCGATGACCGAATGGTTCTCTGCCACCACGACCACGCGGTCCAGGCGCTTGACCTGCGCGAGGATGGCCGCGTCGTCGAGCGGCTTGATCGTCGGTACGTGCAGCACCGCAACATCGACATTGTCGGCGCGCAGCTGGTCGGCGACCTCGAGCGCGCGCATGGTCATGAAGCCGCTCGCGATCACCAGCACGTCCTTGCCATCCCGCAGCAGCTTGGCCTTGCCGAGCTCGAACTTGTAGTCGTACTCGTCAAGCACCAGCGGCACATTGCCGCGCAGCAGACGCATGTACACAGGGCCGGGATGCGCGGCGATCTGCGGGACAGCCTGCTCGATGTCCAGCGCGTCGCAGGGATCGACGATCGTCAGGCCGGGAATGCCGCGCATCATCGCCAGGTCCTCGGTGGCCTGGTGGCTCGGGCCGTAGCCGGTCGTCAGGCCGGGCAGCGCGAAGCACATCTTGACGTTGAGATTCTCCTCGGCGATCACCTGGTGGATGAAGTCGTAGGCGCGCCGCGTACCGAACACGGCATAGGTGGTCGCGAAGGGCACCAGGCCTTCCTTGGCCATGCCGCCGGCCGCGGCCAGCAGCAGCTGCTCGGCCATTCCCATCTGGTGGAAGCGCTCCGGATAGGCCTGTGCGAAGAGATGCAGGTCGGTGTACTTGGCGAGGTCGGCGGTCATGCCGACGATCTCGGGCCGGTCCGCCGCAAGGTCGACGAGCGCCTTGCCGAAAGGGGCCGCCTTCACGCGCTGGCCTTCGGCGGCGATGGAGGCGATCATCGCCGAAGTGGTCAGGCGAGGTTTCGCAGTTGCGGCGGTGTTCATGCGGGGGCTCCTTCGGATTGCGACTGGTCGAGAATCTCGATGGCTTGTTGCCACTCGGGCGGGTCGACGCGGATGAAATGGTTCTTCTCGCGCTGCTCCAGGAAGGGGACGCCCTTGCCCATGAGCGTGTCGAAGAGGATCACGCGAGGCTTCGGATCGGGGAGCTGGCGCGCTCGGTCGAAGGCCTTGAGCACGGCCGCCAGGTCGTTGCCGTCGACACGCTGCACGTGCCAGCCGAAGGCGATCCACTTGTCGGCCAGCGGCTCGAAGCCGAGAACCTTGCCGGAAGGGCCATCGGCCTGCTGGTTGTTGATGTCGACCAGGCAGATCAGGTTCGAGAGGCCATGGTGCGCCGCACCCATCGCGCCCTCCCAGGTCGAGCCCTCGTCCAGCTCGCCGTCGGACATCGAGTTGTAGACGAAGGCCGGATTCTTCTTCTGGCGCAGCGCGAGCGCCATGCCCACGGCGATCGGCAGGCCCTGGCCGAGCGAGCCGCCGGACATCTCCATGCCGGGCGTGTAGGTCGCCATGCCGGACATCGGCAGCCGGCTGTCGTCGCTGCCGTAGGTCTCGAGTTCGGACTCGGGTATCAGGCCGGCCTCGATCAGTGCGGCATAGAACGCGATCGCATAGTGGCCGTGCGAGAGCAGGAAGCGATCCCGGCCCTCCCATTCGGGTTCGTCAGGCCGCAGCTCGAGCGCATGGCCATAGGCGACCGCGAGCACATCGGCCCAGCCGAGCGCCTGGCCGATGTAGCCCTGGCCTTGCACTTCGCCCATGCGCAGCGCGAAACGGCGGATCCGGTAGGCGCGCTGGGCCAGTTCGGACAGCGCGGGGGTGGTTTCGTTCATGAGAGCTTTCTTTGATCGACAAAGGGAATCCGTTCAGCGCAGGATGCTGAGCGGCACATAGGACACGAGGGCGAGCACGCCGAAGGCAACGAGATAGAAGGGCCCCAGTTCGCGCACCGTCTGGCCGACCTTGACCTTGGCCACCGCGCTGGTGATGAACAGCGTGGTGCCGACCGGTGGCGTGTAGAGCCCGATGGCCAGGTTCACGACCATCATGATTCCCAGCTGCGTCGGGTCCATGCCGATGCTTTGCGCCAGCGGCAGGAACACCGGCGTCAGCAGCAGGATGGCGGCCGGCAGGTCGATGAACATGCCGACGAACAGCATCAGGAGGTTCATCAGGAGGATGACGAGCGAGGCGGCGTGCACGTTGGACTGCACCCACTGCGTGATGCCTTGCGGCATCTGGTCGTAGGTCAGCAACCAGCCGATCGCGGCCGAGGCCATGATGACGAGCAGCACCACGCCGGTGGCCAGGCCAGCCTCGACCACCGCGGCATTCAGGCGCTTGAGGCCGAGGTCGCGGTAGACCAGCGCCGAGCAAAGTCCGGCGTAGAGCGTCGACAGCACGGCCACCTCGGTCGGCGTGGCGATACCGAAGCGCAGGAAGATGACGATCAGCACGGGCAGCAGCACCGCCGGCGAGGCGTACAGGAGGTGCTTGCGGAAGGCCGCGTAGTCGATCGGTGCGGTCTCGCGCGGGAAGTTGCGGCGCTTGCCGACCCACCAGCACACCGCCATGAAACCGGCGCACATCAGCAATCCGGGCAGGATGCCGGCCACGAACAGCGCGGCGATCGAGGCATTGGCTGTGAGCGCGAACAGGATCATGGGAATCGACGGCGGAATCATGATGTCGATCGTTGCGGCAGCCGCCAGCGTCGCCGCGGAAAAGGCTGGCGGGTAGCCCAGCTTCTTCTGCCAGGGGATCAGCAACGAGCCGATCGCCGATGCATCGGCCACCGCCGAGCCCGAGACGCCGCCGAACAAGGTCGACGACAGCACGCCCACCTGGCCCGGACCGCCGTGGAAGCGGCCGATCAGCGCGGAGAGCACGCCGACCAACGCCTCGCCCAGCCTGCCGCCCATCATCAAGGTGCCGGTCAACATGAAGAACGGGATGGCGATCAGCGGGAAGCTCTGGACCTGGGCGACCATCTGCTGGACCAGCAGGTCCAGCGGCACGCGATCGGAGTTGGCCGCCGCCGCCATTGCTGCCATCAGCAGCGCATGCGCAATCGGGACGGCTGCAACGGCCGCGGAAAGAAAGACGACGAGAATCAATGCACTCATGGCAGTCTCCTGGAGGCGTCGGGAAGCGAACTCACCAGTGCGCGGCCGGTACCTTGGGCACGGCGTTGGCATCGGAGTCGGGTTGGGGTGCGGCGAGCCAGGCCTTGCGAGCCGACAGCAAGGCGATCACGGCAAGCAGCAGCATCCCGCCCATCACGCAGCCGTAGGTCAGCGAGCCCGGCACCTGCAGGATCGGCGACTTCTCGTCATGCACGATGTCCAGCATGCGAAAGGTGGCCCAGGCCACCGTGAAGTACATGCCGGCGACGGCGAGCCACCCCAGCACGGCAACGATGCGCTGCGCTGCTGCGGGTACTGCGTCCATCAGGAAGCTGGTCGTGATGTGCGCGCCCTGCGCAGCCGCGAGGACCACGCCGGCCATCACCAGCCAGGGGAAGAGCAGTTCGGGAACTTCGTTGGCCCACTGCAGGCTCGAGCCGGTGGCATAGCGCAGTGCCGTGTTGGCCACCAGGATCAGGAAGATCGCGAGGGTGCTGATCCACAGCACGGCACGGCACAGCCCGACCACCGCGCGTTCGATGACGTTCATGGTTTGTCTCCTGGATTGTGGGTGGACGCGGTGATTGCCGCGTCCAGTGCGAAGGCGCGCGCGTCAGCCACCATTGGCCGCCGCGACGACCTTCTTCACGTAGCCGCCGACCGGGCCGGCGGTCCACTTGTCGACCACGGGCGCTGTGGCCTTCTGGAACGCGGCCTTGTCGACGGTGTCGACCTTCATGCCCTTGGTCTTCAGCTCGGCCAGCAGCTTGTCGTCGGCGTCCTGCGACAGCTTGCGCTGCAGCGCCGTGGCCTCGGCCGCAGCTTCGGTCACGGCCTTGCGGTTTTCGGCCGAGAGACCGTCCCACGTGCGCTTGCTCATGAGGAAAGGCGTCATCTGGAACATGTGGCTCGTGAGGGACAGGTGCTTCTGCACCTCATACAGCTTGCTGGCCTGGATGTTCATCAGCGGGTTCTCCTGCCCGTCGACCACGCCCTGCTGCAGCGCCACGTACAGCTCCGCGAACTTCACCTGCTGCGCCTCGGCGCCCAGCGCCTGCATGATGTCGACCAGCACCGAGTCCGGCGGCGTGCGCATCTTCAGCCCCTTCATGTCCTCGACCTTGGTGATCGGCCGCTTGCTGTTGGTCATGTGCCGGATGCCGTTGTCCCAGTAGCCCAGCACCACAAGGCCCTTGGCCGCCGACTTGTCGGCCAGTTCCTTGCCGAGCCCGCCGTCGAGCAGCTTGAAGGCCTGCGCCGGTTCGGAGAACAGGAAGGGCATGCCGAAGGCCGCGTACTCCGGCACCGCGACGGCCACGGCGCCTTGCGAGTTGGCCGACATGTCCAACGCGCCGGTGCGCAGCGCGGTGACCATCGCGGCGTCGTCGCCAAGCTGTCCCGATGGCGCGACCTGCACCTCGATGCGTCCTCCGGACTTGGCCTTCAAGACCTCGGCAAACTTCAGCGAGGCATCGTGGCGCGGGTTGCCCGCCGCGGCGCCATGCCCGAGCGTGAGCTTGACGGCCTGCGCCTGGGCGGCCAGCGGCTGGACCAGGATGCCGGCGGCGAGGGTCATCGCGGCGCGAATGAAGAGCTTGCGTTGCATGGTTGTTGTCTCCGTCATGAATAGTTGGAAAAAGCGCGGATCAGTGGATCAACATGCCGCCGTTCACGTCGAGCGTGATGCCGGTGCAGTAGGTGGACAGGTCGCTGGCGAGGAACAGGCAGGCGCCCGCGATGTCGCTGGGCAGGCCGATGCGGCCGAGCGGGATTTCGCTGGCGATTTGCGCTTTGCGCTCCTCGCTGAGCTTGCCCTTGCTGATGTCGGTGCCTATCAGGCCGGGAGTGATGGAGTTCACCCGGATGCCGTCGGTGCCCAGTTCGCGCGCCATCGCACGCGCCAAGCCGAGCACGCCGGCCTTGGCCGCGGAGTAGTGCGGACCGCCCAGGATGCCGCCGCCGCGCTGCGCGGAGACCGACGAGATGCAGATGATCGAGCCGCTGCGCTGCCGCTGCATCGCGGGGATGACCGCTTGCGATGCGAGCAAGGTTCCGCGGAGGCTGACATCGAGCACCGCGTCGTAGTCGCCGCCGCTGATGTCGACCGTCTTGCGAGGCTGCGTGATGCCGGCGTTGTTGACCAGGATGTCGATCTGGCCGAACTGCGCGAGGATGCGTTCAACGGCAGCGTCCATCTCCGACTTGAGCGTGACGTTGGCGACCAGGCCCAGGTGCTCCTTGCCCAGGCTTTCTGCCGCCTGCGCGGGTGCCGCGCCTTCGAGGTCGGTGATGACGACGCGGGCGCCATGCGACGCCAGGAGGCGTGCGGTGGCAAAGCCCAGGCCGTTGATTCCGGCGCCGCCGGTGATGAGGGCAACGCGATCGGCTAGCAGCATGAAATGTCTCCTTGGGGTGGTGTGCGGGTGGGGTAACTATGGACACCCGCAGACATGAGGACAAGCGACACTTCTTCAGCGATGAGTGAATCGCATTCATAAAGGGTTTACCCGATGCGGTCGTCATTCCCTCCGCTGAGCTGCCTGCTTGCGTTCGAGGCCTCGGCACGCCGGGGCAGTTTCAGCGCGGCCGCCGGCGAATTGCACCTGACGCCGTCCGCCGTGAGCCACCAGATCGCCAAGCTCGAACAGCTCCTGGAGGTGCGGCTGTTCGAGCGTTCGGTCCGGGGCATTGCGCTGACCGAGGCGGGCCGGGAATACATGGGGCGCGTCTCGCTCGCGCTCGATGCGATCAGTGCCGCGACGGACAACGTGCGCAAGGGCGTGCGCAATGCGCTCTACGTGCACGCCGCGCCGAGCTTCGCGAGCCTGTGGCTCATGCCTCGTCTCGCGGACTTCGCGCAAGCCCATCCCGGCATCGCGCTGTCGCTGTCGTCCTCCACCGTGCACTCGGACTTCTCGAGCGGCCAGGTGGACGTCGAAATCCGCTATGGCGTACCCAATTGGCCGCACTTGCATGTGCAACCGGTCTTCGAGGAGCGCATCCAGCCGTTGGCCAGCCCGGCCTACATCGAGCAGCAGGACATCCGTACGCCTGCGGACCTGCTTCGCGTGCCGTTGATCCAGTCGGTGGTCAACGTCGTGCAATGGACAGACTGGTTCCGCAGCCGCAAGCTCGACTTCTCGCCGGGCCAGTTTGCGTACCGGTTCGACAGGACATCCATGGCGCTCGACGCTGCGGTCCAGGGTCTTGGCGTCGCCCTGGACAGCTCGTCGATTGCTGCCGGGCACCTTCATCATGGGCGGTTGAAGAAGGTGTTCGACGAGCGGTGGTGTGTCAAGGTGGAAGCCCACTTCCTGGTATGTCCGCAGCGCCACTTGCAACGCGATGAAGTCGCAAACTTCATCGAGTGGATTCACGAGCATGCCGCCTCTCCCGAACGCGCGGTACTGGCCGATCCCTCGGGTTCCAGTTCGCGATCTGCAGTGCTTTCTGGAGACAATGGATCCGCTCGAAACCGACCATGAAGGGATCAAGATGGCAGCCGACGACTGGTGGAAGTGCGGAATCGTCTATCAGGTCTATCCGCGTTCGTTCCAGGACAGCAACGGCGATGGCATCGGAGACTTGGATGGAATCCGCGCCCGGCTGGATCATCTGGTCTCGCTCGGTGTCGATGCCGTCTGGATCTCGCCGATCTATCCCTCGCCGATGGCCGACTTCGGCTACGACATCTCCGATTTTTGCGGCATCGATCCGCGCTTCGGCACGCTGGAAGGCTTCGATGCGCTGGTGCAGGAGGCCCACGCGAGAGAGCTCAAGATCATCCTGGACTTCGTGCCCAACCACACCTCGGACCGTCATCCGTGGTTCGTGCAGAGCCGCAGCGCACGCAGCGATCCGCGGCGCGACTGGTACATCTGGCGCGACCCTGCGCCGGGCGGCGGGCCGCCCAACAACTGGCTCAGCAATTTCGGCGGCCCGGCCTGGGCCTTCGATCCGGCCACCGGCCAGTACTACGGCCATTCGTTCCTGAAGGAGCAGCCCGACCTCAACTGGCGCAACCCCGAAGTGCGGGCCGCGATGTACGAGGTGCTGCGCTTCTGGCTCCGGCGCGGCGTCGACGGATTCCGTGTCGACGTGCTCTCGCAGATCATCAAGGACGCGCAGTTCCGCGACAACCCGCCGAACCCGGACTTCATCGAGGGCCAGGATCCCTTCTTTCGCTGGCTGATGCTCTACAACACCGACCTGCCGGAGCTGCAGCCGATCGTGGCCGAGATGCGCCGCGTGGTCGACGAATTCAGCGACGCACGCTCCTCGCGCCTGCTGATCGGCGAGCTCTACCTGCCGCTCGCGCGCCTGGTCGCCTACTACGGGCTCAACGCCGAAGGTGTGCTCGAAGGCGTGCAGCTGCCCTTCAACTTCCAGCTGATCGCGACCGAGTGGCAGGCGGCGCTCATCGACCGCCTTGTGCGCGACTACGAAGCCGCCTTGCCCGCCGGCGCCCAGCCGAACTGGGTGCTGGGCAACCACGACAGGTCGCGCATCGCGAGCCGCGTCGGGCCTCGGATGGCGCGGCTCGCGGCCATGCTCCTGCTCACGCTGCGCGGTACGCCGACGCTCTACTACGGCGACGAGATCGGCATGACGGACGTCCCCATTCCCGCCGATGAAGTGCAGGACCCGTTCGAGAAGAACAAGCCCGGCATGGGCCTGGGCCGCGACCCGGAGCGAACACCCATGCAGTGGAGCGCCGCAGCGCATGCGGGCTTCACGACCGGCACGCCGTGGCTGCGGCTGGCGGCCGACTGGCCCACGCGCAACGTGGAAGCGCAATCGCACGACGCAGGCTCGATGCTGGCGCTCTACCGGCGCCTCATCGCGCTGCGTCGTGCGCAGCCTGCGCTGAACCGGGGCAACCATGAAGCGCTCGATGCCGGGGCCGACGTGCTCGCCTATGCGCGCAGCTTCGAAGGACAGCGGCTGGTGATGCTCTTCAACTTCGGCGCCGCACCGGCGTCGATCTCGCCGGCGTTGATGCCGCGCGAGCCGCTCGTGCTGGCATCGACCGATCCCGCGCGCGCCGAGTCCATCGAGGGGCCTCTGGTGTTGGCGCCTTGCGAAGGCATCGTCATCGGCGTCCTGGACGGCAAGGGGCCGGCGACACGCTGAGCAATCAGGGCGTGCCGGTCTGGATCTCGACGTAGCTGCGCGCGTGCCAGCGCACTCGAATGGGCCACTTCGCGTCGGCGATGGTTTCCGAATTCACGTCCTTGCCGCTGCCGTAGTTGATCTGCCGGTCGGGTCGCTTGTTGAGGCCGACCAGCAGCACGATGCGGCTGCCCGCCGCAAGCTTGCAAGCGGTCACGCGTTCGGCGGTGAACGCAAGCAGCTGGCGCTCGCCGGCCCGAAGAAGCCTGCGGCGCACGCGATGGCCTGCGTAGCTGGCGCGGAAGTCGTAGGGATCGAACAGCAGCTGGTACTCGCCGCTTTCCGTCTGCTCGTACAGCGAGATGCTGAAGTCCACGTCCTGCCGCGAGGGCGTGATGTCGAACACGCCGTGCAGGCTGCCGAAGATCTCGGTGTCCTCCGGAAGCGGATCGCTGACAAAACGGATGCTGTTGCGTGCCGGCAGCTGCGCCGCGCGCAGCGTGTCCGGCCACGGAATGCGCAGGTCACGCCGGTCGGCAAGATCGACCGAGAGCCGCGCGCTGCCACCGCCTTCGGACGGCGAGGGCAACAGGCGGTGCGGGTCGTCGCGCCCGCGGGTGTCGAGGTAGAAGCGCAGCCGGGTGCGCTGCGGCGCGTCGAGCGTCGGCACATGGCGCCACTGGTCCGCGCCCATCACCTGGTAGTTGACGCGATCCATCAGCAGGGCAGGCTTGTTTGCGCCCTTCAGGATGTGGTCGAGCCATTGCAGGCGCAGCTCGGGCAGGTCCACGCGTGCGGCCGGATCCAGCGTGTAGCCGCGCAGCGTTGCCGCCGTGCCGTGCCGGATCGAGGCCGCGTCGTAGGGGCCGAGCAGCAGCGTCGTGTCGGCCCGCGGCCGGTGGCGGCGATGCTCGTCGTGGAAGTAGAGCGCGCCGGCGTCCGCGCCGTAGTAGCCGGCGAAGCTGAGCACCGGAATGTCGATGCGCGCAAACTGCGCCGCCGACGGCAGGAACTTCTGCCAGTAGCGATCGTGGCTCGGGTGCGTCAGCCAGGTCCGGATCAGCCTGCTGCGCTTGCCGAGCAGGACGCGGTCCACGTCCCAGTAGGGGCGATTGCCGCGATACCAGCGCGCGTCGAGTGCCTGCCAGATCGTGTCCGGGTCGGCGTCTGCGACGGCCCGCAGGGGTTCGGCACTCGCGTGCTCCTGCGCCCAGCGCACCATGGCGTTGCGGAAGATCTGTCCGGCCATCGGGAAGTCGATGCCCGGCGCCATCGGCGCGATGGTGGCGATGGCCTTGAGCGCCTCCGGTCTCCTGCGGGCGGCGGCCCAGGCGGCGTAGCCGGAGTAGCCGTCACCGATCATGCAGACGCGGCCGTCGCTCCACGCCTGCCGGGCAATCCAGTCGATGACGGCGGCGGCGTCTTCGCCGTCGCGAACGAACGGCCACACGGCGCCCTTGCCGTCGGGCGTGCGTCCGCGCACGTACGCCGTGACGCCGACGTAGCCTCTGGCGGCGCTGCGCTGGGCGTCGTCCTCGGCAGGATCGAGCGTGAAGCGCAGCAGCGTCGGCAGGGCGCCTACTGCGTCATTGGTGCGGCCGGGCCGAACCAGGTTCGCGAAGATGACAGCCCCGCGCACGGGAATCCTGAGGTCGGCCTCCGTCACGTAGCGGTTGCGGTTTTCCGCCGCGAACAGTTCGGGCAGCAGCGCACCGAAGCTGCGGCGCGACTCGTACGAATGCCAGGTCCGCACCAGCGCCAAAGCATCGTCCTGCGGGAGGCTGCCCTTCGCGCGCCAGAGGTCGAAAGCCCGGCGCAGCGGCTCTGCATAGACCGCCGCCGGGATTTCGAGGCGCGCCATGATGGCCTGGGCTTGCGCATTGTCGAGCGGCGACACCAGTTCCCGGAACGCGCGTGCGTAGGCTTCGGCGAAGCCCAGGCGCTCGTTCGCTTCGAGTGCGCGCGCCCGCGCATAGATGCCGTCGAGGATCGCACGCTGCACCAGGTCGTCGAACGGCTTGCCCTGGCGGCGGGTGCGCAGGGCCCGGCTGCTGTCGGAGGCCGCGCGATAGGCGCCGCTGACGATCTGCAAAGCGGCAAGGTTGGCCAGGAAGACATCGGTGTCCGCGTCCTGGTACACCGGCAGGATGCGCCCGGCCAGGTCCCGCATCAGGTCCGCCGCGGCGGCATCCTCAGGATCGCGCGGTGGCTTGAAGCCGAAATCCGCCGCCCAGCTCCACGCGGGCAGCGCAAGCATCAGCCGCATGAGAGCGCGGCGCGCACGACCGACGGTGGACCCGAGGTGTCTCATGGTCGCGGCTCCTTGCGCACGGCGTTCGGCGCCTTGACCAGATGCACCACCTGCGTGAACAGCCGGTCGCGCGCTTCTCCGGCCGAGCCGATGTGGACAATGCCGGTGTGCTCGAGCTTGCCCAGCAGGTCGATGATGAGTTCGAGCGTGTCGTCGTCGAACGCGCCGAAGGCTTCGTCCATCACCAGCCAGGGCGGCGCCTGCAGCACCACGCGGGCGAAGCCCAGCCGCAACTGCTCGTCCATGCTGAGTTCCCTCTCCCAGCGGCCCGTCTTGTTCAGCAATGGTTCCAGGCGCTGGAGGCCCACGCTCGCCAGTGCGGCCGCCATGGCTTCCCTCGGGTAGCTCGACGGTTCCATCGCATACGACAGCACTTCGGCCAGCGTGCCGCGGGGAATGTAGGGCGTGCCGCGCGGCATGTAGTGGATCGTCTCGCCGGCAGGCCTGCGCACGGTGCCGGAGCCCCACGGCCAAAGGCCCGCGAGCGCGCGGAACAGCAGGGTCTTCTCGGTGCCCGGCGTGCCGAGGATCAGGACGCGCTGGCCGCGGTGCACGACGAGGCCCGGGGCGTCCAGTCGATCGTGGCCGGCCCAGGAGCGGACCTCGAGCGCTTCGATCGCGATCACCCCGGCTTCGCTCTCCTCATAGGCGATGCGGCTGCCGCCTGCCTGTGCCTCCAGGTCGGACGCGAGCATCCGGCGCAGGTCGGCGACGCGCAGCAGTGTGGCGCGCCAGTCGGCAATGATGCTGAAGTTGTCGACGAACCAGCGCAGCGACGACTGCGCCTGCGTGAAGGCCGCGGCGGCCATCATCAAGCCGCCGAACGACACCTTCCCCGAGAAGTACAGGGGCGCGGCCACCAGCGTCGGCGCGATGATGGTGATCCAGCCGAAGCCCGCGGTGACCCAGGTCAGGTTGGTCAGCCCGAGCACCACGCGCGAGGTGGCGCGCAGGACGTCGCCGAAATGCATGGCGACGCGGCGCTTCTCGTCCGCTTCGCCGCCCGCCAGGGAGATACCGTCGAGATGCTCGTTGATGCGCGTCAGCGAGAAGCGCAATTCGCCTTCGCGCGCGTAGCGCTCGGCGTTGCGCGAGATCAGGCCGCTGCCGACCCAGTAGGTGACCAGCGAGCCGGCGATCGCATAGGCAATGGCCGCCCACAGCATGAAGCCCGGCAGCACATGGTCCTTGCCATTGAAGAAGAGGCTGAAGTCCTTGGAGAGGACCCACAGCACGCTCGCAAAGCTGCCGAACAGCATCGCTGCCTGCAACAGGCCCACGCCAAGGGTGACCGACAGATCGCACAGCTTCAGCGTGTCGTCATGCATGCGCTGGTCGGGGTGGGCGCCCATCGGGCCGCTGGCCTGGAGCCAGAACGCCCGGCGCGGCTGCAGCCACAGCCCCACGATGTCGTTGACCACGGCCTCGCGCAGCTTCAGCTGCAGGGTTTCGCCGAGCCACCGCTGCGCGACGTTCAGGACCAGCAGCGCGCCCGCAATGATTGCGAAGACGCCGACCTGTACGACGAATTCGCCCAGGTCGCGGCGCGAGATCGCATCGTAGAAGGGCTTGTTCCAGCTGTTGAGCTCGATCTGCCCATAGGCCGTGAGCGCGACGACCACGACGATCGCGCCCATCAGCGCGACAAGCGTTTTCGCGACCGGGGACACGCGCAAGGCGCCGAGCAATTCGCTGACCTGACGGAAGAAGCCGGTCCTTGCGGCCGGCTCGACGCGGTTCTCTGTCCGCGCGCTCATCGTCTACCGCGACGCCTCGCAAGCGGCGGCCGCGATGCGGCGCGCCGAGACACACGAAATGAACGCAGCGTGGCTCCAGGCCAGTTGCTTGGCCGAGGTCTGTGCGCCGCTGCGCTGGTCGAACTGTTCCGACAGATCGCCGCCGGCCGGCGTGTACGCGCGCACGGTGGCGAGATAGGCGTCGCCGCGCTCGAGCCATTGGCGTGCATCGCCGCCCATCGCCGCGGCAGCACGAAAACAGAACTCGGCGGCGCCGAGCGTCGAGAAGTAGTACGCGCCGCCCGAGTAGTACACGTCGCCGGCGTAGCGGCCCATTGCCGCGCCGCGGCCTGCGGCGCGGCCGTGGTTGATGGGATAGGCTGCACCGAACAGCGCGTCCAGCCGCGCCAGCGTGGCCTGCATGCGCGGATCGGACGGTCCATGCGCGGCCCCGGTGCCTAGGCTGTGGATCGCCGACAGGATCACCGCGATGTCCAGCGCCTTCGGACCGGGCCGGCCGTCCTCCAGCGCGCGCGAGCGGTAGTAGCCGCGCGTGGCGTCTCGTTCATCTCGTTCATCCACCCAGTAGTCGTCGAGCAGGCGCAGCACCGCCCTCGACTCTTCCCGGCAGCGCCGCGCCTGCGCCGTGTCGCCCAGGTCCTCCAGCCATGCTGCGCCTTCGGCCAGCGCGGCCCCTGCGACACGCAGCGTGTAGTAGTGGTGGCCGAGCTCCTCCTCCCAGATGTCGTAGGACGGCTCGCGCCAGCGGCGCAGCGTGAAGTCGAGATCGAAGCGGATCAGCTCGGCAGCTTCCGCCAGCAGCGGCGCGTCGAGGTGCCCGCCGGCCACCCAGCGCAGCAGCGCCAGCGCGCGCAGCGGTGCGCCGTCGTGCTGGGGGCGATTCCATCGGCAGACGTCGAGCGTGCCGTCGGGGTTCACCCGCGTCTCGGCGGCCACCAGGTCGCCGAAAGCTGTTGCAAGGTCATGGTCCTCGCGCAGGTACTGCAGGAGCTCGGGGGCCACGCACGCGCTGCGGTCCTCCACCGCGGCCGCCGCGCGGCCGTCGAGGCGGTTCAAGTCCAGGCTGAAGCGGATGAAGTCGCGCAGGTGCTGCAGGGCTTCGTCGCCGATGCGCCCCTCGACGTAGAGCAGGCGCAGTGCATCGATGACCACGGCGGAATCGCGGAACCAATGAAAGAAGTAGTCCGGGTCCGGGTTGTAGTCGGCGAGGACGGGCGAGGCGACGATGGCGCCGGCCATCGGCCGCACGGTCTGGCCGAAGCCCGGCCGGTGCTTGACGATCGACACCGGCGAGATGCTGGACAGCATCGCGCTCGCCGAATGGCGCAGCTGTGTTTCAAGCCAGGGCTCGAACGCCGGGTCTTGCTGGCTCGCCACGCTGAAGCTCACGCTGCCGACGCCCCGAGATGCGGGCTGCTGAAGTCCAGGGCGCGCAGCCCGGCCTGCACTTCGGGCACGCTCATGAACAGTTTCCACAGAAGGCCCGTCCGATGGTTCTCCATCATCACGACGATCGGGCCCTGGTCGATGGCAAGGTAGGTGTCTGCGAACCAGCCGCGCTGCTCGCAGAACGCATCGACGAAGCCGTAGTCCCGCCACACCCGCTCGCCATGGACGGTGAGGAAATGCCGCAGCACCCGCATCACCTCGGCGGGCGCGTAGGGCAGGCTGGCCAGTGCGGCCGTCGGCGAGATGGTGCCGTTGTCGTTGTTCGGGTCGTGCGCGAGGTAGCCGTCGGGGTCGTCGCTCGCGGTCAGGCCCCAGCACGATTCGCCGTAGCCCGGGAAGCCGCGGGGATTGGCGACGCAGTGGGCGCGGTTGATTTGCACGTGGCGCGTGTTGAGATACCAGTAGTCGGCGTAGCGGTCCCTCAGGCCGCGCGGATCGAGGCCGCAGAACGAGTAGTGCGCAAAGAACAGCGGACCGGCGTTCGGCGGGCCCAGCGGCAGTTCGATGCCGTGGTACGAGTGGCCGTTGAGGAAGTCGGGGCCGGAGGCGTAGCCGCGGTGGTAGACCTTCGGATCGATCGCATGGCGCGGCGCGGCCGCCGCCAGAAAGTACGTGATGAGGCACTCGTTCCAGCCGTGCACCTCATGGTTCATCGCCCAACCATGGTTCGGGCTCCAGTGCCAATACAGCACGTCCTGCCCGCCCTGTGTGAACCAGTTCCATTCGACCTCGTGCCACAGCGTGTCGATGTCGGCGCGCAGCCGGCGCGCCATGGCCGTGTCCTCGCTGAAATACTGGCGCGCGCAGAGCAGGCCCATGCAGAGGAACGAGGTCTCGACCAGGTCGCCCGCGTCGTCCTTGGGGCTCATCGGGATCGTCGCGCCGCTCGCCCCGTCCATGAAGTGCGGGAAGGCGCCGTGATAGCGCCTGGCGCGCAAGAGGGCATCCCGCATGCGCCCCAGGCGCTCCAGCGCCGCGTCCCGCGTGACCCAGCCGCGCTCCACCGCGACGATCAGGGCCATGATGCCGAAGCCCGTGCCGCCGATCGCGACCCTCTCGTCGGCCAGGTCTTCGCCCGTGGCGCCGACCAGCGTGCGGCGGTCGAGCGCCAGGCCGCTGGCGGCATCCGCACCGTCCCAGAAATAGCGGAAGGTCTGCCGCTGCACGGCGTCGAGCAAGGCTTCATCGGGCAGGGCTGCCAGTGCCTTCGGGTTCCTGTCATCCTTCTTCAACACGCACGGCTCCTTTCGTTGGTGGTCCCGGGTGTCACGTTTGGTTTCGCCGAATCGTCGGCGGCGCCACACGGCCGAGGGCTCTCTGCCCGCAGCATGCCATCATTAAGGCCCTTGGGTCCTATTCGAAATCCCTGATGAGCCGCATCGACACTCTCATGGCCCGGATGACGCTAGCCGAAAAGCTGGGTCAACTGACGATGACTGCCTCCAGCTACTCGGTCACCGGACCGGTGCTCGCGGGGGACTCCACGCAGTCGATCGTCGACGGCACCGTCGGCAATCTGCTGAACATGGTCGGCGCCGGCCCCACGCACGAGATGCAGCGGCTGGCCGTCGAGAAGTCGCGGCTTGGCATTCCGCTCTTGATCGGCCTGGACATCATCCATGGCCATCGCACGCTCTTTCCGATTCCGCTGGCGGAGGCCGGCAGCTTCGACGAAGACCTCTGGGAGCGCACCGCGCGTGAGGCCGCGCGCGAAGGCGCTGCTGACGGCCTGGCGATGACTTTCGCGCCGATGCTCGACGTGTCGCGCGATCCCCGCTGGGGCCGCACCGCGGAAGGGCCCGGCGAAGACCCCTGGCTGAACGCGCGCATCGCGCAGGCCAAGGTGCGCGGGTTCCAGGGGGCCGACCTGTCGTCGGCCGAATCGCTGGCCGCCTGCGCGAAGCATTTCGTCGCGTACGGCGCGGTCACCGCGGGGCGGGAGTACGCCGCGGTGGACATCTCCGAGCGCACC
>DATFFA010000219.1:0-18245 GCA_035250605.1 Variovorax sp. | reverse complement strand
GGCATCCAGGCGGCCGACCTGCTGGGCCGCAAGGTGCTGATGGAAAAGGGCCGCGGCCTGCAGCTGCTGGGCGGGCGCATCGCCGAAACCATCGGCCGCGCGGCCAAGGTGCCCGTGCTCGCGGCGCATGCCAGGGCGCTGGAGGCTGCATTGCAGCGCATCGGCAGCGCCACCGAGGCCGCCTGGTCCACCGGCGACCCGGCCGACGCGCTGGCCAACGCCGTGCCCTACATGCAGGCCTTCGGGCACACCGTGCTGGCCTGGATCTGGCTGGACGTGGCGCGGCGGGCGCTCGAGATCGATGCGGACAAGGCGAGGGCGGTAACAGCTGGCAAGATAGGCGCCACGGACTACTTCTTCCACTACGAGCTGCCGAAAATCGGTGCCTGGCTCAACGTGGTCGAGAGCCGCGACCCCACCTGTACAGCATTGCCCGAGGACGCTTTTTGACAATGGCCAACGCCGCTCCCAACAACACGCCCAACCCCGTCAAGCCGCCGAAGCCGCATGCACGGCTCGAGAAGTGGATCTGGATCCTGATCTACGGCGGCCTGTTTCTCGTGATCCTCGGCATTGCCACGGGGCGCACCGAGCCGGCGCTCGGCTGGTCGATGGCCGTGCCCGGCGCCGTGGTCGCACTGGTGGGCTTCGTGCTCATCTACGTGCGCTCGCGCCTCGACGACAAGTAGGCAGGAAGCGCATGGCCCATGAAGCCTGAACCCCGCGCGCCCGACGCCAAGGCCTCACCGGCCGACCGGCGCGCATTCGGCCGCGCACAGCGCGCCCGTTGCGCGCTCGACCAATGGGCGGATGCGCCCAAGCCCGACGCGGCAGGGCGCGACCCGCTCGGATGGCTGAAGGCCTCCAATCGCGGCCGGGTGCCCGAACTGGTGCCGGTGCGCCACGGCCGCATGCTGGCCACCCCGTTCACCTTCTACCGCGGCGCCGCGAGCCTGATGGCGAACGACCTGGCGAGGCTGCCGCACAGCGGCATCGCGACACAGCTGTGCGGCGATGCGCACCTTGCGAACTTCGGCTTCTTCGCCAGCCCCGAGCGCTCCCTCGTCTTCGACATCAACGACTTCGACGAAACCCTGCAGGGTCCCTTCGACTGGGATGTGCGCCGGCTCGCCACCTCGTTCGTCGTGGCTGCGCGCGATCTGGGCTTCAAGCCGCGCGTCGGGCGCGACGCGGTGCGGCAAATGGCCGAGGCGTACCGCGACCGCATGCGCCGCTTTGCGCGGATGGACTCGCTGGATGCCTGGTACGCACGCCTCACCTCGCAAACGCTGCTGAAGCTCGGCGCCGAGGATGCGACCGAGCTAGCGGTCATCAAGAAGGCCCGGCGCAGCACCTCGCGCGTGTTCGCCGAAGAGGCGACCGAGATGGTTCAGGGCCGTCTCATGGTGCGCGACCGGCCGCCCTTCGTGTACCACGACGCCAAGGCCACCGCGCGCGAGATCGGCCGCTTTCGCGCCGGGTTGCCGGCTTTCCTGGCGCAATACCGCGCAAGCCTGGCGCCCGAGCGCCAGCGGCTGTTCGACCGCTACGAGCTGCACGACGTTGCGGTGCTGACGCCCGGTGTCGGATCGGTGGGCCGGCGCTGCTTCCTGCTGCTGCTGGTGGCCGACCAGGTCCATCCCCTGTTCCTGCAGTGCAAGGAAGCCGGCGAATCGGTGCTGCAAGCCCACCTGGGCCTGGCGCCCGATACGGGCCCGCCGGGCCAGCGCGTGGTGCAGGGGCAGCGGCTGGCACAGGCCGCCAGCGACGTTTTCCTTGGCTGGGCCGAGGCGCAGCAGGGCGGACGCGGCTTCTATGTGCGCCAGCTGCGCGACATGAAGGCTTCCTACAAGCTCGAAGACTTCAAGCCGGTCGACCTGGCCGAGTTCGCCGAAGCCTGCGGCTACAGCCTGGCGCGCGCGCATGCCAAGGGCGGCGACGCCTGGGCCATCGCCGGCTACCTCGGGCGCTCCAGGACCTTCAATACGGCGCTCGCGGACTTTGCCGAGGCCTATGCCGATATCAACCAGGCGGACTGGCGGCTGCTGAAAAAAGCAGTGGCGTCGGGCAAGGTCGCGGCGGTCGAGGCCGACAGCGCCGATTCGTAGCGGCCTCGGACCGCGAACCTTCTTTTCCATCGACTCCGGAGACACAGACATGACACCCCGCACCACCAGGCAGCTCTTCGACCTCAGCGGCAAGACCGCCCTCATCACCGGCGGCTCGCGCGGCCTGGGCCTGCAGATGGCGCATGCGCTCGGCGAGGCCGGCGCGAAGATCATGCTGAGTTCGCGCAAGGCCGACGACCTGGAGCAGGCCGCGGCCGAACTGCAATCGGCCGGTATCGACGCACGCTGGATCGCGGCCGACTGCTCGAAGGAAGAAGACACGCGCCGCCTGGCCGACGAGACGCTGCAGCGCATGGGCGCGATCGACATCCTCGTGAACAACGCGGGCGCCAGCTGGGGCGCGCCGGCCGAGAGCCATCCGGTCGAGGCCTGGGACAAGGTGATGAACCTCAACGTGCGCGGCTATTTCATCCTCTCGCAGCATGTCGCCAACGGCTACATGATCCCGAAGAAGACGGGCCGCATCATCAACATCGCCTCGATCGCGGGGCTGAACGGCAACCCGCCCGAGATGCAGACGCTGGCCTACAACACCTCGAAGACGGCGGTGATCGGCTTCACGCGCACGCTGGCCGCCGAATGGGGCAAGTACAACATCAACGTGAACGCGATCTGCCCGGGCTTCTTCATGACCAAGATGGCGGCCGGGCTGATCAAGTCGCTGGGCGAGGACAAGATGGCCTCCCATGCCCCGCTGGGCCGGCTGGGCGACGACGAAGACCTCAAGGGCATCACGCTGCTGTACGCGAGCGATGCCGGCAAGCACATCACCGGCCAGTGGCTGGCCGTCGACGGCGGGGTGAGCGTGGTCCTCGGTGCGTGACATGCAAGGCCCCCACGCTCTCACTTCGTGTATCGCTGCCCCCCGAGGGGGCGCTCAGCGCCCTTCGGGCGGCCGGGCGGGCGCTGATATTCAAGGCCCCCACGCTCGTCACTTCGTGTATCGCCGCCCCCAGAGGCCGGGCGGTCGCTGACATGGCCTCCAGCGCCGACGACATCGACATCCGCTCCTACGCGAGCCGGATTCCCTTCGCGCGCCACCTGGGCTTCGAGCTCACGAAGTTCGAGGGCGGCGAATCCGAGATCCGCTACACGGCGAAGCCCGAGCATCTCAACACCTTCGACGTGACCCACGGCGGCGCCTGCATGACGCTGCTGGACATCACCATGGCCGCCGCCGCTCGCAGCCAGACGCCCGAGCTCGGCGTGGTCACCATCGAGATGAAGACCAGCTTCATGCGGCCCTCGGTCGGCCCGCTGCATGCGCGCGGCCGGCTGATGCACCGCACCGCCACGCTGGCCTTCACCGAAGCCACGATCTACGATGAACAGGAGCGCGTCTGCGCCCATGCCACCGGCACCTTCAAGTACGTCAAGCGTCGCCTTCCCACCGGCCCCGGCAGCGCGAACGCCATGCGTCCGCCCTCCACCGATTAACTGAAACTCGACATGCCCACCAATCGCCAGCAACTGCTCGACAACCGCCCCGAGGGCGAAGCCGTCGCCTCCAACTTCAAGCTCGTCACTGCGCAGACGCCGCCGCTGAAGGACAACCAGGTCTTGGTGCGCCACCATTACCTGAGCCTGGACCCGTACATGCGCGGCCGCATGAACGACGCCAAGAGCTATGCCCAGCCGCAGCCCCTCGGCCAGGTGATGCAGGGCGGCACCGCCGGCGAGGTGGTCGAGAGCCGGCACCCCAAGTACGCGGTCGGCGACAAGGTGGTCGGCTTCGGCGGCTGGCAGGAATACAGCGTGGTCGATGCCTCGCAGCCCGGCGCCCTGAAGAAGGTGGACACCACCCATGTGCCGCTGTCGCACTACCTCGGCGCCGTCGGCATGCCGGGCGTGACCGCCTGGTACGGGCTGGTGAAGATCATCGCTCCCAAGGCCGGCGAGACGCTCGTGGTCACCGCCGCTGCCGGGGCGGTGGGCAGCGCCTTCGGCGCGCTGGCCAAGGCGCGCGGCTGCCGCGTGGTCGGCATTGCGGGCGGCGCGGACAAGTGCAGGTACGTGAAGGACGAGCTGGGCTTCGATGCCTGCATCGACTACCGGCAGCACCCCGACGTCAAGAGCATGAGCGCCGCGCTCAAGGAAGCCTGCCCCGACGGCATCGACGGCTACTTCGAGAACGTCGGCGGCTACATCTTCGACGCGGTGCTGCTGCGCGCCAATGCCTTCGCGCGCATCGCGCTGTGCGGCATGATCGCGGGCTATGACGGCCAGCCGCTGCCGCTGGCCAACCCGGCGCTGTTCCTCATCAACCGGATCAAGCTCGAGGGCTTCATCGTCAGCGAGCACATGGAAGTCTGGCCCGAGGCGCTGGCCGAGCTGGGCCAGCTGGTCGCGAGCGGCAAGCTGCGGCCGCGCGAGTCGGTCGCGCAGGGCATCGAGGCGGCGCCCGAGGCCTTCCTGGGGCTGCTCAAGGGCAAGAATTTCGGCAAGCAACTGGTGAAGCTGATCTAGGCTTCACGCGCGCAAGGAGGCCGTGATGGATGCGACGCACGAGGTCTTCAACCAGCCCGAGCCGCTGGCGGACTACAACCTGTTCGACGCCAACCGGCCGTTGCGCGATGCGCTCGAATTCAACGCGCCGCAGCTGCAGCTTGCGCCGCTCGAACACCTGGGCGATGTGCTCGGCTCACGGGAGATGCAGGTGCATGCGCGGCTCGCGAACACCCACCCGCCGGTGCTGCACACGCACGATCGATTCGGGCGGCGCGTCGACGAAGTCGAGTTTCATCCGAGCTACCACGCATTGATGAAGGCGGCGGTGGGGGCGGGCTTGCACGGCACGCCGTGGACGGGCGAGTCGGCTTCCCCGCACGTCCAGCGCGCCGCCGGCTTCATGCTCTTCACCGAGCTCGAGCCCTCCATCCTCTGCCCCATCTCCATGAGCTACGCCGTCACGCCCGCCCTGCGCGGCAATGCGGCGATCCATGCCGACTGGGGCCCCAAGCTCGCGAGCCTCTGGTACGACCCGGCCCTCAAACCCTGGCGCGACAAGCCCGGCGTGACCATGGGCATGGGCATGACCGAGAAGCAGGGCGGCTCCGACGTGCGGGCCAACACCACCCGCGCCGTGCGCGCCGGCAGCGATGGCTGGGGCGAGCGCTACGAGGTCACCGGCCACAAGTGGTTCTTCTCGGCGCCGATGTGCGATGCCTTCCTGGTGCTGGCGCAGGCCCCGGCGGGCCTCAGCTGCTTCTTCCTGCCGCGCGTGCTGGACGACGGCAGCCGCAATGCGATCCGCATCCAGCGCCTGAAGGACAAGCTGGGCAACAAGGCCAACGCCAGCGCCGAGGTCGAGTTCCACGGCGCCAGCGCCTGGCTGGTGGGCGAGGAGGGCCGCGGCATCCCGCAGATCCTCGAAATGGGCACCATGACGCGCCTGGACTGCGCGCTGGGCACCAGCGGCCTGATGCGCCAGGCCCTCAGCCTCGCGCTCGACCACACGTCCCAGCGGCAGGCCTTCGGCAAGCCGCTCGTCGATCAGCCGCTGATGAAGAACGTGCTGGCCGACCTCGCGCTCGAAAGCGAGGCCGCCACCGCGCTGGCGATCCGCCTGGCGCGCGCCATCGACCGTCCCGACGACGCGCACGAGCGCCTGATGGCGCGCCTGCTCACACCCGTCGCCAAGTTCTGGATCTGCAAGCGCGGCAGCCACTTCGCGCAGGAGGCGATGGAATGCCTCGGCGGCAACGGCTACGTGGAGGAGGGCGGCGAGGGCGCGATGGCGCGCATCTACCGCGAAATGCCGCTCAACTCCATCTGGGAAGGTGCGGGCAACATCATGGCGCTCGACCTGCTGCGCGGCCTGCGCAAGGGCGACGCCGTCGCCGCGCTGGCGCAGGAACTGAAGCCGGCGCGCGGCGGCGATGTGGCGCTCGACCGCCTGGCCGACGCACTCCCGGCGCGCATCGAGGCCATGGCCACCGAAGCCGAGGCGCGCCGCCTCGCGCAGGACGTGGCACTGGCCGTGCAGGCCGCACTGCTGGTGCAGACCGCATCGCCCGCGGCGGGCGCCTTCTGCGCCTCCCGCCTCGGCGGCGACTGGGGCCAGGCCTTCGGCACCCTGGGCGCCGGCACCGATTTCGATTCGATCATCGCGCGTGCCCAGCCCCGGTGAGCGCAAGAACGCAAAAAGAACCATGCCCGACCTGATCCTCCACCACTACGCCACCTCGCCCTTTTCCGAGAAGCTGCGCCTCGTGCTCGGCTACAAGAAGCTGGCCTGGAAGTCCGTGATCATTCCGAACATCGCGCCCAAGCCCGACCTGGTCGCGCTCACCGGCGGCTACCGGCGCACCCCGGTGCTGCAGATCGGCGCCGACATCTACTGCGACACCTCGCTCATCTGCGACGTGCTGGAGCACGTGGCCCCGCTGCCTTCGCTGTACCCCGAGCCGGGCAAGGGCCTGGAGCGCGTGGTTGCCCAGTGGGGCGACACCACGCTCTTCTGGGCCTCCATGGCCTACAGCATCAGCGGCCAGGGCCTCGCCGACCTCTTCGCCAAGGCACCGCCCGAGGCCGCGAAGGCCTTCGCCGAGGACCGCAAGGCCATGAGCGTCAACATGGTGCGGCACCGGCCCGGCGACGCCGCGGCGGCCTACAAGTCCTACCTGCGGCGCATGTCCGACATGCTCGACGACACCGACTACCTGGTCGGCGCCTATCCCACCGTGGCCGACTTCGCCTGCTACCACGCGCTGTGGTTCACCCGCAAGCGCACGCCCTCCATGGCCGGCATCCTGCAGATCACGCCGGCGGTGAGCGACTGGATGGACCGCATGGCCGCCATCGGCCACGGCACGATGGAGACCTTCGACGCCGCCCAGGCCATTGCGGTGGCGGCCGCCAATACGCCGCACACGCTGCTGTCCGACAGCACCTTCCAGGACGAGCACGGCATCCCGCTCGGCACGCGCGTCACGGTCACCGCGGAGAGCTTCGGCCCCGAGCCGAGCGAGGGCGAACTGATGGCTGCAACCCGCACGCACTACACGCTGCGCCGCACCGACCCGCGTGCGGGCACGGTGCATGTGCACTTTCCGCGCATCGGGTTCGCGCTGCGCAAGGTCGAGGCCTGAACGCGAAAGCGTCGACCGGGCGCAGAAGTCGCAGAGGTTACGCAGAACTCGCGGAAGGACAGCCAGAATTTTGGATGTCTTCTTTCGCAAACAAGGACCCCCGATGATCCAGGACTTCCAAGGCACCACCGCCGTTCTCACCGGCGCCGGCTCCGGCTTCGGCCTCGAATGCGCGCGCATCGGCGCAGCGCGCGGCATGAACCTCGTGCTCGTCGATGTGCAGCCGGACGCGCTGGACAAGGCGCGTGCCGAAATGGAGGCGGCCGGTGCCCAGGTCATGGCGCGCCAGGTCGACGTGGCCGACGCGGGCCAGATGGAACAGCTTGCAAGGGACGTGAAGGAGCGCTTCGGCGCGCCGCATTTCGTCTTCAACAACGCGGGCGTGGGTGCCGGCGGACTGGTCTGGGAGAACACCGTCGCCGACTGGGAATGGGTGCTCGGCGTCGACCTCTGGGGCGTGATCCACGGCGTTCGCCTGTTCACGCCGATGATGCTCGAGGCGGCCGCCAAGGACCCGGCGTGGCGCGGCCACATCGTCAACACCGCCAGCATGGCGGGCCTGCTGACGCCGCCCAACATGGGCATCTACAACACCGCCAAGGCCGCGGTCGTGAGCCTCACCGAAACCCTCTACCAGGACCTCAAGCTCATCACCGACCAGGTCGGCGCGAGCCTGCTGTGCCCCTACTTCGTGCCCACCGGCATCACCAGCAGCGAGCGCAACCGGCCCGGCGCGCTGGCGGCCGACAAGCCCACCCGGAGCCAGCTGATCGGCCAGGCCATGAGCAACAAGGCGGTGAGCAGCGGCAAGGTCACGGCCTCCGAGGTGGCGAACCAGGTCTTCGAAGCGATCAGCGCCAACCAGTTCTACGTGTTCAGCCATCCCAAGGCGCTGGGCAACGTGAGGAGCCGCATGGAGAACATCGTCTCCATCGCCAATCCGGCCGATCCCTTCCTGGAGCGGCCCGAGATCGGCGCGCGGCTGCGCGCCCAGCTGCGCGGCGCCGACTGATCCCGGGCCGGGTCGGACTGGGGAGGGCCTCCGCGTAGGCCTTGGCTGGCAGACAGTTCGCCTGCTTCGGCCACACTGGCTCGATGCTGAACCACGCCTACGCAACGCCCGAAGCGGCGCGGCGCGACTACGTCCCCGTGCATGCGCAACTGACCAAAGCCGATCTCGGCGCCCAGCTGGCACGACGCGCCGACGAATGGATCCGCCATGCGGGCCCTGCCGAGCTGTTGAGCGTCATCCTCTCCGGCGGCCTCAGTCCGGTGATCGTCGAAGAGGACGGCCACGTCCGCACCGGCATCGAGCTGAGCGACGAACCGAACATGCTGTCCAGGCTCGGGATCATCTGGTCCGACCTGCCGCCCGCGGAGACGCTGCCCATCGTCGCGCTCGTCTGGGAGGCGACCCCGCCGCCCGCCGACAGCCGCCTGTGGGAGGCCTGGCTGGCGCTCGATGGCCATGCGCGGGAGGGTGCGCGTCGCTTCCTGCACGACGAAGTCGACCAGAGCATCCCGCTGTTCGAGGCCTGCGCCGAGGCGTGGCTCCGAGAAAAATAGTTCTTTGGTTGTACTTGTTGCGTTTTGTTGTAACCCACTGCTTCTTCAACAGGCAATCCGGCGGCAGGCCTTGTGGGACAAGGCTTCGGGCAGTTGCTCCCGCAGTTTTCCACAAGCTTGTCCACCTTCGGCGGGGACATTTCCGAGGAATGTTGCACAAGGGCAAGGAAGGGCGAGGTGCCGTCAGGGCTTCTGTGCCGGCACTTGCGATCGTCCCGGCACGCACTACGCTGTCGCCTCCCTCATCCAAGGAGATCTGCATGGCTTATGTCGACGGATATGTTCTTCCGGTCCCCAAGCGCAACATCGAGCAGTACCGCGAGATGGCCACCAAGGCGGGCAAGATCTGGCGCGAGCACGGCGCCCTCGAGTACCGCGAGTGCGTGGCCGACGATGTGAAGTCGGGCGAGGTGACGTCCTTCCCGCAGGCCGTGAATCTGAAGGAGGACGAGCTCGTCGTCTTCTCGTACATCGTGTACGAATCGCGCGCGCACCGCGACGAGGTCAATGCCAAGGTGATGAGCGATCCGCGGCTGGCCGACATGATGGACCCCAAGACCTTGCCCTTCGACGGCAAGCGCATGTTCTGGGGTGGCTTCGAGACGCTGGTCTCGGTCTGATCCCGCACGCGGCTCAGGCCCGGCCGGCCTGCGCCGCGATCCACGTCCACACGGCCCGTATCGCCGGCTCGCGCTCGCGGCCCCTGGCCGTGGCCAGGAAATAGCGGCCGGTGTCGAGCGCCGGACCGAAGGGCTGCACCAGCGCGCCGCTGCGCAGTTCTTCGGCTGCGAGCGTGAGGCTCAGCAAGGCGACGCCATGGCCCGCGAGCGTGGCGAGCATCGCATGCGTCTCGTCAGAGAAGGTGAGGCCCGCGGCCGCCGCGCGCGAGCGGGCTTTCGGCATCGCCAGGCCCGCTTCCGAGAACCAGCGCGGCCATTGCGCGGGCGCACTCGCGTTCGGCTGCCAGTTGCAATGAATCAGGCGGTGCTGCGGCAGGTCCCGCGCGCGCTTCAGGCCCAGCGCGGGACTGCACAGGGGTGCATAGCGCTCGGCCATCAGCTCCGCCGTCGCGAGGCCGGGCCAGTCGCCCCGGCCGGAGCGGATCGCGAGGTCCGCATCGCCGCGCGCCAGGTCGACCAGCGTATCGCTGGCATCGAGCCGCAGCTCGATGCCGGGGCAGGCGCTGCGAAAGGCCGCGATGCGCGGCAGCACCCACTTGGCGACGAAGGCGGTGTTGGCCGTGAGCGTGACCGTCTCGCCCTCGGCCCGCGCGCGCAAGGCCTGCACGCCCGCTTCGAGCGTGTCGAGGCCTTCGCGCAGCGCATGGAACAGGCGCAGGCCCGCGGGCGTCAATGCCAACTGGCGTGTGAGGCGCCGGAACAGCGGCTGGCCCAGCGTGCTTTCGAGGCCGCGCACCTGGTGGCTGATGGCGGTGGGCGTGACCGAAAGCTCGGCCGCGGCGCGCTGGAAGCTCGCATGCGCAGCGGCCGCCTCGAAGGCCCGCAGCGCGGACAGCGGGGGAAGCCGGCGAGGTGGCCTCACGAGTGAATTCAGCTCATCCATCGGAAAGAAATCGTCATTTGCGGCGCGGCGGAAGCAGCTCTAGATTCGATGCAGGCAAGGGTGTCGCCCGAGGGTACGACACACGAGCCAGTTTCATCCATCGATTCAAAGGAAGGCCTTCTTCATGAGCACGCTTTTGCACATCGACGCCAGCGCCCGGCCGGGGCGCTCCGGCATCGATCCCCATGGTTCCCACACGCGCCGGCTCTCGGCGCGCTTCGTCGAGCGCTGGCGTGCGGCACGCCCGCAGGACCGCATCGACTACCTCGACGTCGGCGCCCGGCCGCCTTCGCACGTGACGGGCCCATGGATCCACGCCGCCTTCACCCCGCCGGAGGCGCGCGAGCCGTGGATGGGCGAGGCCCTGGCCGAGAGCGATCGACTCGTCGACCAGTTGATCGCGGCCGACCTGATCGTGGTGGGCTTGCCCATGTACAACTTCGGCGTGCCCGCGCAGTTCAAGGCCTACATCGACAACATCGTGCGCGTGGGCCGCACCTTCGGCTTCGACCGTGCGCGCGGCGAGGTACCCTACTGGCCCTTGCTGGCCGACGCGGGCAAGCGCCTGGTGCTGCTGGGCTCGCGCGGCGACTTCGGCTACGGCAAGGGCGAGCGCATCGCGCACCTCAACCACACGGAAGCCAGCGTGCGCTCGGTGTTCGGCTACATGGGCATCGACGAGGTGCATGAACTTGCGGTCGAATACGATGAATTCGGCGGCGAGATGCTGGCACAGTCGCTGGTGCAGGCCGAGCGTGCGGTCGATCGCCTGGTCGACCAGCTCTCTGCCCAGCATGTTCAACTCATTACGGAAAACGCATGACCATACAGTTCGTCAACCCGCGCGGCCTCTACGACCCGGGCCCCAATGGCTACTCGCACCTCGCCAACGTCCCTCCGGGATGCCGGTTCGTGCTCGTGTCGGGGCAGGGCGCCGAGAGGACCGACGGTACATTGCCGGCCGATTTCTCTGCGCAGGTGCGCAATGCCCTCTCGAACATGCGCATCGCGCTCGCATCCGTCGATGCCGAGCCCGCGGACGTGGCGCGGCTGCTGTTGCTGGTGGTGGGCCACGACGAAGAGCGCCTGAAGGCGATCACCGCGGAACTCGACCGTGTCTGGGGCGACGCGCCGAAGCCCGCCTGCACGCTGGTGCCGGTGCCGCGGCTGGCGCTGGACGGGATGCTGTTCGAGGTCGAGGCGACGGCGGTGGTGCTCGCCTAGGGCCGGCCATCACCGATACGACAACACCAACCCGTGCACCAGCCGCGTCCACCCATCCAGCATCACGAACAGCAGCAGCTTGAAGGGCAATGAAATCGTCGTGGGCGCGATCATCGACATCCCCAGGGCGAGCAGCACGGTGGCCACGATCAGGTCCACCACGACGAACACCAGGTAGATGATGAAGCCGATCTGGAAGGCCCGCGTCAGCTCGCTCAGGGTGAAGCTCGGCACCAGCACCATGAAGTCGTCGGCCCGCAGCTGCTCGGCCCGGGCCTGGGGCCAGATGTTGGAGGCCGACTTCAGGAAGAACTGCCGCTCCCGCTCGTGCGTGTGCTTCTGCAGGAATTCCTTGAGCGGCGCCTTGGCCGCATCGATCACCGCCACGATGTCGTTGAGCCCTTCGCCCTTGGCGCCGAAGCTGCGGTTGCGCAGCGCGTCGCCCACGTCCATGCCCACCGGCGCCATGATGTAGACCGACAGGATGATCGCGATGCCGTTGAGCACCATGTTCGGCGGCGTCTGCTGCAGCCCCAGCGCAGTGCGCAGCAGGCCGAACACGATCACCAGCTTGGTGTAGCTGGTCACCATCAGCGCCACGAAGGGCGCGACGCCGAAGGCGACGATCAGCGCGACCAGCGTGAGGGGTTCGGGGAGTCCGCCCTGCATCTTTGCCGCCCGCCCGCTCAGACTTCGCCGGGCGCGAACTCCGACACGCGCACCCCCAGCCGGTCGCCCACCGCGACCAGGTAGCCCTTGCCCAGCACGTTGCCGTGCGCCAGGATGCGCACCGGGCTGCGGTTGAGCGGCTGGCCGAGCTCGAACACGTGGCCGGCGCGGATGCTCTTCAGCTCGCCGAGCGACAGCGACAGCTCGCCGACCTCGAAGCGCAGCGCCACCTCCAGCGCATCGAGCCGGTCGATCGGCAGGTTGACGCTGGCGTCAGCGGCGGTGGGGGCGGGGGTGTCTGGCTTCATGGCGCTGTCTTTGGTTTGCGAAACGGTGATGCGCGAGCCCTCGGCAAAGGCCGTGAGCTGCCGGCCCGCAGGCCCGCCGAGCGCGGCCGTGACCACGATCGCGGCGCCCGAGGAACTCCATTGCTCGATGCCGACGATGTCGCCGGCGCGGATGCTGTTGATCTCGCGCAGCTGGATCGGCGTGCTGCCGATCGCGAAATGAACGGGCAGCCGCAACGCATCGAAGGCGGCGCCCCCACGCGCCGCATGGCGCTGCGCATCGGCCGGCACCAGGGCATCGAGCGTCGCGCCGTCGTCGAACTGGACGAAGCCGCGCAAGGCCGCGCCGCCCTCGGCCGCCGTGGCGACGAAGAAGGCCGCGCGTTCCGGGTCGCAAGCCGGCGCGACGGCATCGCTGGCCTCCGGCGGCTGCCATTCGAAATGAAGGCGCAGCGCCTTCTCCAGCGCATCGGCCACCGGATGCAGCGCGTCGGCCAAAAGGATGTAGCGCAGCTCGCGCGGCAGCAGCTCGAGGCGGCGCTCGCCGAGCAGCGCCTGCAGGCTCGGTGCATCCAGGCCCAGGTGGCCCACATGCGCGCCGAGCTTGAAGCGAAAGCTCTCGCGCACCACGGGCGCCGGCGCCGTGTCGTGCCGCCACGCGAGGCGATAGCGCACGTCGCGCGCCACCAGCTCGCGCGGCGGCGCGGCGCCGTACAAGCGGTTGAGCGCACGCACGTTCGCAGGCTCGGCGCGCGGCAGCGCACGCGCCTCGCCGAGCGCGGTCACCGGCTCAGCGGCCTGCGCGGGCATGCGTGCTTTCGTTGAACAAATCGCTGGGTCCTGTCACTGTCCACATTCCGCGCGGGCAGCGGGCCGCTGTCGCATTGCGGCGCAGCTTAGCGAAAGCAACCCGGGGCAGGTAGTACGCAAATGCGTAGTGCCATCCGTGCGACAGGAGCGCGGATTCCTACGAGAACTCGTGGTTGCCGTAAACAGAGGGTGCCACTTAGAGTCCGCCGCGACGTGATCTTTTTCACGTTCGAGGCCGGCGCGTGGCGCCGGTCCGCAAGGCCAGCAAACTCCAACAGCAACACCACCATGGCGAGCCCCGCCCCCTCCTTGCAGCCGTACCGCGGCAGCCTGCGCGACCTGTTCGCGAACGCCGGCCGCTACAACGATCTGCTGCTCGCGGGCCTTCTGGTGGTGGTGGTCGCACTCTTCGTGCTGCCGTTGCCGACGCCGCTGCTGGACCTGCTGATCGCGAGCAACCTGGCGATCAGCCTGGTGCTGCTGATCGTGGCGATGTACGTGCCCTCGGCGCTGTCGCTCTCCACCTTTCCCTCGCTCCTGCTCTTCACCACGCTGTTCCGGCTCGCGCTCAACATCGCCTCCACCAAGCTGATCCTGCTGCAGGCCAACGCGGGCCACATCATCGACACCTTCGGCAAGCTGATCGTCGGCAACAACGTGGTGGTCGGCGGCGTGGTCTTCCTCATCATCGCCATCGTCCAGTTCATCGTGATCGCCAAGGGCTCGGAGCGCGTGGCCGAGGTGGCGGCGCGCTTCGCGCTGGACGCCATGCCGGGCAAGCAGATGAGCATCGACGCCGACGTGCGCGCCGGCGTGCTTTCCTCGGCCCAGGCGCAGAAGCGGCGCCAGGTGCTGGAGCAGGAATGCCAGCTGCACGGCGCAATGGATGGTGCGATGAAGTTCGTCAAGGGCGACGCCATCGCGAGCATCGTGATCGCGCTGGTCAACATCCTCGCGGGCATCGCCATCGGCACGCTGATGCACGAGATGAGCCTGTCCGGCGCGCTGCAGCGCTACGCCATCCTCACCGTGGGCGATGGCATGGTCTCGCAGATCCCCTCGCTGCTGGTCTCGATCGCCGCCGGCATCGTGATCACCCGCGTGGGCAGCGGCGAGCGCCGCGACGCGCAGCTGGCCAGCCAGATCGGCGAGCAGCTGATGGCGCATCCGCGCGCGCTGATCATCGCGGGCCTTGCGGTGGCCAGCTTCCTGGTGGTGCCGGGCTTTCCCAAGTGGGTGTTCGGCTTGCTGGCCGCGGCCATCATCGGCCTGGGCCTGGCGATGCGCAGCGTGCGCGCGCGGCGGCGCACGCCGGGCTGGATCTCGCACCGCGAAGGCGTGCCCGAGGAGGAGGAGGGCGAGAGCGGCCACGCGATCGCCTCGCCGCTCGCGGTGCGGCTGTCCGACACGCTGCGCGGCGCCGTGGACCGCCATGCGCTCGACCAGCAGCTCGCCGGCGTCAAGACCGCGGTCGAATCCGACCTGGGCCCGGTGTTCCCGCGCCTGCAGCTGGCCCATGCGACCGGCCTGCCCGAGCACGGCTACCAGGTGCTGGTGCATGACGTGGTGGTGTCCGAAGGCTTGCTCCGGCCGGGCTGGCAGTTGCTCGACCCGGCCGAGGCCGCCACGCCGCCCGCAGGCGCGCAGGTGGCCGAACCCTTCGGCCCCTTCGCGCGCGTGGTGTGGGTGCAGGGCGCGCAGCCCGGCCTCCGCAGCTGGGAGGCGGAGGCGGTGGTGGGCCTGCACGTCGACCATGCGGTGCGCCGCAACGTGCGCGAGCTGATCGGCCTGCAGGAAGTGCAGCGCCTGCTGCATTCCGTACAGCGCGATGCGCCCGAGCTCGCGGCCGAGGTGGCGCGCGTGGCCTCGCCGCAGCGCATCGCCGAGGTGCTGCGCCGGCTGCTGCAGGAGGGCATCCCGATCCGCAACCTGCACGCCATCTTCGAATGCCTCGCCATCTGGGCACCCAAGGAGCAGGACTCGATCGCGCTGACCGAGCTGGTGCGCATCCACCTCGGCCGCTACATCACCAGCCGCTACGTCGGCCCGAGCCGCCAGCTCGAGGCCATCCTCTTCGAATCCAGCCTGCTCGAGCGCGTGCAGAACGCGGTCGAGCGCTCGCCGCGCGGCAACCTGCTGCTGCTGAGCCCGGCCGTGACGCAGGACATCCGCGAGCAGGTGCGCCGCATCCTCGGCTCGACCGCCAACCGCGTCGTGGCCATCGCGTCTTCCGACGTGCGCCGCTACATCAAGACCCTGATCGAGCCGGTGGCGCCGACGCTCCCCGTGCTGTCCTACCAGGAAGTCGACGAAGACGTGGCCCTGCAGCCGGTGGGCTGGGTCACCAATCCGCAGGCCCATTGATCGATGAACCGCCCCTTGCGCACCGAGCGAAGCCCACAGCCCCATGACACCGCAGAACATCCTGGACATCACCCGCGAGGGCCTGCTGCTCGTGCTCTGGATCTCGCTGCCGGTGGTGGTGGTGGCCACCGTCACCGCGCTGGTGGTGGCGGTGCTGCAGGCGGTGACGCAGGTGCAGGACCAGAGCATCGGCCAGTCGATCCGGATGATCGCGGTGATGGTCGCCATCATCGCCACCGCCGGCTGGATGGGCCGCGACGTGATGGGTTTCGCCGAGCGTGCCTTCCACACGCTCACCTCCTTGCCGTGAGCTGGGCCATGGTCGTCATGCCCTTGCGCAAAGCCCGCAGCGCCGGGCAGCAGGCCTGGCTGCTGCTGGGCCTGGCCACGCTGCTGCTTGCCGCCGCGCAGCCCGCTGGGGCGGCCGAGCTGCGCTGGAGCAACAACCGGCCCTTCCAGATCGTCGCCAACGAGAAGCCGATGGCCGACTTCCTGCGCGAGCTCGCCACCTCGCAGAACATCACGGCGGTGATCGATCCGAAGGTGAGCGGCGTGATCAGCGGCAAGTTCTCGGGGCCGGCGCAGCACATCCTCAACAGCGTGTGTGCGGTCAACGGGCTGACCTGGTATTACGACGGCGCCTTCCTCTACATCGACCTGGCGGCGGATTCGCGCAGCGACGTGCTGCCGATCGCGCCCGAGAACGCCAGCCGCATCGCCGAGACGCTGGTGCGCCTGCGCATCTCCGACGAGCGTTATCCGCTGTCGATCAGCGAGAGCGATGCCAGCGTGCACGTGACCGGGCCCAGGCGCTACGTCGAGATGGTGCGCCAGGCGGTCAAGCTCGCCGACCAGCGCAGCGCGCTGGCCGATGGCGCGGAGATCCGGCTGTTCCCGCTCAAGTACGCCTGGGCGGCCGACTTCAAGATCAACCGCTCGGGCAAGGAGACCGTCATCCCCGGCGTGGCCAACGTGCTGCGCAGCCTCTACGGCCGCAACGGCAATGCGCCGGGCAGCAGCAGCGGCCGCGGGCCGAGCGCGCCTTTCTCGGTCGGGCCCAGCCGGCAGATCAAGCTGCGCAGCGGCGAGTCGATCAACGCGCCCAAGATCGAGATGCCCGGCGCGGGCCCCGCGAGCGCAGACGCAGGCGGCGCGGGCATGCCCGCCGGCTTCGGCAACGAGCTGCCGCAGTTCCAGGCCGACACCCGCATGAACGCGGTGCTGGTGCGCGACACGCCCGAGCGCATGGGCCAGTACCAGCGCCTGATCGAATCGATGGACGTGCGCCCGCGGCTGATCGAGATCGAAGTGACGATCATGGACATCAGCTCCGACACGCTGAGCAGCCTGGGCATCGACTGGCGCCTGCACGGCCGGCACGGCGACTTCCAGACCGGCCGCGGCGACCGCGGCCCGCTGACCTGGGACAGCGCGACCTCCGAAGCCGGCCAGATCGGCGGCTTCAATGCCGCCGGCCAGCCGGTGACGCCGCTGGGCAGCATGCTCACCGCCGCCATCGGCAACAGCGCGCGCAACTACCTGCTGGCCCGCGTCACGGCGCTGGCCACCAACGGCGACGCCAACTTCGTCGCGCGGCCCAAGGTGATGACGCTGGACAACACCGAGGCCGTGCTCGAGAACCTGAGCGAGTTCTACGTGCGCGTCGACGGCTTCCAGGACGCGGGCCTCTTCAGCATCACCGCCGGTACCGCGGTGCGCGTGACGCCGCTGATCATCGAGGAGAAGAGCGGCCGCGGCGTGATGATGTCCATCGACATCGTGGACGGCGACCTCAGCAGCCAGGCCGTGGACCGCATCCCGATCGTGCGGCGCCGCACCGTCAACACCCAGGCGCTGGTGGACGAGGGCGCGAGCCTGCTGATCGCCGGCTACTCGTCGGAGGAGCGCACCAACGCGACCACCGGCGTGCCGGTGCTCAAGGACATCCCGGGCGTGGGCAACCTCTTCAAGTACAGCGACAAGAAGCAGGTCAACATGGAGCGCTTCTACCTGCTGACCCCGCGCCTCGTGGTGCCGGGCGCCGCGGCCTCGGCGCCGGTGTTGCCGCTGGGGCCGATCTCCACCCCGGCACCCATGCCGGCACCCAGGGCCACGCCGGTGTCGATGGCCACGCCGCCGGCGACGCCCGGAGAGTGACGGCGATGCGCGAAGACCCTGCCTTCGACCCCGCACCGGCCCCCAACGCCGGCTGGTGCCTGCGCTTCCTGAGCGGCGCGGTCAAGGGCCGCACCATCGCGCTGAAGCCCGGCATCAACGTGCTGGGCTCGGGCGGCGAGTGCGAGGTGATGCTGCCGGGCGGCGACGTGCTGCCGCGCCACCTCGTCTTCACCGTCGGCGAGCTGGTCGTCTCCATGCAGCGCCTGGGCACGGCCTCGGCCCGGCTCAACGGCGAGGAGATGCAGCAGCCGCGCCGCAGCGTGGTGGCCGGCGACATCGTGAGCGTGGGGCAGATCGACTTCCAGCTCGACCGCAGCTACCCCGCCGCCGTGCAGGAGGACCGCATGTTCGCCGCCGCGCCCGAT
>DATFFA010000218.1:0-15366 GCA_035250605.1 Variovorax sp. | reverse complement strand
CGGCGCGGTGCGCAGCGCGGCGGCGAACGACGTGCCGACGCTGATGGAGCAGGGCATTGCCGACTTCGACCTGGTCGCGTGGTTCATGTTGTACGCACCCGCCGCGACCCCGGCGGCCACGCTGGCGCAATTGCGCACGGCCGCGGCCACCGCGCTCGCGCAGCCCGAGGTGATGGCCAAGCTGCGCGAGCAGGGCATCGAATCGCGCCCCATGAAGCCCGAGGAAATGCAGCCCTTCAACAAGACCGAGCTGGGCAAATGGGCCGGCCTCGTGAAGCGCTCGGGCGCCCAGGTGGATTGACGTTTTTTTGTTCGTTTCGCTCACAAGAATGGATAGGAGACAGGAACCATGAAGACGCAGCAGAACCTTCGAGGCATCGGGCGGCGCGCCGCCGTGGGCGCCATCGCACTGGCCGCGGCCGGCTTCGCGCTGGCACAGCAGCCGGCCGGCCAGCCGATCCGCATCGGCAGCACCTTGGCGCTGACCGGGCCGCTCTCGGCCACGGCGCAGATCCACAAGCTGGTGGGCGAGATCTACGTCGAGCAGCTCAACCAGCGCGGCGGCCTGCTGGGCCGGCCGGTGGAGTGGGTGGTGAAGGACGACCAGTCCAAGCCCGACCTGGCGCGCACGCTGTACGAGCAGCTGGTCACGGCCGACAAGGTCGATCTGCTGATGGGGCCCTACGCGACCGGCGCGATCCTCTCGGCCATGGGCGTGGCGCAGCGCTACAACAAGGTGCTGGTGCACCACACGCTGGGCATTCCCTCGCTGGCCAAGTACGACATGCAGTTCCCGGCGTGGTCGATCGGCTCGGACCCGGCGACCACCGTGCCCAACACGCTCTTCGATGCGCTCGCGGCCTCGCCCAAGCCGCCGAAGACGGTGGCGGTGGTGACGAGCAAGTTCCCCTCGATCCAGTTCATGAGCGCGGGTGCGCGCGAGGTGATCAAGAAGCGCGGGCTCACCGAGGTGCTGTTCCTCGAATGGGACTTCGGCAATCGCGACTTCGGGCCGATCGCCAACCGCGTGAAGGATGCCAAGCCGGACTTCGTGTGGGTCGGCGCGATCGGGCTGGAGGGCAACCTGCTGCTCGATGCGATGAAGAAGATCGACTACTCGCCGCCGCAGCACTTCTACCTGTACCCGGCGCCGGGGCCGCTGCTCGCCTCGCCCGATGCGAAGAACGCGCTCTCGGCCACCATCTTCGAGGCGCAGCCGCCCTTTACCTCCAACAAGGGCGCGGCCGAGTTCGTCAAGCTCTACAGCGAGCGCGCCGCCAAGGCCGGCTTCCCCGACACCTCGGTCGAGACCCAGGCCGCGGCTTCGTACACCGCATGGCAGATCCTGGAAGCGGGCGTGGTCGCCACCAAGAGCCTGGACGACAAGGCCATCGCCACCTGGCTCAAGGCCAACAAGGTCGACACCCTGCAGGGCAAGCTGCGCTTCGACGGCACGGGCAACTTCGGGGACGACCTGATGCGGATCAAGCAGATCCAGGGCGGGAAGTGGGTGGTCGTCTGGCCCAAGGAAGTGACTTCCGGCGGCGCCAAGATGATCGTGCCCTGACATGAGCGCCGCACGGCCGCCCGAAGGCGCGAAGGCCCCCCCGGGGGGCAGCGCAGTACACGAAGTGACCAGCGTGGGGGCTCCATGAGCGGTTTTACGCTGCCCAGCCTTTCGCTGCTGTCCCAGTCCATCCTCTCCGGCATCTTCGTCGGTGCGCTCTACGGATTGATGGGGCTGGGGCTCAGCCTCAGCTGGGGACTGCTGCGCCTGATCAACCTGGCGCACTTCGCATTCGCCTTCCTGGCGGCCTACCTGTGCTACCAGCTGGCGACGATGGGCATGGACCCGCTGCTGACGCTCCTGGTCATCGTGCCGCTGTTCTTCGCGTTCGGCGCGGGGCTGCACTGGGTGATGGCGCGCTTCGCCGTGACGCCCTTCAACTCGCTGCTGCTGACCTTCGGGCTCACGGGCATTGCGGAGAGCGTGATCCAGTCGATCTGGACGGCGGACTTCCGCAAGCTCGAGTCGCACTATGGGGAGCAGAAGTTCAAGCTCGCCGGCCTGTACGTCCCGGTGCCGGAGCTGATCACGCTGGTGATCGCCGTGGCGCTCGCCTTCGCGGTGTGGGGCGTGCTGCGCTACACCGACCTGGGCCGCGCGCTGCGCGCTGCCGCGCAGGACGGGCCGGTGGCCTCGGCCTTCGGCGTGAACGAGAAGGCGCTGGGGCTCCTGCTGGCGGGCACCTGCGCGGCGCTCGCGAGCATTGCGGGCGTGTGCCTGGCGCTGAGCTTCACGCTCACGCCTTCGCAGATGTACGCCTGGGTCGGCGTGGTGTTCGCGGCCGTGATGCTGGGCGGGCTGGGCAGCGCGCTCGGGCCGCTGGTCGCGGGGGTGCTGATCGGCGTGAGCGAGGCGGTGACGATGGCGGTGACCGCGCCTTCGTGGGCGCCGATCGTGTCGTTCACGCTGTTGATCCTCATCCTTCTGTTCAGGCCGGGAAAGAGCGCGTAGATGAAGCCGCAAAGCATCGGACTTGGTTCCCCCTCCCTCTGGGAGAGGGTGAGGGTGAGGGCACGCGGCGTATCGGGCACTGCCAGCGAATCCACCGCCCGGCGCGCTCACCCCAACCCTCTCCCGGAGGGGGAGGGCGCAGAGGGGGCCGCGCGCGCCGTCGCATCGGCGCCCCCGAGGAGGAAGCTGACCCCGCTCCTGATCGTCGCCGCCGGCATCGCGCTCGCCTTCGTGCCCCAGCTCGGGCTGCCGGCCTTCTACGACTCCCTGCTCTACCTGATGCTGCACTGGGTGGTGCTCGCCACCTCGTGGAACATCCTCTCGGGCTACTCGGGCTATTTCTCCTTCGGCCACGGCGCCTTCTTCGGCGCCGGCATCTACACCAGCGCCAACCTGATGGCGCGCTACGACTGGCCCTTTCTCTGGACGCTGCCCGCCGCGGCGCTGGTCGCGATGGTGCTGGGCGTGGTGCTGGGCGCGATCGTGTTCCGCGTGAAGAGCGTGCGCGGCGAGCTGTTCGCGCTGCTGACGCTGGCGATCACCTTCGTGATCGGCACCATCGTGGTCAACACGCCGCTGGACGGCGGCAACGGCGTCTCGCTGGCGGCGGTGACGGTGCCGAAGATCGGGCCCACGGCCTCGGCCACCTTCTATCTGCTGGCGCTGGCCGCGGCGGTGGCCACGCTGCTGATCGCCTGGGGCATCCAGGTCTCGAAGTTCGGCGCGGGGCTGTTCGCGATCCACGACGACGAGGAGGCGGCCGAGGTGCTGGGCGTGCCCACCTACCGCTACAAGCTGATGGCGCTGGCCGTGTCCTGCGCGCTGGCGGGCGTGGCGGGCGGCATTCATGCGCTGTTCCTCTCGTACGTCACGGCGGGGGAGGTGTTCACCATCACGGTGCCGCTCACGGTGGTGCTGATGAGCGTGCTCGGCGGCACGCGCCACTGGGCCGGGCCGGCCATCGGCGCGGTGGCGATCACGGGGCTGCTCTACAGCTTTACCGCGGCGGACCATGCGGTGGCGGGCAAGGCGCTGATCGGGGCGATCCTGATCGCGGCGATTCTCTTCATGCCCGATGGCATCCTGGAACGCGTGCGGCGGCTGTGGCGGCGTGCCGTCTTGCGCCCTCTCCCTGCGGCAGGGAGCAAGGCAGCGGCGCCGGTGCTCGCCGAACCGGCCATGGCGAGCGTCGCCCCGCAAGGCGAGGTGCTGCTGCGCGTCAAGGGCTTGAGCAAGTCCTTCAAAGGCGTGCGTGCGCTGGCCGGCGTGGACGTCGAAGTGCGGCGCGGCGAGATCCTCGGTCTGCTGGGGCCCAACGGCTCGGGCAAGTCCACCTTCATCAATGTCGTCAGCGGGCACTACACGCCGACCGCCGGGCACATCGAGTTCGAAGGCCGCAGCCTCAACGGCCTGCCGGCGCACCGCATCGCGGGCAGCGGCATCGCCCGCACCTACCAGATCCCGCGGCCCTTCGCGCACCTGAGCGTGCTGCAGAACGTGGCCATTGCCACGATGTTCGGCGGGGCGGTGCGCGACCCCGCGGACGCGCAGCGGCAGGCGATGCGCTGGCTGGAATTCACCGGCCTGGAGGCCAAGCGCGATGCGAGGCCCGAAGACCTGAACCTGCACCAGCGCAAGTTCCTGGAGCTGGCGCGCGCGCTGGCCTCGCGCCCGCGGCTGGTGCTGCTGGACGAGGTGCTGTGCGGCCTGACGCCGAGCGAGATCGACGATGCGGTGGCCCTGATCCGGCGCATCCGCGAGCAAGGCTCCACCATCGTCTTCGTCGAGCACGTGATGCGCGCGGTGATGGCGCTGACCGACCGCATCGTGGTCTTCAACCACGGCGAGATGCTGGCCGAAGGGACGGCGCGCGACGTGATGCAGCGGCCCGAGGTGATGAGCGCCTATCTCGGAAAGGCCGCCCATGCTTGAAGTGCGTGACCTGCAGGTGGCCTACGGCGCGGCGAACGCGCTGTGGGGGGTGTCGCTGGACCTGCGGCGCGGCGAGCTGCTGTGCGTGGTGGGGCCCAACGGGGCCGGCAAGACCACGCTGATCGCGACGCTGGCCGGCATGCTGCGCGCGCGCGGCGGGCGCATCGTGTTCGACGGGCGGGACATCACGCGGCTGCCGGCGCATCGCTTCTGCGAGGCCGGCATCGCGCTCGTGCCCGAGGGCCGTCGGCTCTTCACGGGCATGACGGTGCGGGAGAACCTGGAGCTCGGCAGCCTGCTGCCGCAGGCCAAGGCGCAGCGGCAGCAGTCGATGGCGCAGGTGCTTGAGCTGTTCCCGGCGCTGAAGGAAAAGCTCGCGAGCCCGGCCGGCGAGCTCTCGGGCGGGCAGCAGCAGATGGTGGCGATCGCCCGCGCGCTGATGGCGCGGCCGCGCCTGCTGCTGCTGGACGAGCCTTCGCTGGGCCTCTCACCGCGCATCGTGGGCGACATGTTCGCGGCCATCCGGCGCATCAATGCCGACGGCGTGTCGGTGCTGCTGGTGGAGCAGAACGTGGCGATGGCGATGGAAGTGTCGCAGCGCGCCTACGTGCTGGAGGAGGGCCGCATGGTGGCCGAAGGCCTGCCGCAGGAGCTGCTGGCGCGGCCGGAGATCCAGCGCGTGTACCTCGGCGTCTGATTTTTCAAGGAGAAGACCCCATGCTGTTCCCCACCACCATCGTCGGCAGTTTTCCGCAGCCCGAGTGGCTGATCGACCGCGCCAAGCTGGCGGGCCGCTTTCCGCCGCGGGTGCGCGCGCGCGAGCTGTGGCGCATTCCGCCGCAGTACCTGGAAGAGGCGCAGAACGACGCGACGCTGATGGCGATCCGCGCGCAGGAAGAGGCCGGCCTGGACATCGTGAGCGACGGCGAGATCCGGCGCGAGAGCTATTCGAACCGCTTCGCCACGGCGCTCGACGGCGTGGACCTGGACAACCCCGGAACGGCGCTGGACCGCTCGGGACATCCCAACCCGGTGCCGCGCATCGTCGGCCGCATCCGGCGCCGGCATCCGGTGGAGGTGGAGGACCTGAAGTTCCTGCGCGCGCATACCGAGCGGCAGGTGAAGATCACTGTGCCCGGCCCCTTCACGATGCTGCAGCAGGCGCAGAACGATTTCTACAAGACCGAGGAAGAGGCTGCCATGGACTATGCCGAGGCGGTGAACGCGGAGATCCGCGATCTCTTCGCGGCCGGGGCCGACGTGGTGCAGATCGACGAGCCCTACATGCAGGCGCGGCCCGAGAAGGCGCGGCAGTACGGGCTGGCGGCGCTGAACCGGGCGCTGGAGGGCATCACCGGCACGACGGCGGTACACATCTGCTTCGGCTACGCGGCGATCATCCACGAGCGGCCGAGCGGCTATTCCTTTCTGCCCGAGCTGGCGCAGTGCAGCTGCAGGCAGGTATCGGTGGAGACGGCGCAGTCGCACCTGGACTGCTCGGCCCTGGCCGCGCTCGACGGCAAGCGGGTGATGGTGGGCTGCATCGACCTGTCGACGCCGGAGGTGGAGTCGGTCGGAACCATCGTCGATCGCATTCGGCGCGCACTGCCTTACGTGAAGCCGGAGAACGTGATCCTGGCGCCGGACTGCGGCATGAAGTATCTGCCGCGCGACGCAGCCATCGGGAAGCTGCGCGCGATGGTCGCAGCCGCGCGGGTGCTGCGCGAGGACCATGCGGAACATGCTCCCTCTCTCTCTGGGAGAGGGCAAGGGTGAGGGAACGAGACCTCACTCCCGCAGCGTCTCATCTTTCAACCCGCAGCGATCCAGCGCCCGGCCGATCGATCCGCGCGAATACGCGATCGCCTGGTACAGCGCGGTGGCTGCCCGCGCCCAGTGCACGTACAAGCCCTGCAGCCGGAGCCGTTTCGCGGCACGGTACAAGCGGCGGCTCCACGTCGTGATGGCGGCACGCGTGCGGTAGACGAGCTTGCGCCGAACGCCGAGCGACGAAGCCGAAGGCTGCACCCGCTTGCGCGGCCGAACGCCGCGCTGCGGCCAGCTCAGGCGGTAGGCCAGTCCTTCGCGCCGCTGGCGAAAGCCCGCCGCCTGCGTCCGCTGCACGAAGGCGCCGTCGACCTCGTCCAGCCGCAGGCGCTGCTCCACGACGGCACGATCGATCAGCTCGCGCAGCCGCGCCGAGCGCACCACCATCACGTTCGTGCCCCGCCCGTCGCTGGAGTAGGGCTCCACCCAGGCATCGCCGAAAGCGATGTCGGCGGTCTCGGCCACGACGTCGTCGCAATAGTTGCACGCGGCGTTCTGGAAAAAGCCCGAGCCCCAGTCGCCTTCGGCCAGGTGGAACCAGTCATGGCGGAACGTGCGCCCGTCGCGCTGTGTGAACTGGACCGTGTACCAGTTGGCCGGCCGCCGCGGGTCTTTCACGCGAAAGTCGATCTGCCGCACGTCTTCCAGCCGAACGCCCGCCTGGTAGGCAAAGCTCTCCACCATGCGCGCACTCTTCATGTGGCCGCAGAACAGTCCCAGGGTGAAGGCCACCCGCTCGCGCACGACCGGGTCTTCGCGGCGCAGCAGCTGAACGGCCTTGATGAAGCAGGGCACGCCGACCACGGCATAGCGCCCGGGCACGGCGCGGATGGTCGACAGCACGCCGGACATCTCGACCGGGTAGTAGCGCGACTTCGCTGCGCGGCACACCTCCTCGGGGCTGCGCGAGATGCGGTAGCGGAAGAAGGGTTCGCCCTCGCCGGGCGAATCGCCCTCGCCCACGTGCGCGACGCCATCGACCAGGCCGAGGCGCAACAGCTCGGCCGCCACCCAGCTCACCAGTCCTCCGGAGCTGCCCTCGGCGCGGAACTGCCCCTCCGCCGCATGGCCCACATAGGCCGACTCGAAACGACCGATCAACGGGTCGGCGTTCAGCGCATCGGGGTACAGCGCCCGCGCGAGCGTGGTCTCGTCGGCGGCCGATGGCGAGAAGGGACAAAGGCGCGCGAGTTCGTCCGACCGATGCGCCATCCACGCTTCAGGCCCCGTGGGCTTCAGCTCGCCATCACCATCGAGCATCATCCGCGCCCCGGCACCCGGACTGCGGGAGACACAGGCGCCGCAGCCCACGCACAGTCCAGCGCGCCGCATGTCGCGGGGACTCACCGGCGTGCCTTCGCCTTCGGCCGCGGTGCCGGTCGCCCTCGCAGCGGCCGTGCGGCTCGGGAACCCGACGGCATCAGGCGGCATAACGCGGCTCTTCCGCGCGCGGGCTGTCTTGCGAAAGGACCCGGTCCAGGTACGCCTCCGATGCACGGCGCCGCTGCTCGAGCCGTCGCGCGATGTCGATCGAGAGCGGCGAGTCCAGCCGCGCCTCGTAGGTCTGCCACGGGCTCTGCTCGCTGACCAGGTGCCCGGAGGTTCCGGCCAGCGCCATGAGCTCGCCGATCTTGATCGTGCGATAGGGCGAGCGTTCGCAGACGAAGGGCTTCCACTCGCGCAGCGCGAAGACGCAGCCGTGGAAGAAGTTGGTCGCGATCGCACGCGCCCCGGCCATGAAATGCCTGAAGTCCTCCGGCCCCGCGGAGATCCAGCTGTCGTCGGCCCAGGCGTTGCGGTAGCCGATGCTCACCAGCCTGAGGTCCCTGCGCCTGGCCCAGTCCCGCAAGGCATGGGCGAACCATCCGCTGAAGCTGTGGCCATACACGGCCACGTACGCATCGCCGTGCTCGGCGCGGTTCGCATCGCGGTGTTCGCCGAGGGGAAACTGAAGGCAGGGGTCCAGGACCACTTCGGCCTCGACGCCCAGCGCGCCTTCGACGATGGCCCGCGAGTTGCCATCGCGCACCGAGATCAGGTCGAAGCTGCCGAGCCGCTTTGCCCAGGCGTGCGGCAGGCCCTTGTCCGCCGCATAGCTGCCGAAGCTCGCGCCGTAAGCGGCCAGCCGATGGGCGCGCACACGCTCGCCGAAAAACAGAGGGCATTCGCCATACCAGGGATGGTCCAGGTTCCACACCTCGTCGCTGCCGACGATCACCAGGTCGTAGGGGTCCGTTCCGCGAGGCGAATCCAGGTCGAAGCCCGGCGAAGAGGGAAGTGCGGCGAGCGCATCGAGAAAGCGGCGTGCCTTGCTGGCATAGAGCGCACCATCGGAGCGGAACGACGCCGGCCACGCCGGACGAAGCGCGCAGCGCCACTCCGCCATGTCGATCCTGCGTGAGCGGTGGTCCAGCAGCACGGCATCGTGGCCGCGACTTCGAAGTGCCTGCAGAAGGCAGCGTGCCTGCCAGTAAGAGCCGTAGTTGATGCAGCGATGGAAGGTGAGCAGCCCGATCTTCATGGTCCCGGCCGCGGCAATGCGCATGCCTGAACGGTGTGGGCCGGGTGCAGGCAGGCGCAGCCCTGCCCTCAGGTCTCCTCGCGCCTGATGCTGCGGCCGATGCGGCTCTTGAGCCCTGCGGCGCGTGCCTCGTCCGGCGTGAACTCGTGGGCCGTCCCCTTCTCGTGCGCCGAGCGTCCGCCCTCCCGGGCAATGTCGCGCTGGCGCGCGGGATCCATGCCCGCGAATCCGCGCCGCCGCACGCGTGCTCCGCGCAGGACATCGTCGTCGTCATTCAAAGCCATCAGGACTCCTTGCTGGGTGAGAAGTGGAAGGGAAGCGGCCGCACGCGAAGACCGTGCGGCCGGCCATGCCGCGGCAAACGGCGTGCCCACCGCTCGACCTCCACGCAGGGCGCTCGATCCCTGCGGCGCATCTCCGATGCGTCACAGAAAGCCCGGGCTGATGCGTTCATCGCGAACGCGGCCTTCATTCCTTCAGCCCGGCTTGCTGCAGTTCTTGCTGTCTCGATTCACTTCGGCTTGCGGCGCGAGGCCGCACCCGCCTTCGCGGGCGCGTCCGGGTCGCCCGGGCCCATGCCCAGTTCGGCACCGGTCTGCGGATCGCTCGCCGGATCGGAAGCGGTCCGCGCGGCCATGTCGTCGCAGGCCGCCATCTCGTCCGAGGTCAGCGAGACCGAGGGCTCGCCGCTGCCGCCGTCCACCGCCATCTGCGATTCGGGATCGCTGCGGTATTCCCAGCGCTCGCCCTGGTTCCAGGGGCCGCGCACCTCGCCGCCCTTGGACATGTCGAAGTACACGCCGGTGAACTCCGGCATGCCCGGCAGCTTGCCCGGCGGGAAGTTCGGCGTGATCGCATAGAGCGCCTTCTCGAAGGACTTCTGGTGCGCGATCTCGCGCGTCATCAGGAAGCCCAGCGCCTCCTTCACGCCGGGGTCGTCGGTGCAGGCGATCAGCCGCTCGTAGATGATCTTGGCGCGCGCTTCCGCCGCGATGTTGGAGCGCAGGTCCGCCGTCGGCTCGCCGATGGTGTCGATGTAGGCGGAGGTCCAGGGCACGCCCGCGGAGTTGACCAGCGGCGGGCCGCCGCCGTAGAGCACCTGCGTGATGTGGCTGTCGTTGCCCGCGCCGGTGATGCGCCTGTACATCTCGGCCTCGGTGTCGGTGGCCTCGGCGAGCTGGCCCTTGGCGCCCTTGTTGAGCATGCCGACGACGGTGCCGATCACCTCCAGGTGGCTGAGCTCCTCGGTGGCGATGTCGAACAGCATGTCCTTGCGGCCGGGATCGTCCTCGCCGACGGCCTGGGTGAAGTAGCGCATGGCCGCGGCGAGCTCGCCCTGCGGACCGCCGAACTGCTCGAGCATGAGATTGGCGAGGCCGGGATTGCACTCGCTCACGCGCACGGTGTATTGAAGGCGCTTGTTGTGAGAGAACATGGGGGCATCCTTTGAAGAGAGGGTTGAACACACGGCCTCCTCGGGGCCGCGAGGAGGCAATCTCCGTCGGCCGCCGGTTTATCCGTGTAGGCCCGCCCGGCGCACTCCTGTCTCTTTTCATTGATGAGCCGGCGGGCACGCGGCGTGCCGTGCTGCCCGGCCCTCTTGCTCATTTCAAGGAGATCCACATGACGCAAATCAACATGCTGCGGGTGCTTGCGGCGGCCGGCCTTCTGTGTGCCGCGATCGCCGGCGTGCCCGCCCAGGCGCAGAGCGACGGCACGCGCGCCACGACGGCGCCGGGTGCCATGTCGCCGCCGGCCAGGCTCCCGCGTGCCGACCAGGCCATGCTGCGCGACATCGCGCAGGCCAACATGGCGGAGATCGCCACCGGCAAGCTGGCGCTGGAGAAGTCGCAGGACGGCGAAGTCAAGAAGTTCGCCCAGATGATGGTGGACGACCATTCGACGGCGCTGAAGGACGTCCAGCAGCTGGCCCAGGCCAAGGCGATGACGCTGCCGAGCGAGCCCGACACGAAGCACAAGGCCGCGATGAAGGCGATGCAGGGCATGGACGGCGCACGCTTCGACCGCCAGTACATGTCGCAGGCGGGCGTCGGGGACCATCGCAAGACGCGGGAGCTGCTGCAGAAGACCCAGGCCAAGGCCAAGGACGGCGACCTGAAGGCGCTGGCCGAAAAGATGCTTCCCGTGGTCGAGCAGCACCTGTCGCACGCCGAGAAGATGGCGAAGAAGTGATTGCCTTGCCGGTGCGGTGTCCCGGCGCCGAAGCGCTTCAGCCCCGCGCCGCGGCGCGCAGCTCGATCGGATCGATGCGCAGCGCCTGCCGGTACTTGGTCACGGTGCGCCGGGCGATGCGAAAGCCCTGTTCCGTGAGGCGGCGCGCGAGTTCGGCGTCGCTGAGCGGCGCACCGGCCGGCTCCGCCGCGATCAGTTCGCCCACCAGTTGCCGCAGCGCCGTCGGCGCGCTTGCGCCGCGGTGGGCATGCTGCATGCCGCGCGAGAAAAAGTACTTGAGCTCGAACACGCCGGCCGGCGTCGCCATGTACTTGTGGTGGACGGCGCGCGAGACGGTGGAGGGATGCACGCCGACCGCGTCGGCGATCTCGCGCAACCCCAGCGGCTTCATGGCCAGCGGGCCGTAGTCGAAGAAGAGCTTCTGCTTGTCGACGATGGCCTGGGCGACGTCGCGAATGGTGGAGACGCGCTGCCCCACGTTCTGCACCGTCCAGCGGGCGCTCTCGAGGCAGCCGCGCAGCTCCGCGCTCGCCTTGGCGCCTTGCTGCTCGAACATGCGCGCATAGGTCTGGTGCAGCTTCACCCGCGGTACGGAGGCTTCGTTCAGCACCGCCGTCCATGTGCCGCGGCGCTTGCGCACGATGACGTCGGGCGTGACGAAGGCGGGCGCCTGCGGGTCGTGCCGCCAGCCCGGGCGCGCGTCCAGCGTGCGGATGCGCTCGGCCGCGAGCTTGATCCGTGCCACCGGCTCGCCGAGCGCGAGCGCGATGCGCTGCCAGTTGCGCGAAGCCAGCGCCTCCAGGTGGCCGGCGACGATGCGGCGCGCGAGCTCGCGCAGCGCCGCATCCTCGATGGCGCCCAGCTGCAGCAGCAGGCATTCGGACACGCTGCGTGCAGCGACGCCCGCGGGGTCCAGCGACTGCACGCGGGACAGCGCCGCTTCCAGCGCGGGCACCACATCCTCGCCGGCATCGCCGACGACCGCGCCGATCTCCTCCAGCGAGATGCGCAGATAGCCGTCCTCGTCGAGGGACTCGACCACCGCGGCGGCCAGCAGGCGCTCCTGCGCGTCCAGCCTGAGCACGCCGAGCTGCGCGTGCAGGTGATCGCGCAGCGACACCGCGGCCGCGATGCGCTGCAGCGCGTCGGCGCTCTCGTCGTGCGACAGGCGCGCGCCGGGCAGGGCCGGGCCGGTGCTCAGCCGGTCGAGGGCCGCGTCCGAGGACCATTCCGCGCCTTCGAAGCCCGACGAGTCGGGGGCCGGCGCCTCTTCCAGTTCCAGAAAGGGATTGGCATCCGCGGCTTCGTGCAGCACCTGCGCGAAGTCGAGCGCGGAGAGCTGCAGCAGCCGCACCGCCTGCTGCAGCCGGGGGGAGAAAGCAATGGTCTGGATGGGGCGGGCCTGCAGGGCGATCGAGCTCATGGTCTTCCTTGTGGGGCTGCGGCCTGCGCAACACCCGTGCCAAGCCAAAAACCCAGCATTTAGAATACTTTTGTTTGCACACCGTCGAGGAATCGGAGACCCAGCGGCATCCTTTGCGGCAACTCTTGCGATGCGACGCGACCCCGGCCTGCATCGCTTTGTCGGACACTCGCAGCATGAGACAGAGCCCTTTCGTCTTCGCCGCCCACACCGCGTTGTTCGCGGTGCTGGGCCTGGCGGCCACCCTCGCCGCCGCCACCGCCCTCGGCCGCGCCGCGCGTGCCGAGAACGAGGCCGAGGCGGAGGCGGAGTCCCAGCTGGAGGGGCTTCGCCGGACGCTCGCCGCCCACGCCAAGGAAGCCAGCCGCCTCGACCACGCGTTTCGCACGCCGATCGGCGCCGCGGCGGCAGCGCTGGAGCTGCTGGAAACATCCGGTGACGATCCCGAGCTCCAGGCCCAGGCCCGGCAGGTGATCGCGAGGCAGCTCAGCCGTATGACGGCACTGACAGAATCCCTGCGCGAAGCCGCACAGCGTCTCGGCGACAAGCCGTAGCCCCGCATGCGCAGCCTGCGTGCCATGATTTTTGAACCGGCCCTGGTGTCATTCAGAGGAGCGGAGAGCAACAGGAGACAGCAAGTTGGGACACGCGCTCATCGTTGAAGACGACGACGACTCCGGCCGCATGCTGGCCACCCTCGTCAAGCGCGAAGGCCATACCGTGGCCATCGCCACGACGCTGGGCGATGCGCGCCGCTTCCTTGCCATGCAGCAACCCGACCTCCTGCTTCTGGACCTGCACCTGCCCGACGGCAGCGGGCTCGACCTGTTCGAGGACACCGGCCTGCTGTCCGACACCGAAGTGGTGCTCATGACCGGCCAGGCCAGCCTGGAGACCTCGATCCGGGCGCTGCGCCTCGGCGCGGCCGACTACCTGGTGAAGCCCGTCAATCCACAGCACCTCAAGGGCCTGCTGTCGCGCCTGATCCGCCCCTCCCAGCTGCGCGCCGAGCTGGCGGAGATCACCGAGCAATGGCGCGAGACGGGCCGCTTCGGCTCGCTGATCGGCGCCTCGGACGCCATGCAGAGCGTCTACCGCCAGATCGCGCGGGTGGCGGAGACGGCGGTCAGCGTCTTCATCCACGGCGAGAGCGGCACCGGCAAGGAGCTGGTGGCCAAGGCGGTGCACGAGCTCAGCCGGCGGCGCGAGCAGCCCTTTCTTGCCGTCAATTGCGGTGCAATTTCGCCGCACCTGATCGAAAGCGAGATCTTCGGCCACGAGCGCGGCAGCTTCACGGGCGCCGAGCGCCAGCACCAGGGCTTCTTCGAGCGGGCGCACGGCGGCACCCTGTTCCTCGACGAGGTGACGGAAATGCCGCTCAACCTGCAGGTGAAGCTGCTGCGGGTGCTGGAGAACGGCACCTTCATGCGCGTGGGCTCCACGCAGCTGCAGCAGACCGACGTGCGCATCATCGCGGCCACCAACCGCGACGCGGCGGAAGCCGTGATGCGCGGCGGACTGCGCGAAGACCTGCTGTACCGGCTGAACGTGTTCCCGATCTCGCTGCCGGCGCTGCGGGAGCGCGCCGGCGACATCCCGCTGCTGGCGCGCAGCTTCCTCGACGAACTGGCGCGCCAGGAGCAGACGACCAAGCGCTTCACGCCCGAGGCGATGGAGCGGCTCAAGGCCTACCCCTGGCCGGGCAACGTGCGGGAGCTGCGCAATGCCGTGCAGCGCGCGTGGGTCATGGCGCCGGGCGCGGAGATCGACGGCGAATGGCTGCCGAAGCTCGCCGGCACGGAAGCGCCGAGGCCGCCGCAGCGCCCGGGAGCCGAGCCGCCGGCGGACGGCCACCCGGCGCTCAGCATCCGGGTGGGGACGCCGCTGGCGGAGGTGGAGCGGCAGCTCATCCTGGCGACCTTCGACTATTGCGGGCAGCACAAGGAGCGCACGGCGGCGCTGCTGGGCATCAGCATGAAAACGCTCTACAACCGGCTCAAGGAATACCGGCTCTGAGGCGCTGCCGCCGGAGCGCAGCGGGCCTGCGGGCATGCCGATTGCCGGCCGGGTGCAGGAATGCGCACCGCCGTGCATCCTTGCCCGCAGAACGGAAGCCACTTCATGACCACAGTCTCCGACCACATGACGCGGGGCGTCCGCGCGATGTCGCCGCGAGATTCCGCCCAGGCCGCGGCCCAGGTGATGGCCGAGTTCGGCGTGGCCGTGATCCCGGTCTGCGAGGCCGGCCGGCTGGTGGGCATCGTCAGCGACCGCGACATCGCGGTGCGCGGCGTCGCCCGCGGGTTGCCGCTGGCCAACACCCCGCTGGGCTACCTGATGAGCGCCGAGCTGCTCTGCTGCTACGAGGACGAGTCGATCGACGAGGTCATCGCCCGGATGCGCCATGCGCGGATGCGGCGCCTGCCGGTGGTCGACCGCCGGCGGCAACTGGTGGGCATGCTGCTGCTGGGCGAGCCGAGCGAGGCCCATGCCTGGTCGCACTGACCGGGGCGGGCGGCCGCACTCCGCTACGCCGGGCGCCGCTCCTGCAGCAGCTTCGCCATCGCAGCGATCAACCGGTCCGGCTCGATCGGCTTGGTCAGATGCGCATCGAAGCCGCGCCCCACCAGATTCATGCCGTCCGTCTTGCTGCCCCAGCCGGTGAGCGCGATCACGACCAGCTTTTCGCCCGACGGCATCGCGCGCAGCCGCTGGGCCACCTCGATGCCGTTCATGCCCGGCATGCCGATGTCCAGCACGGCGACCTCGGGCATCGCGCGCCCGGCCGCGGCGAGGGCTTCCGGGCCGCTGGCGGCGACCGCCGTGTCGTGTCCCGCGGCTTTCAGCAGCATGGACAGGGCCCAGGCGGCGTCCTCGTTGTCGTCGACGATCAGCACGCGCGTCCTGCCGAGCGTGGCGGGGGCCGCTGCCGGCGGCTGCGGCGAGGCGGCG
>DATFFA010000217.1:0-7950 GCA_035250605.1 Variovorax sp. | reverse complement strand
CGCCCGCGGCGGGCGAGCTGCCGCCGCCGGTCGGCGATTTCCGCTACACCCGCTTCGCACCCATGCTGCCGCCGCTCCAGAACGGCGCCGAGGTCGGCCGTCATCCTGTCGTGATCGCCGGCGGCGGCCCGGTCGGCATGGCGCTGGCCCTGGGGCTGGCCAACCACGGCCTGCGCAGCGTGATCCTCGAAGCCGACGACACGGTGTGCGTCGGCAGCCGGGCGGCCTGCGTCTCGCGCCGCAGCCTGGAGATCGTCGAGCGCCTGGGCGCGCTGCCGGCCTTCCTGGCCAAGGGCCTGGCCTGGACCGGCGGGCGCAGCTTCTACAAGACCGAGGAGGTGTTCCGCTTCGAGATGCCGCACGACGCGCGGCAGAAGCTGCCGCCGATGATCAACCTGGAGCAGTACTACATCGAGCAATACCTGCTCGACGAGATCGTGCGCCGCAATGCAGCGGCGCCGGGGCTGATCGACATCCGCTGGGGCACGGAGCTCGCCGGCTTCACGCAGGATGCCGAGGGGGTGGTGCTGCAGGCGCGCAATGCCCTGGGCGCATACACCTCGAATGCGCAATGGCTGGTGGGCTGCGACGGCGGCCAGAGCTTCGTGCGCAAGTCGCTGGGCCTCAACCTGGAGGGGACGGCCTACGAAGGCCGCTACGTGATCATCGACATCGAGCTCCACAGCACCCACCCGACAGAGCGCCGCGCCTGGTTCGACCCGCCGTGGAACCCCGGCTCGACGGTGCTGATGCACCGCCAGCCCGACGACATCTGGCGCATCGACTACCAGCTGCGCGCCGGCCAGAGCACCGAGGAGGCGCTGCAGCCCGCGGCGGTGGCCGAGTTCGTGCAGCGCCACCTCGACGCCATCGGCGAGGGCCACCTGCCCTGGAAGACGGTGTGGACCTCGGTCTACCGGGCCGGCGCGATGACGCTTTCGAGCTACCGCCACGGCCGCGTGCTGTTCGCAGGCAATGCCGCGCATGCGATGCCGATCTTCGGCGTGCGCGGGCTCAACTCCGGCTTCGACGACGCCGACAACCTGGCCTGGAAGCTGGCGCTGGTGGCGCGTGGCGTGTCGGACGCGTCGCTGCTCGACAGCTACTCGCAGGAGCGCATCGCCGCCTTCCACATCAATGCAGAGAGCGCGATGCGCAGCACCGAGTTCATGTCGCCGCCTTCGCGCGGCTTCGACCTGCTGCGCGAGGCTGCGCTGTCGCTCTCGGGCGTGCAGCGCGGCATCGCGAACCTGATCAACCCGCGGCAGACGCAGGCCGTGAGCTACGAAGGCTCCGCGCTGTCCAGCGAGAACGACGAGCTGCCGGCCGGCCCGCGGCCCGGGGAGACCCTGCCCGAGCAGTCGCTGGCGCCCGGGCTTCATCTCACCGACTGGGTCGGGTCGCACTTCACCGTGCTCGTGCTCAACATCGATCGCCCGGACGCCGGCTTCGAAGCCGAGCTCGCCGCCGCGCAGGCCGGCCCCCTGCGGCCGGTACTGCGCGTGTTGCCGCCCGCTGCAGAACATGCCCCGGTGTTCGAGGCGCTGGGCGCAGGGCAAGGCGCGGTCTATCTGCTGCGGCCGGACGGCCATGTGGCCGCGCGCTGGCGCCGCGTGCCGCCGGGTGCCTTGGCCCAGGCGCTCGCGCGTGCATCGGCGCTCCCCGCCCAAGGAGATCGCATGGGCCGCCGTGCCGCTCCCCAGTCGAACAGCACCGCAGCCGAAGGCGAAGGTACTCCAGTGAGCGCCGCCCGGCCGCCCGAAGGCGCTCGCACCGCAGCCGAGGGCCAAGGTATTCCAATGACTGCCGTCCTCACGCTCGAAGCCCGCGACCGGCTCTACGCCGAATGCGCCAACGCCATCAGCGAAGCCGGTGCCGAGCGAGAATCCCTCTTCCTCTCGCGGCTCGTCCTGCTGCTGTTCGAGCAGATCGGCGACGAGGCACGTTGCCGTGCCGCACTCGCCGAAGCGCTGCGCGAACTGCCGGTGCCTTCGCTGTCCGCAGCGCCGGCCGACGCCGGAACGGATTGATTCCCTCGCTCACCGAATCACAAACCCAGGAGACTTCATCGATGGACCGCAGAACCCTGCTCACCACCCTCGCCGCCACCGCGGCGGCCGGCGCCGCACCGTGGGCGCGCGCGCAGAACTACCCCGAGCAGCTCATCAAGTGGGTGGTGCCCTATCCGGCCGGCGGCGGTACCGACGTCATCGCGCGCACCCTGGCCGAGGCCATGCGCCAGCCGCTGGGCCAGCAGATCGTGATCGACAACCGCCCCGGCGCATCGACCAACATCGGCGCCGACCTGGTCGCCAAGTCCAAGCCCGACGGCTACACCATCATGTCGGCCGACAACGCGGTGCTGGCATTCAACGAATACCTGTTCAGCAAGCTGCCCTTCAACCCCGAGAAGGACTTCAGCTACATCGGCGCGATCGGCAAGTTCCCGCTCGCCCTGGTGGTGCACCCGGACTTCCCGGCCAAGGACTTCAAGGCCTTCCTGGCCTACGTGAAGGCCAATCCCGGCAAAGTGAACTACGCCTCGCCCGGCAACGGCTCGCCGCACCATCTGGCGATGGAGATGTTCAAGAACCGCACCGGCACCTTCATCACGCACATCCCTTATCGCGGGGCCGCGCCGGCGATGGCGGACGTGATGGGCGGCCAGGTTCCCTGCATGTTCCTCGACCTCGCCTCGGGCCTGCCGATCATGCAGGGGCAGAAGGTGCGCGTGCTGGCCATCGGCTCGGCCGCGCGCTCGAAACTGCTGCCCGATGTGCCGACACTGGCAGAAGTGGGCGTGCCCAACACCGAGGTGTTCGCCTTCCAGGGCATCCTTGGCCCGGCCGGCCTGCCGGCGCCGGTGGTGAGCAAGCTCAACACGGAACTCAACCGCGCCTTCAGCGTGCCCGCGGTTCAGAAGCGCTTCAGCGACTTCGGCATGGAGGCGATGCCGGGCACGCCGCAGCAGTTCGCGGCGCTCTCGCGCGCCGAGTCGAAACGCTGGGGGCCGATCATCAAGTCGGCCGGCATCAAGCTGGATTGATGAGTTTGCCGGATCAAAGTCCGAGTTGAAACATGCAAAAGAGAGCGACAAGCAGAAGTGCATGCATTGGTTGCAGAGCGAGGGCGAGGGCGGCGGCAGCAGGTGCATTCAATTGGGCAAAGACCTTCAGCAAAACGTCCTGGAACCTCTCCAAGATTGCTGCATAGCCAAGAGATACTTCCGGGAGTGTGGTGTTCTGATTCCCAGTGAAGTCGAAACTGGGGCAATCCACCGTGTTCGCCCATCGAGGTCCGGAAAACACTTTGTTGGTATCTAGTTCTCCATACAACTCACGAAGTGTCTTGAGAAGGTCCTCGGCGGCGCTGTCAAACCGCAAGTCTTCCACGTCCGGCAGCCCGTTAATGCATCTTAGGACGTAAGTCTTCATCTGAAGCAATGCTGCCGGACCGAGGCCGGAACCGGGCTTAACAGTCTGAATAAGCCAAAAAGTCAGTGCCATGGTCGCCGCAACTGAGACACAGCCTATCGCAACACGTTGACTAGGAGTCAGGCGACTGCATGAGGCAGCTGGCGGACATGAGGCAGCTGGCCGACATGAGGAGGCTGTAGTAGTTTTTTGGGAGGGCGGCTGGTCGGCGTTGTCGACCACCGGAGAACCTTCACCCGGACCTTCTACATCGGAATTGTCAGCACCTTCATTGGCAGGATTGGAGTTATCAATTTGTTGAGCTTCGCTAAGCGAAGATGAGTCGGCTTCCTTGGGATCGCCAGGACTGCCAACGTTCCATGTTCCTGCGGGGTCGTTCTGTTCTTCACTGTGGTCTGTATTGTCTTGCACCTTCTTGGGTATGGTGGTGGAGATGGTGGGGGCGGTGGGCTTGTTCGCGCGGAAGCAGCTCATGATGTATTTCGGGGAATGGGAAAGAAGAACTGTCAGCGGACAGCGCGAATCGCGTCCAGTTTGGTTTGAGCAAGTGACTGAATCGCAGCGTGCCGCGCATCCGTGCGCGCAAGTTCAATGGCCGTTTCGAGCATCTGGACGGCCTGTTCGACCAGGCCGATGGCCGAATAGCACTCGCCGGCACGGAACAGCGGCCCTGGTGTTGGGGCGTTGCCTTCAAGGAGCGTGCAGAAGCCGAAGGCGGGGGCCGCGAGCTCTGGCCGCCTCAGCCGTTGCAGGCAGCTGGCTGCCAGGAAGGCATGCTGCGGATGCACGTTCGGCCGCGAGGCGAGATGCAATGCAATGGGCAGTGCATTGTGGAAGTCGCCGCTGTCGCACAAGGCTGCGCCAATCGCAAAGAGCTTGGCGGGATCACGGTCGATCGGCGCGCCGCCTTTCGCCTCCGGCGTCCCATCGTTGTCGACGATGCTGCGCACCTCGCGAGTCAGTGTCGCGACGACATTGGCGGTTTCGGGGTCTGGGGGTTCTGGGTAGTGATGGTCCACGATGATTTCTTGAATTGAGGAGGATTGAGGTGGGTGAGTAACGGCGCGCGGACACAAGTTCCGACGTTCGATTGCTCGCAGAACCCCTGCTCATCGGCCCCCAGACGGGTTGCCAGCGCCGCAAGCCCAAGATCGGCTCAATCGACGCGGCGAAGGCCTACCTTGCGTAGGCTTTTCGGGAGCCGTCCTCGAAGACCTCGTCGTCGCGCTCCAGCTTTCCGTCTTCGTCCCAGCTGCGTTCGCGCGTCACGCGGCCCTTGTCGTCGTAGCTCGACTCCGCGCGCAGCTTGCCGCTGTCGTTGAAGCGCTGGTGCAGGCCGATCGGGACCTGGCGGAAGCGGCTCACGACGGCGAAGCGCCCCAGCGCGGCGCGCTCGCCGTTGTCGTGGAACTCGGTGACCTCGACCGTGCGCGCCTCGGTGCCTTCGCCGTAGACCGCCTTGCTGCGCGGCTGGCCGTTGAGGTAGTAGCTCTCGTCCGACAGAGGCTCACCGGCGGCGCTCCAGCGCTGGTCGCGCACGAGCAGGCCCTTCTCGGAGAACTCCTGCTCGCGCCGCTTGATCGCGCCGCGCTCGAGCAGCAGGTAGACGATCTCCCGGCGCTTGACGCCCTCGGACGACCAGCGCCGCTCGAGGCGCTGAGTGCCGCTGATCTCGTCCTGCATCGAGGGCTTGCCGTTGTCGTAGAGCTCCTCGCTGCGCACCCGCTTGCCGGCCAGGTAGGCGAGCCGCGTGCGCAGGGTGCCCTTGCCGTCGAACAGCTCGACCTGCGAGGGGGTGCTGCCGACGAAGCCGCACAGCCGCGCATCGTCGGCCGCCGGCGCCAAGAGGGGCTTGTCGCCGCAGCGCAGGCCGGACAGCTGGCCGCGCTCGGTGAACTCGGCGTAAGCGCGCTCGCCGGGCTCGGCGTAGAAGGTGGCGCGGCGCAACTGCCCGTTGGGATGAAAGCTGCGCGTGAGGCCGGTCTCGTGGCCGTCGTCGTACACCGCCTCGCGCAGCAGCCGGCCGGTGGCCGGCAGGAACTCGCGCGCGGGGCCTTCCATGTTGCCGCGGGCGTTCACGCTGTGCTCCTTCAGCAGCTTGCCCTTTTCGTAGTGGCGCACCAAGCCCATGAAAACGCCGTTCTGGAGCTGCTGCTCGCGCACCAGCTCGCCGCTGTCGCGGTCCGTGCAGCGCATCAGGCCGGTCTTGCCGGCCGTGGTGTTGCCGTTGGCCGGATTCACGCTCTGGCCGTTGAGCTCGCAGTCCTGCACCGCCTGCGCGCCCAGTGGCAACAGGGCTAGCAGCGCGGCTGCGAGAGCGGCCGGACGCGGGAACATGGGCGACATGGATTCAGGTGGCGTAGACGGTGTCCAGCGAGCGGAAGCCCTTGACTTCGATGGGGTTGCCGAACGGGTCGCAGAAGAACATCGTCCATTGCTCGCCCGGCTGGCCTTCGAAGCGCACCTGCGGCTTCAGCACGAACTCGGTGCCGGCCGCTTCCAGTCGCGCGGCCAGGGCCTGCCAGTCGGGCAGCTCCAGGATCAGGCCCAGATGAGGCATCGGCACCATGACCTCGCCCACATGGCCGGTGCGCGCGGTGGCGAAGGGCTCGCCCAGGTGCAGCGAGATCTGGTGGCCGAAAAAGTCGAAATCGACCCAGGTGTCGGTGCTGCGGCCTTCCGCACAACCGAGGCGGTTGCCGTAGAAGCGCCTTGCCTCGTCGAGGTCACGCACGTTGAAGGCGAGGTGAAATATGCTGCGCATGCGAAGAGCATAGCGGCGCGGCCGCCGTCCCGAAACCTGTGGATACAAACACCATGAGCGCGCCTCCCGACACCCCCGATCCGATCACCCGGCTGCTGCACGCCGACCGCCGATTCGGCGCCGAGCAGGGCGGTGTCCACATGGCCGTGAACCCCTCGGTGCAGTATGGCTATGAGCGGGTGGAGGACCTGATCGGCGTGTTCCAGGGTCGTCTGAAGAACCGCTTCAACTACGCGCGCCAGGGCACGCCGACCACGGCCGCGCTGGAGTCGAAGATCACGGCCTTGGAGGAGGGCGTGGGCACGGTGTGCTTCGCGACCGGCATGGCAGCGGTGTCGGCGGTGTTCCTGACCCTGCTGCGCGCGGGCGACCACCTGGTGGCGAGCCGCCACCTCTTCGGCAACACCCACAGCGTGCTCGGCACCTTGCAGGGCCTGGGCATCGAGGTGAGCCTCGTCGACGCCGCCTCGGCCGATGCGGTGGCCGCCGTGCTGCGGCCCGGCACGCGCATGGTCTTCGTCGAAACCATCGCGAACCCGGGCACGCAGGTGCCGGACCTGCCGGGCATCGGCCGGCTCTGCGCCGAGCGCGGGCTGGTCTACGTGGTGGACAACACCATCAGCTCGCCCGCACTGTTCCGGCCCCGGACGGTGGGCGCCAGCCTGTCGCTGAACTCCCTGACCAAGACCATCGCCGGCCACGGCAATGCGCTCGGCGGTGCGGTGACCGACACCGGTCTTTTCGACTGGCAGGCCTGTCCCAACATCTTCGAGGGCTATCGCCAGGGCGACGCGAAGCAGTGGGGCCTGACGCAGCTGCGCAAGAAGGGCCTGCGCGACCTGGGCGGCACCCTCAGCGCGGACCATGCCCACCGCATCGCCGTGGGCGCCGAGACCCTGGCGCTGCGGGTGGCGCAGACCAGCGCGACCGCGCTGGCGCTGGCCCGCTTCCTGGAAGCCCACCCGGCCGTGGCGCGCGTGTACTACCCGATGCTCGAATCGCATCCGCAGCATGCGATGGCGCGCACACTGTTCGGCGCGGGTGCCTGGCTGCTGTCCTTCGAGCTGCGCGATGCGGCGGCCTGCATCCCGGTCATCAATCGGCTGCAGATCCCCGTCAAGGCCACGGGCATGGGGGACACGCGCACCCTGATCATTCCGGTCGCTCCCACGATCTTCTGGGAAGCCGGGCCGGACAAGCGCGCCGAGATGGGCATTGCGGAAGGATTGATCCGCGTCTCGGTCGGCCTGGAGCGCGAGAGCGAGCTCATCGCCGATTTCGCGGCGGCGCTGGACGGCTGAGTGAAGCCCTGCGCCACCCTGCCTGGACGAACTCGACTCGGGCCGGGTCGGCGCCCAGGCCAACGAACCGACGCAGGCCTGGGCGGGCTGAGGCCGCGCCAAGCCGCCGAGACCTCATCTCCCCGATAATCGCCACCCCATGTCCTGCCTGCGCCACGCCCACCACCTCGGCCGCCTCGTGCTGCTGTGGTTCGCGCTGTCGCTGGGCGCGGCGATCGCCTCGCCGATCGTGCATCCGCAGGCGCTGGAGCTGGTGTGCTCCAGCGCCGGCGCCGTCAAGGCGGTGGTCCAGACCGAGGACGGGGCGAAGGAACTGGGCGCCACCCACATGGACTGCCCGCTGTGCCTGCTGACCGGCGCGCCGCCGCCGACGCGGGTCGCGACGCTGGCGCATCCCCTCCCGCTGGGCCACGCGGTCCGGCCCATCCCGGCCGCGCGCATTGCCGCAGCC
>DATFFA010000216.1:0-20628 GCA_035250605.1 Variovorax sp. | reverse complement strand
CGGCCGGGCCGGCGCGGCGCCTCCGACGTGGAGGACAGCGACCGCCCGCACGCGCGCTGGCCCGGCTACGCCTGGGCCGCCGCCAGCAGCGTCGCCGTCACGCTGCTGGCCACGCCGTTGGCGGGCAGGCTGGAGCTCGCGAACATCGTGATGCTGTTTCTGCTCGGCGTGGTCGGCGTGGCGATGCGATTCGGCCGCGGGCCGGCTGCCTTCGCGGCGCTGCTCAACGTCGCGGCCTTCGACTTCTTCTTCGTCTCGCCGCGCCTGTCCTTCGCGGTCAGCGACGTGCAGTACCTGCTGACCTTCGTGGTCATGTTGGGCGTGGGCCTGCTGGTCGGTCAGCTCACCGCGGGCCTGCGCTTTGCGGCCGGCGTCTCGACCAGCCGCGAGCGGCGCGCGCAGTCGCTGTTCGAGCTCACGCGCGAGCTGTCGGCCGCACTCGAGACCTCGCAGGTGGTGCAACTGGGCGCGGACGCGGTGCAGGGCCATTTCGGTGGGCGAGCGATGGTGCTGGTGACCGATGCGAACGATCGCCTCGTGATCCCCGCCGAGCCGCCACCCGGCTTCGATCCGAGCGTTGCCGACTGGACCCTCCGCCAGGGCCAGCCCGCCGGCCTGGCCACCGCCACGCTGTCGGCTCAGCCCTGGCACTACGTGCCGCTGAAAGCGCCGATGCGCGTGCGCGGCGTGCTCGCGCTGGAGCCGGCACAGCCGCGCTGGCTGATGATCCCGGAGCAGGCGCAGCAACTCGACACGCTGGCGCGGCAGATCGCGATCGCGCTTGAGCGGGTGCACTACGTCGACGTCGCGCAGCAGGCCGTGGTCGAAATGGAGTCGGAGCGCCTGCGCAACGCCTTGCTGGGCGCGATCTCCCACGACGTGCGCACGCCGCTGACGGCGCTGATCGCGCTGGCCGAGTCGCTGCAGGCGCCGCACGGCGCCGGCGAGGTGGACCGCCCGGCCGTGGCACGCGCCATCGTCGTGCAGGCGCACCAGCTGCACGCGCTGGTCAACAACCTGCTGGACATGGCGCGGCTCGAAAGCGGCATCGCCCGCGGTGCGGTCCAGCTGCGGCGCGAATGGCAGTCGGTCGAGGAGGTGGTGGGCGCGGCGATCCGCGCGGCGCGGCCCGCGCTCGGCGAGATGGAGGTGCGAACCGAGCTGCCGCCCGACCTGCCGCTGGTCGAGTTCGATGCGGTGCTGATCGAGCGCGTGCTGGTCAACCTGCTGGAAAACGCCGGCAAATACGGTGCGGCGCCGGTCGTGGTCAGCGCGCGCACCACCGAGCGTTCGTTGCTGCTCGGCGTGCGCGACCACGGGCCCGGGCTGCCGCCGGCGCTCAAGGGCCGCGAGCAGACCCTGTTCGACAAGTTCACGCGCGGCCAGGCCGAGTCGGCCACGCCCGGCGTGGGCCTGGGGCTGGCGATCTGCAGGGCGGTGGTCAGCGCGCACGGCGGCGAGATCACCGCGGCCAATGCGGTGGAGGGCGGGGCCGAGTTCACGGTGACGCTGCCGCGGCGCGAGGCTCCGTCGGCCGAGGAGACGGTGTGAAAATCCGGGCCCCCTCCCGATTCCCCGAGCCATGCCCAGCCCCACCGCCATCGTGATCGAAGACGAGCCCCAGATCCGGCGCTTCGTGCGCGGTGCGCTGGAGGCCGAGGGCTGGCTGGTGCACGAGGCCGGGACGCTGCGCGACGGGCTGGCGGCGGCCGGCACGCGGCAGCCCGATCTGCTGGTGCTGGACCTGGGCTTGCCCGACGGCGATGGCGTGGCGCTGATCCGCGACGTGCGCGGCTGGTCGGGCGTGCCGATCATCGTGCTCTCGGCACGCACCGACGAGGCCGACAAGATCGCCGCGCTCGACGCCGGCGCCGACGACTACCTCACAAAGCCCTTCGGCACCGGCGAGCTGCTGGCCCGCGTGCGCGCCAACCTGCGCCGGCCGCGCACGGCCAATGGGGGCGAGGAGGCCGAGCCGGTGTTCCGCTTCGGCGAAATCGAGGTCGATCGCACGGCCCGCCTGGTACGGCGCGCCGGCACCGAGGTACACCTCACGCCCACCGAGTACCGGCTGCTCTCGGTGCTGGTCGCCAATGCCGGTCGCGTGCTCACGCAGCGCCAGCTGCTGCGCGAGGTGTGGGGCCCCTCGCATGCCGGCCAGAGCCATTACCTGCGCATCTACATGGGCCACCTGCGGCAGAAGCTGGAATCCGATCCGGCGCAGCCGCGGCACTTGCTGACGGAGACCGCCGTCGGCTACCGGCTGGTACCCTGAGGGCCTCGCTCACTCTGCGGTCGTCGGGCTGATGATGGCGCGCACCCGCGCCACGCTGTCGGCCGGGAAGCCGCCTCGCTTCGCATGTTCGCGGATCATCTCGTCGTTGGGCGCGACGTAGACGCAGTAGAGCTTGTCGTCGGTGACGAAGCTCTCGACCCAGTTGATCTCGGGCCCGAGTTCGTGCAGGACGCCGTTGGATTTGATGGACAGGGCCTTGAGGTCGCGCTCCGACAGCTTGCCGGCGCCCGGGAGCGTGCGTTCGATGACATAGCGGGGCATGGTGGGTCTCCGGTGAGGGTAGCCAAACGGTTTTCCAGTATGGCCGCTCGCGTGTCGAATTGCGATGTGCCATCCGGCCTGCGGGTCGGCAGCGGCTCTGTCGAATGGCGGACAATGGCGCGCCGCCTCGCCAGCCTCCGCCCCATGCCCGACAGCCCCGAACCGACCCGACTCAACAAGCGCATGGCCGAGCTCGGCCTGTGCTCGCGCCGCGAGGCCGACGACTGGATTGCGCACGGCTGGGTCAAGGTCAACGGGCGGGTCGCGGAAATGGGTCTCAAGGTCGGCCCTGCCGACCGCATCGAGGTCGATCGCAAGGCGCAGAACCAGCAGCAGCAACAGGTCACCATCCTGCTGCACAAGCCCATGGGCTATGTCAGCGGGCAGGCGGAGGACGGCCACGAGCCCGCCGTGGTGCTGATCAACCCGCGCACGCACTGGCGCGAAGACCCGAGCCGCCTGCGCTTCTCGCCGCCCCAGCTGCGCGGCCTGGCGCCGGCCGGACGGCTGGACATCGACTCGGTGGGGCTCCTGGTCCTCACGCAGGACGGCCGCGTCGCGCGGCAGCTGATCGGCGAGGACTCGGGCATGGAGAAGGAATACCTGGTGCGCGTGAGCTACGGCGAGGTGGCGCAGAACCCGCAAGCCACCTTCCCGCGCGAGCAGCTGCAGCGCCTGCGCCATGGGTTGAGCCTGGACGGCCAGCCGCTCAAGCCGGCGCTGGTCGACTGGCAGAACCCCGAGCAGCTGCGCTTCGTGCTGACCGAGGGCAAGAAGCGGCAGATCCGCCGCATGTGCGAGCTGGTCGGGCTCAAGGTGGTGGGTTTGAAGCGCATCCGCATCGGGCGCGTGGTGCTGGGGCATCTGCCGGTCGGGCAGTGGCGTTATCTCGGTCCGCACGAGCGCTTCTGAGGGAGCCTGACGATCGGTTTTGCTCCCCTCATGACACGCTAAGAATCCGCGTGTAGCCTTCATTGCTTCGCGAAAGAGGAGGCGCCGTGCGCACGCTGCTGGTGGAAGACGACGAGATGATCGGGAGCAGCCTGCGGCATGCCCTCGAAGGCGCCGGCTGGTCGGTCGACTGGGTGCGCGACGGCGCGCTGGCGCAGAGCGCCTTCGCCGACGGCGGCTATACCTGCGTGCTGCTCGACCTCGGCCTGCCCAAGCAGGACGGCACCGAGGTGCTGCGCCGGGCGCGCGAGCGCGGCGACACCACGCCGGTGCTGGTGCTCACCGCGCGCGACGGCCTGGAGGACCGCATCCAGGGCCTGGACCTCGGCGCCGACGACTACCTGCTCAAGCCCTTCGAATTCCGCGAGCTGCTGGCGCGCATGCGCGCGGTGATCCGCCGCCGCGACGGCGCCGCGCACTCGGTGATCGGCGGCACCGGGCTGCAGCTGGACCTGACCACGCGCGAAGTGTTGCGCAACGGCACGCGCGAGGCCCTCACCGCGCGCGAATTCGCGCTGCTGCATGCGCTGCTGGAGCGGCCCGGCGCCATCCTGTCGCGCGAGCAACTGGAAAACCGCATCTACGGCTGGGGCGAGGAGGTCACCAGCAACGCGGTCGACGTGCTGATCCACGGCATGCGGCGCAAGCTCGGGCCCGATGCGATCCGCAACGTGCGCGGGCTCGGATGGCGGGTGGCGGCAGCAGCATGAAGAAGATGAATCCGCGCCCCTGGTACATGCCCTGCTCGCTGCGGGCCAAGCTGCTGCTGTGGCTGGTCTCGCTGCACCTGATCGCGGCCGGCGTCACCGGCTGGGCTTCCTACATGAGCTACGGGCGCATGGTCCACACCTTCATGGACGACCAGATGCAGCTGCTGGCCAACTCCTATGCGGCCAACGACAGCACGCCGGCGCTGCTGCCGCTGGCGGACCAGAGCGTCTTCAAGTGGGGTTCCTTCATCGTCCAGATCTGGAGCCCCGACGGCCGCCTGCTGGCCAGCTCCTGGCCCAAGCTCGCGGTGCCCCTGCAGGCCGAGCCTGGCCTGCGCAACGTGCGCACCGGCGCCGGCAGCGACGAGAACTGGCGCGTCTACACCGCCGAGGCCGGCCCGCGCGCGAACCAGCCGCGCGTGCAGATCGCACAGAGCGGCAGCTTCATGCGCCACGAGGTCGCCCACCGCGCCCTGTTCGCGGCGCTGCCGATCGCGTTGCTGCTGCCGGTCTCGCTGGCGGTGCTGTGGCTGGTGGTGTGGCTCAGCTCCTATTCGCTGCACGCGGTGGCGCGCGAGGTGGCGGCGCAGGACGAGCGCAGCCTCTCGGAGCTCTCGCTGACGCGCGTGCCGGACGAGATCGCGCCGCTGGTGAGTTCCTTCAACAGCCTGCTGGCGCGCCTGCGCGATGCCTTCGCCGCCCAGCGCCGCTTCGTGCAGGACGCCGCGCACGAGCTACGCACGCCGGTCGCCGCCATCGGGCTGCAACTGGAGAACCTGCGTGCGCACGTTCCGCCCGGCGATGCCGCCGATCGCTTCGCGCAGCTCGAGGCCGGCGTCACCCGCGCCCAGCACCTGATCGAGCAGCTGCTGCGCCTGTCGCGCCAGGAGAGCGCCGCGCCCGCGGCGATGGCCGAGCCGGTGGACGTGGCCGCGCTGCTGCGCGAGAGCCTGGGCCAGCTGATGGTGGTGGCCGACCGGCGCCGCATCGACGTCGGCTTCGACGGCACGGTGACGCCGGTGGTCAGCGCCCCCGCGGCCGAGCTGCGCAGCGTGTTCGACAACCTGATCGACAACGCCCTGCGCCACGCGCCCGAGGGCGGGGTGGTCGACGTGCGCCTGCACGAGGTGCAGGGCCAGCCGGTGGTGGACGTGGTCGACAACGGGCCGGGCATCCCGCCGGAGTTCATGACGCGCGTCTTCGACCGCTTCTTCCGCGTGCCCGGCACCTCCGCCGGCGGCAGCGGCCTGGGCTTGGCGATTGCGCGCACCGCAGCCTTGCGCCACGGCCTGCGCATCGCGCTCAGCAACCGCAGCGAGCAGGAGGAGGGCGGCACCGGGCTGATCGCCCGGGTCTACCTTCCGGCTTGAGAAGGCATCCCGCGAGCGTGCCGTGACGATGCAGGCGAAAGTGTTAAAAAAATGAAGAAGTTGGCTTGTTACTTTGTGTTTAACTAGGCACAATGTATTACATGCAACATCACTCCGACTCCCAAGCTCAGTGGTCGTCGAACGGCCTTCTCCGCCTGCTGCGAGCCACGCTGCCGCCACCGGGCAAACGGCGAGCGCGGGCCCAGCGGGCCGAGCTGGATCTGCCGCCCCAGCGCCTCGACAGCGAGCAGCTGTCGGCGCTCGCGCAGAAGTGGCGCCGGCGTCTGGAAGAGGGCGACCAGGGCGCGGAGTCCGTGGCCATGGCGCTGGAGCAGTTGGCCGAGCGCCGCGCCGGTGAAAAGCGTTCGCGGATGCAGGCGGTCGGCCGCCGGCTCTCGGAGCTGATGCAGCTGAGCTGAAGCATGGCAATCTCCGCCCCGGCGGATTTTCGGGAAACCAAGACCATGAAGACCCAAACCGAAGCAATTTGCGAAGGCTACGACGTGGATCTGTCCGGCCCCGGCCGTCCGCTGGGCGCGCGCGGGCACTACCCCAAGTACGAGGTCATCCCGCTGCTGACGGACATGGAGGCGGAACTGCTCAACACGCTGGGCCTGATCCGCCAATTGCTGGTCGAAGGCGCGCCCACGCCCGAGGCGCGACGCGGCGTGGTCCACGCCATCGACGGCCTTCTTTCCGTCGCCCGCGCCTGAATTCGAGGCGCTGCCGAGGGGCTAAGACTCGGCTAAGTTTTCGCTAACGATCGGCTCAGTGTGGCTGCCTAGAGTGCATCCCAGGTCAGCCGAGACGCATGTCGCACCCGGCGCGAGACCTGCCAGTCACCCCGGAGTTCATCGCCATGCAAGCCTCCCTGAAGTTCCTCGCCGTCACCACCCTGAGTGCCCTCGCGGGCCTGGCCTCGGTGGCCGCCCAGGCCGAAAGCTACGACGGCGTGCTCACGCACGCTTCGGCCCTGAGCCGCGCCGACGTGGATGCGGAAGCCGTCCGCACCGCCTCCGCCCCCAACCAGAACGTGGTGCGCGGCTCGCGCGGCGCGGAGCCCTTCAAGTCGGTCGCCGATTCGAAGGCCGTCTCGCAGGAGGCGATGCGCGCGGCCGCGGCGCCGGACCAGAACGTGTCTTCCGGCTCGCGCGTGAACAGCAAGGTCATCTCGACGATGCCGCATCCGATGGATGTGCGCACCTCCAACGCCAACGGCGGCAACCGGCTCTGATCCGCCGCCGACCCGGCACGGAACGCAGATGTCGCAAGCGGCTTGGGATCGAAGCACCATCGGCGGCCCCGGGGCAGGCGCCGCCCGCCGCCGCATGCTCGGCGCGGCAGCTCTCGCGCTGGCCGCGGGTTTTGCCAGTGGCGCCATGGTGGCGCAGCCCCAAGCGGCTGCGACGGCATCGGCGGCGTGCCGGGCAGGGGACGCGTGGCATGCATGGCATGACCCCGAGACATCGCCGCCTTCGCGCGGCGCTGAGGTCAGGCTGCCCTGAGCCCGGCTTCATGTCGGGCTGCTCGTAGGCAGCTGGTGCTCGGCGATGGCTGGGCTGTAGGCGGCGGCCTACAGGCTTTTGTAGGACTTGGTTGGCGCGTTCGAACGCGCCGTGGCTCGCGCGGGCGCGCTCTTGTAAAGTTCTCGGTTCGCCCAAGGTGGCGCCTTTCACCTGTTTCCAACCGAGTCATGACGCTTTCCAAGACCAAACTTCCCTTCCAGGCCGAAGTCGCGCAACTGCTTTACCTGGTCACGCATTCGCTCTACTCCAACAAGGAAATCTTCCTTCGCGAGCTGATCTCGAACGCCTCCGACGCCTGCGACAAGCTGCGCTTCGAGGCCATCGACCGGCCGGCGCTCTACGAGGACCAGCCCACGCTGGAGGTGCGCGTGTCCTTCGACCCGGCCGCCAAGACCCTCACCATTGCCGACAACGGCATCGGCCTGTCGCAGCAGGAAGCCATCGACAACCTGGGCACGATCGCCAAGAGCGGCACCAAGGAGTTCATGAGCAAGCTCTCGGGCGACCAGAAGGCCGACGCGCAGCTGATCGGCCAGTTCGGCGTGGGCTTCTATTCGGGTTTCATCGTGGCCGACAAGATCACCGTCGAGTCGCGCCGGGCGGGCCTGCCGGCCGAAGAAGGCGTGCGCTGGGTCAGCGCCGGCGCCGGCGACTTCGAGGTCGACGCCATCACCCGCCCGCAGCGCGGCACCAGCGTCACGCTGCACTTGCGGGACGACGCCGGGGAGTACCTGAACCTCTGGAAGCTCAAGTCGATCATCTCCAAGTACTCCGACCACATCTCCCTGCCCATCCTGATGGAGAAGGAAGAGTGGAAGGAAGGCGAAGACAACAAGGGCGGCCAGATGGTCAAGACCGGCGAGTGGGAGCCGGTCAACCAGGCCAGCGCGCTGTGGAGCCGGCCCAAGAAGGACATCAGCGACGAGCAGTACGTCGAGTTCTACAAGAACATCAGCCACGACTTCGAGGCGCCGCTGGCCTGGAGCCACAACCGGGTGGAGGGCAACACCGAGTACACGCAGCTGCTCTACATCCCGGCCAAGGCGCCGATGGACTTGTGGAACCGCGAGAAGCACGGGGGCGTCAAGCTCTACGTCAAGCGCGTCTTCATCATGGACGACGCCGAGGCGCTGCTGCCGACCTACCTGCGCTTCGTCAAGGGCGTGATCGACTCGGCCGACCTGCCGCTCAACGTGAGCCGCGAGCTGCTGCAGGAAAGCCGCGACGTGAAGGCGATCCGCGAGGGCAGCACCAAGCGCGTGCTCGGCATGCTTGAAGACCTGGCGAAGAAGCAGCGCAAGACCACCAGCAGCGGCGACGACGGCAAGCTCGACATCGGCTCCGGCGAATCGGTGCCCGCGCCCAACCCGGCCGACGGGGTGACCGACGTGGTCGACAAGAACGCCGACACCACCCTGGCCGCCGAGGCCGCGGCCGAGTACGGCGACGAGTCGGGCAAGTACGCCAAGTTCTATGCAGAGTTCGGCGCCGTGCTGAAGGAAGGCCTCGGCGAGGACTTCGGCAACCGCGAGCGCATCGCCAAGCTGCTGCGCTTTGCCTCCAGCACCAGCGACACGGTGAGCGTCGGCTTCGCCGACTACAAGGCGCGCATGAAGGAAGGCCAGGAGGCGATCTACTACATCACGGCCGAGACGCCGGCCGCGGCCAGGAACAGCCCGCAGCTCGAGATCTTCAAGAAGAAGGGCATCGAGGTGCTGCTCATGACCGACCGCGTCGACGAGTGGGCGCTCAACTACCTGACCGAGTTCGACGGCACGCCGCTGCAGAGCGTCGCCAAGGGCGCGGTCGACCTGGGCAAGCTGCAGGACGAGGCCGAGAAGAAGGCGGCCGAGGAAGCGGCCGAGTCCTTCAAGCCCATGCTGGAGCGTCTCAAGGAAGCCCTCAAGGACAAGGCCGAAGACGTGCGCGTCACCACCCGACTGGTCGATTCCCCGGCCTGCCTGGTGGTGCAGGACGGCGGCATGAGCACCCAGCTCGCGCGCATGCTCAGGCAAGCCGGACAGCCGGCGCCGGAAGTCAAGCCGGTGCTGGAGGTGAATGCCGAGCACCCGCTCGTGAAAAAGCTGGAGGGCTCGCCGCACTTCGAAGACCTGGCGAACATCCTGTTCGACCAGGCCTTGCTCGCCGAGGGCGGCCTTCCGGCCGACCCTGCCGCCTATGTGCGGCGAGTGAACGCACTGCTGGTCTAGGCGGGGACCCGAGGCCGCGCCGCCGGCCGGCCCGAATCCCGCACGGGGGCGATCCATGAACGCCGAGCCTTGTGTCGTCGATCTCTCGGGCTTCGACCTGCGCAGCCCCGGCCCGGCCTTCTACGAGAACCCCTACCCCTGGTATGCGGCGCTGCGCGAGGAATCGCCGGTGCGCCGCATGCCCGATGGCTCGCTGCTGCTCACACGTTATGCCGACTGCGTGGCGGTCTACAAGGACACGCACGCCTTCAGCTCCGACAAGCGCGCCGAGTACGCGCCCAAGTACGGCGTCGGCAGCCCGCTCTACGAGCACCACACCACCAGCCTGGTGTTCAACGATCCGCCGCTGCACACGCGCGTGCGCGGGCTGATCGCCGGGGCGCTCACGGCGCGCGCCATCGAATCGATGGAGGAAGGCCTCACCCACCTTGTCGCTGGCCTGCTGGACCGCATGGAAGAGCGGCAGCACGCCGGCGGGGAGGTGGACCTGATCGAGGACTTCGCCGCCGCCATTCCTGTCGAGGTCATCGGCAACCTGCTGGGCGTGCCGCGCGAGGAGCGAGGCCCGTTGCGCCACTGGTCGCTCGCCATCCTCGGCGCGCTGGAGCCGCAGCCCAGCGCGGCGCAGCTGGACGCCGGCAACCGCGCGGTGACGGAGATGGTGGCCTACCTGCGCGGGCTGGTGCAGGAGCGGCGCCGGCACCCGGGCGACCCGGCGCACGACGTGCTCACGCGGCTCATCCAGGGGGAGGAAGCTCCTTCGGCAGGCTCAGGACAGGTCCCTTCGACGGGCTCAGGACAGGCTCCTTCGGCAGGCTCAGGACAGGATCGGCTCAGCGAGAACGAGCTCTGCCAGAACTGCATCTTCATCCTCAACGCCGGGCACGAGACCACCACCAACCTGATCGGCAACGGCCTCGTCGCGCTGCTCGAATGGCCTGAGGAAAAGCAGCGGCTGCTGGACGATCCGTCGCTCATTCGCGGCGCCATCGAGGAGTTCCTGCGCTTCGAAAGCTCCAACCAGCTGGGCAATCGCATTGCCACCGTGGCGACAAGCGTGGGCGGCATCGAGGTGCAGCCCGGCACGCGGATCACGCTGTGCATCGGCGCGGCGAATCGCGACCCGGCGGTGTTTGCAGAGCCGGACCGGCTGGACATCACACGCTCGCCCAACCGGCACCTGGCCTTCGGCTCCGGCACGCACCAGTGCGTCGGCATGAACCTCGCGCGACTGGAAGCGCGCGTGGCCATCGCTGCTTTTCTGGCGCGCTTTCCGGACTACCGGCTGTGCGGGCCGGTGGTGCGCGGCGGGCGCGTGCGCTTTCGTGGCTATCTCAAGGTGCCGCTGAGCCTGGGATTGCCCATCGAGTCTTGACTGCTGCTCAAGACCTGCCGCCGAGGTGAAAGGCTGTCGAGGCGAGAAGGAACCGTCGAGAGCGTCGAGTTACATAGGAATGATCTTTGTCGTCCTGTGTACCCCATGAATGAATTCGAACTTCGCAGCCTGCTTGCGGATGTAGGCACTGAACTCGGCCATGCCGACCGCTACTTGCTGGCGGACCTTCGCCACACCGTCGTCGACGACGTCGTCGTGGATGTCATTCACGACCCGCAATTCGACCCCAACCGTCTCATTCTGCATTTCGACATGGGCGAGTTGCCTGACTACAAGCCGCTCGTTGCCATGGAGCGCCTGTTGCGGCTCAACCTGCTGAGCGGGAGCAAAACCACCGGCGTCTTTGCGCTGGCGCCGTCCACCTCGCAGGTTGTCTACGCCGTGCACTTCTTCGAGCCGCAGCGCAGCACGCCGCGGGCCGTGGCCGATGCACTGCGCGAGCATGCGCAAAAGGCCAAGCACGCGGAAGAACTCATGCGTGCGGAGGTGGCCGAGGCATGAAAAGTGACAGCACTCGCCTTCAGTTTCCTTCGTCGATATTGAACCTGGATGTGGACAACGCGCCCGCAGAGAAGAAGCAGCGCCAATCGCAACAACCTCAGTCACCGGCGCTGATCCAGGACCAATGTCCCGCCGTTCCGCTTGATGTGCCCGCAGCTGGCACGCTAGTCGAGCAGGTGGCGCATCATCTGGAAACATCGATCACGCAGGGGCGACCCGGCTTGACGACCGTACCGGCCTCGGTGAAACAGCTTCTGTCCCAAGTCGGAACACTGGACAAGTTGGAAGCCGCCTTCAAGCTGCTGGATGACTCTTCGATCCACCCCCTGACAGGCGAACTCTCCGGCGCCCTCGCAGCACTGTGCATGCGGCTCGCGTTCCCGCACCCTGATGTCCTGTGCCGGATGCTCCGGCAACTGCTGATGCCCAGCCACATCCACGAGCAACACCTGGCGGCCCTGGAAGCCATCTTGGCGGGCGCCAACAATCTTCCCCTGCCGGCGCTGCGAGCCGTCGTCTTGCTGCTCCAGGAGACGCACAAAAGTACTGAAGCCTGGCCGGACAAGACTGAGGAAAAGTTCGACGTGCTGTTCAGCAGCTATCTCCAACGCCAGGCGATGGAGGGCGCGGTCAGCCCCCTGTCAGAGTCGACGGACGCATCCGCTGCGCTGCTGAACCAACCGCTCGAGTTTGGCGATCCCAGGGTGCTCGACGCCACCGAGTCCAACGGGCCGGCCTGCCCGGGCGTGCAAAGCTCGCTCCTGCATCAGGTCCAGCAACCCTTTTCGGATGCGCTTCCCAAATTGTTGTGCAGCGACGTGGGTGGTCTGATCATCGGCTGGATCAAACCAGATCTGGAGCTGCTGCCCCCGCAAACGGGCGTTTCCTTAGCGAAATCGCAAGAAATCCTGGGGACCATGTGGCTGGTGAACAAGCAAATTTGTAGCCGAATGAAAGGGCAGTGGTATCCGGAGTGGGCGGCGCTTGCGTGGTGCTTCAAGCTGAACAGCTTTGAACGAACGCCATGGGCGGGTCTCATGGGACTCGTCAATCTTCGACAGGCACTTGTGAAACTGATCTCCCCGGACCCCCAAACCGCCGTGGTACTGGAAAACTGGCCCAACGCCCTCCAAGTCCGGATCGACATTCTTATAAGGCGCTTGACCTCATCCATGCCCCTGGATGTCGAGATGTCTCTCGTGGACCAGCTCTTCGGCGAACTGGCTCAACTTGGCGACTCGAAAAGAAAAAGTGAATGCGAATTCGTCGACCTCAAGCATTTTGTGCGACTCGTGATCCTGGCAGCCCTGCGCAGACCGCACCACCGACGGGACGCGATCGTTCAGCACGTCTGCAATGCCCTGAACTCGTCAAAAGCAGTGCCCCCCGAGCAATTCGCCGAGTGCCTGGTCGAGCTTTGCATTGCCTACCACGACTATCCCCAAACATTCCCTGCCATGAAGGCCAAGTTGGAGTCCCTGGCCGGCGAGCATCCAGCCGTTAAGCCGCTGGAGGCCCGACTGGATCGCGTCCTCAGTTTCCTGCGGGCACCGGCGATGGCGTCAGAAGAACTGATGGCGACAATGCTCGAATACCTGAGCACCGCCGTTTTCTGGACCCTGTCGGAATTCAGCGTGCTGCTGAAGTTGGCCGATCGCGCGGAAGGAGCGCCACTGCCCCAGCCTTTGCAGGGCGCGCTCGAAGATGCCGTTGCGGCCTTTATCCTGCACACGTGCTGGCTCGACAAGAACCGTGTTCATCCCGACGGCGTCTTCTCTATCGGCCCAGCGTTCAGCTTGACGGAAATTGCGCGGATAAGAAAGCTTCCCATCGGACTCTTGGTACGTGTGTTCCCGCGGCTGGACGTCCGGGTCAAGTTGATGCTCACGATGCAGAAGCACCAATTCGATCCACGCTGGCTCCCGCTCCTCAGCGCCCTGGCAGAAGACGAAGATCTCCCGCGCGAGGACCGCTTGATCGTCGTGAAGCACTGGCTTCAGCCGTTTGCTGACGATCCGGGCAACCAGTTTCGCAAGCAACTGGACTCCATGGTCGAGGCGCTCACAACCTGACCAACAACTCGGCAATGATGCATTCCTTGACCGCGCCTGTGGGTCGCGCAATGGCGAGGATTCCCGTCCGGCAGGTCACCCGTACAGCGGCTCCTCCGCCATCGCCTCGCACTGGTCCTGCAGCATCTGGATCTGCTCCTTCCAGTAGTCGCTCGAACCGAACCATGGGAAGTTGATCGGGAAGATCGGATCGCGCCAGCGTCGCGCGAGCCAGGCGCTGTAGTGGATCTGGCGCAGCGTGCGCAGCGGCTCGATCAGCGCCAGCTCGCGCCGATCGAAGGGGCGGAACTGCTCGTAGCCCTCGAGCAGGCCGCTGAGCTGCGCGGTGCGCTGGGCGCGGTCGCCCGACAGCAGCATCCAGAGGTCTTGCACCGCGAAGCCGGTGCGCGTGTCGTCGAGGTCGACGAAATGCGGGCCGCCGTCGGGGCGGTCGGTGGGCGTCCACAGGATGTTGCCGGGGTGGACGTCGCCGTGCAGCCGCAGCTTCTGCAGCTCGGTGTAGGTGTCGGCGCCCAGCGCGGTGAGGGCGATCATCTCGAAGGCCTCGCTGCAGGCCTTTTCCCAGTCGCGCTGCACGTCCAGCGGAATCATCTCGTGCTCGAGCAGCCAGTCGCGCGAGGCGAGGCCGAAGCTCTGCAGGTCGAGCGCCGGGCGTTCGACGAAGGGCCGCGCCGCGCCCACCGTATGGATGCGCGCCAGGAAACGGCCCACCCATTCGAGCACCTCGAAGTCGTCCAGCTCCGGCTGGCGCCCGCCGCGGTAGGGGCTCACGCTGAAGGCGAAGCCGCCGTGGTGGTGCAGCGTCGCGCCCTCCAGCGCGAGGGGCGCGATCGCCGGCACCTCGGCCGCAGCCAGTTCGGCCGAGAAGCGGTGCTCCTCGGCGATCTGAGCATCGCTCCAGCGCCCCGGCCGGTAGAACTTGAGCACCACCGCGCGGCCGTCCTCCAGGTGGGCCTGGTAGACGCGGTTCTCGTAGGAGTTCAGCGCCATCAGCCGGCCATCGCCATACAGGCCGAACCCGGCGAGCGCGTCCAGCACCACGTCGGGCGTGAGCGATTCGTAGGGATGGGCGCCGGCGGCTTTCTCTTGCTCTGCGGAAGTCATCCGCCCATTGTCGCTACCTGGAGAGCGACAGGATATGTCCGATGCGCGGATCGCCCCGGCCCGACAGCACTTGCGCATAGGCGGCCTGCACCGCCTCGGCGCCATCGTGGTGCTCCGCCGTCAGCCAGGGCGTCGCGGGCTGCGCCACCTTCGCGAGGAAGCCCTGCCAGGCCTGCACCATGCGCTGGCCGAAGCCGTCGGCGCCCCATTCCTCGGTGCGCTTCTTGATCTGGGCCGGCGCGAAGAAGAAGGCGGCGCGCGGGCCCGGCAGGTCCTTGGCCGTCCCGGCCGGCGCGAGCTGCTCCACGTGCGTGCCCCCGATCACGCAGTCGTGGCGCAGCTGAGGGAAGCGCGTGTGGATCGCGCGCCGCAGCTCGCCGTTGCCGGCGAAATCCACGTACACGCAGGGCACATCCGCCGCGACCTGGTCGAGCTCCTCGTAGGCCAGCACGCGGTGGTAGCAGCCCAGGCTCTGGCAGAAGGCCTTGTTGGCCGCCGAGGTCAAGCCGACCACCTCGATGCCGGGTCGCTGGTGCATCTGGAAGGCGGTGCCGTAGGCCGTCTTGCTGGACGCGCTGGAAAGCAGGGCGATGCCCGGTCGCGCGCCGAAGAAGTCGTTGTCGTCGAAGAAGTCGTCGATCAGCCAGGAGGTGATGAAGAGCGGGCGCAGCAGGGCCTGCAGGTCTTCGGAGTCGGGGGTGTAGAGCGGGTCGCGCGCGCAGCGGAAATACTGGTTGTAGACGGCCGGCAGGGCCGCGCGGTGCGACGTGCCGTCGGCGAAGCGCGCCGGCGAGAGCCGCTCGGGCGCCAGCACCACGCTGGAGGCCATCGGCACGTAGCCGTAGAGCCGCTCGCCCACCGCCACGCCCGGATGCAGCGACTGCACGACCGAGGCGAAGCCCCAGACCGGGATGCAGCCCCAGCCTTCCTCCCCGGTCGGGAAGAACTGCCAGTAGTTCATCGACTCGCCGAAGGCGGCGTAGGTGATGTTGTTGGACGTGAGCGCGAACCGGTCGATGCGCAGGCGGACCTGGCCCTCGGCCAGTGCTGCGTCTTCGATCGTGCGCACACGGGTGGAAGAAAGATCGTCCTTGCGGATCAGCAGCTGGGTGGTGGTGCTCATGAAAGCCACCTTAGCGCGAAGCCGCGTCCGCTGCATGAAAAAAGCCCGGCGCCGCGTCACCTGGGTGACGCGGCGCCAGGCCGTGCGGGCTGAGGCGAGGCGCTATCAGGCGATCGCGAGCTCGACCTCGATGTTGCCGCGGGTGGCGTTCGAGTACGGGCAGACCTGGTGGGCGGTCTCGACCAGCAGCTTCTTCTGCGCGTCGTCCAGGCCCGGCAGCGTGATCGCGAGCTTGACCGCGATGCCGTAGGCCTTGCCGCCGTCCGTCGGGCCGAGCGAGACGCTGGCGTCGACCGCCACGTCTTCCGGCACCTTGACGTTGATCTTCGGCGACACCGCCTTCATCGCACCGATGAAGCAGGCCGAGTAGCCGACAGCGAACAGCTGCTCGGGGTTGGTGCCGGGCTTGCCGGAGCCGGGCGGGTTGAGCTTGACCTCCAGCGCGTTGTCGCTGGACTGGCCGGCACCGCCGTCGCGGCCGCCTGTGGTGTGGGACTGGGCGGTGTAGAGGACCTTGTCGAGCTGCTTGACCATGATGATTCCTTCGGGTTGGTGGTTGCGGAAAAAAATGCTTCGATGCCGAAGCGGTGGGGGAACGAGAAAAGACAAGAACCTAGGCGGCCGCCTTCACGCGGTCGCGCAGTTGCTGGATCTGATGCGTGAGCGCCACCAGCTCTTCGATCGAGCACTGGCTGGCGGCCATCAGGCAGGCCGGCACGGCAGCCGCGCGCGCCTTGAGCCGGCGCCCGGCGGCCGTGAGGCTGACATGCACGCGGCGCTCGTCGGCCACGTCGCGGATGCGCGCCACCAGGCCGTTGGCCTCGAGGCGCTTGAGCAGCGGCGTCAGCGTGCCCGAATCGAGCGACAGGCGCTCGCCCAGCTCCGACACCATGAGGCCGTCACGCTCCCATAACACCAGCATCACAAGATACTGGGGGTAGGTGAGGTGGAGCTTGTCGAGCAGCGGCTTGTACAGCTTGGTCATGGCCAGCGAGGCGGAATAGACCGCGAAGCACAGCTGGTTGTCGAGCTGGAGCATCTCGTCGGCGGTGGGGGCTTTGGAGGGCATGGCTGAATTGTAGTACTCAATTAAGTTGTGTGCAAGTTAATTGTTATTCTTCTCCGACCCCGCCTTGGCCCTCCCCGGACAGGGAGGAAGCAACGCGTCAGCGTCCGCTGAAGCGGGCAGGCCTTTTCTCGATGAACGAACGCACCCCTTCCGCCGCATCCTCGCTGTTCGCCAGCCGCTGCTGCACGGGAATGAAGTCCTCCACCGCCGCCAGCGGCCCCTGCTCGATGGCCTTGATCACATTCAGCCGCGTCGCCACCACCGCCAGCGGCGCCTGGGCGGCAATGCGCTGCGCCAGCGCCAAGGCTTCGTCCAGCTCCTCCCCCGCCGGCACCACCCGCTGCACGAAGTTCAGGCGAAAGGCCTCGGCGCTGTCGAATTCGTCCGCCGTCAGCAGGTGCAGCATCGCATTGCCCAGCCCCGCGCGCTCGGCCATGCGCAGCGTCGCGCCGCCGGTCGCCATGATGCCGCGCTGCACCTCCATCTGGGAGAAGCGGCAGTTGTCCGCCGCCACCACGATGTCCGCGCCCAGCATCAGCTCGATGCCCACCGTGAAGCAGATGCCCTTGACTGCGACCACCATCGGCTTCGTGCGGCGGCGGTAGTTGGGCAGCCCGAAGTCGTGCGGCTCCACCAGGCCCTCGGGGGTCGCCTTTTCGCCGCGCTTCATGAATTCGGCCACCGCGGGCAGATCGAGGCCCGCCGTGAAGTGATCGCCGAACGCATGCAGCACGCCCACGCGCAGCGCGGGATCGTCGTCGAGCCGCGTGTAGGCCTCGGCCAGCTCGCGGAACATCTTCGGCGTCCAGCCGTTGCGCTTGGACGGGCGGTTGATGCCGATCAGCAGCACATGGTCGAGCACCTGGGTGTCGATGCAGCCCTCGGGCGGGGGTGTGGTGGGGATGGCGGTCATGGTGCCTCCGCGTTCAGTAGGTGTAGACCCCGCGCCCGGTCTTGCGGCCCAGCTGGCCCGCGGCCACCATCTCCTTCAGCAGCGGGCACGGCCGGTACTTGGAATCGCCGAACTGTTCGAGGTACACCTCCATCACGGCCAGGCACACGTCGAGTCCGATCATGTCCGCAAGTGCCAGCGGCCCGATCGGCTGGTTGCAGCCCAGCTTCATGCCCGCATCGATGTCCTCGGCCGTGGCCAGCCCTTCGGCCAGCACGAAGAAGGCTTCGTTGATCATCGGCACCAGGATGCGGTTGACCACGAAGCCCGGCGCGTTCTTCACCGTGATCGGCGACTTGCCCAGCGCCACGGCCAGCGCCTTCACCGCGTCGTGCGTTTCGTCGCTGGTCAGGTAGCCGCGGATGATCTCCACCAGGGCCATCATCGGCACCGGGTTGAAGAAGTGCATGCCGATGAAGCGGTCCGGCCGCGAGGTGGCGGCGGCCAGCTGGGTGATCGAGATCGAGGAGGTGTTGGAGGCGATGATCGCCTCGGGCGCCAGCATGGCGTCGATCTGCTTGAGGATCTTCAGCTTGAGCGCGTGGTTCTCGGTCGCGGCCTCGATCACCAGCTGGGCGGCCTTCAGCTCTTCGTAATTCGTCGAGCCCTTGATCAGCGCCAGCGCCGCATCCTTCTGCTCGGTGGTGAGCTTGTCCTTCTTGATCAGCCGGTCGAGGCTGCCCGCCACCGTGGCGAGGCCCTTGTCGACCGCGGCCTGCGCGATGTCGACCATGACGACGTTGACGCCCGCGACGGCGCAGGCCTGGGCGATGCCGTTGCCCATCGTGCCGGCTCCGATGATGCCGACGGTCTGGATAGCCATGTGAGATGCTCCTTCAACTGAAAGCTGCGATTGTGGAACAGCGCGCGCGCCGCACGTGTAGCCGCCGGTGACATCCGCGGTGATTTAAAGTGCCGGGCTTCCCCCTTTTCACCGCCATCACTCCCATGACCACCCTCGGCACGCCCCTTTCCCCCACCGCCACCCGCGTGATGCTGCTCGGCGCCGGCGAGCTCGGCAAGGAGGTGCTGATCGCGCTGCAGCGCCTGGGCGTGGAGACCATTGCGGTCGACCGCTACGACAACGCCCCCGGCCAGCAGGTGGCGCACCACGCGCGCACCATCGCGATGAGCGACCCCGAGCAGCTCAAGGCGCTGATCGAGGCGGAGAAGCCCCAGCTGGTGGTGCCCGAGATCGAAGCCATCGCCACGCCCATGCTGCAGCAGCTGGAAGAGGCCGGCACGGTGCGCGTGATCCCGACTGCGCGCGCCGCGCGCCTCACCATGGACCGCGAAGGCATCCGCCGCCTCGCGGCCGAGACGCTGGGCCTGCCCACCAGCCCCTACAAGTTCTGTGATTCGCTGGCCGAGCTGCAGGCGGCGATCGACGGCGGCATCGGCTACCCCTGCATCGTCAAGCCGGTGATGAGCAGCTCCGGCAAGGGCCAGAGCAAGATCGACGGCCCCGCCGATGTGCAGAAGGCCTGGGACTACGCGATGGCCGGCGGCCGCGTGAGCCACGGCCGCGTGATCGTCGAGGGCTTCATCGACTTCGACTACGAGATCACGCTGCTGACCGTGCGCGCGCTCGGGGCCGATGGCGCGGTGCAAACGCAGTTCTGCGAACCCATCGGCCACGTGCAGGTCAGCGGCGACTACGTCGAGAGCTGGCAGCCGCACCCGATGTCGCCCGCCGCTTTGGAGAAAGCCCAGCGCATCGCCCGGGCCGTGACGGCCGATCTGGGCGGCCAGGGCCTGTTCGGCGTCGAGCTCTTCGTCAAGGGCGAGCAGGTCTGGTTCAGCGAAGTGAGCCCGCGGCCGCACGACACCGGCATGGTGACCATGACCACGCAGTGGCAGAACGAGTTCGAGCTGCATGCCCGCGCCATCCTCGGCCTGCCGGTGGACACCACGCTCAAGAGCGCGGGCGCCAGCGCGGTGATCTATGGCGGCGCGGATGCCCAGGGCATCGTCTTCGATGGCGTCGACCATGCGCTGCAGGTGCCCGGCAGCGAGCTGCGCCTGTTCGGCAAGCCCGAAAGCTTCGTCAAGCGGCGCATGGGGGTGGCCCTGGCGCGTGCCGGCGACATCGAGACCGCGCGCCGCAACGCCAAGGAAGCCGCCGCGCGCGTCAAGCCGCGCGCTGCCTGAACCCCCACTGAAAGGAGTCCCGCCATGCTGCACCCCGACGCCCAGGCCTTCATCGATCTGCTCATCGCGCGCAAGGTGCCGCCCACCCACACGCTGACGCCGGCCGATGCCCGCAAGCTCTACCGCGAGCGCCGCGCCGTCGCGCAGCCCGAACCGGGCGAGGTGGCCGAAGTGCGCGAGCTGAGCGCGCCGGGCCCGCATGGCGCGATCCCCTTGCGCTACTACCGCCCGCTCGGCAGCGCGAGCGATGCCGTGTTGCCGGTGCTGGTCTATTACCACGGCGGTGGCTGGACCATCGGCGACCTCGACACGCACGACACGCTGTGCCGCGAGCTGTGCAATCTCTCGGGCTGTGCGCTGGCGGCGGTCGACTACCGCATGGGGCCGGAGCACCGCTTTCCCGCGGCGGTCGACGATGCGCTGGCCGCCACGCGCTGGGTACACGGTCAAGCGTCGGCGCTCGGCGTCGATGCGAGCCGCCTCGCGATCGGCGGCGACAGCGCCGGAGGCAACCTCGCGGCCGTGGTCGCGATCGCGGCGCGCGATGCCGGCGACCTGCCCATCGCCTTCCAGCTGCTGATCTATCCCGCCACCGACATGCGCTGCGTGCACGCGTCGCACACCACCAATGGCCAGGGCTATGTGCTGACCAGCGACAGCATCCGCTACTTCCACGATCACTACATCGCCGATCCGGAGCACGACCTCGACTGGCGCGCCTCGCCGCTGCTGCACCCCGACCTCTCGCGCCTGCCGCCGGCCCTGGTGCTGACCGCCGGCTACGACCCTTTGCGCGACGAAGGGCTGGACTATGCGCGGGCCCTGACCGCGGCCGGCAATCGCGCGGCTTACGTCTGCTTCGAGCGGCAGATCCACGGCTTCATCACCATGGGCCGGTTGATCGATGAGGCGAATGCGGCGGTGTCGATGTGTGCG
>DATFFA010000215.1:0-27126 GCA_035250605.1 Variovorax sp. | reverse complement strand
GAAGCGGTGCAGGGCCGCCTCAGCGCGACGGCGAAGGCGCCGGTGCCGGGACCGGCGTGACGGTCTCGCGGATCACGCCGCCGCCCATCACGCTGCCGCTGGTGCTGGTGGCGGCGCCCCTGACGCGGGCTTCGCAATCGGCACGGTCGGCCGCGGGCTGCAGCAGCTGGCAGCGCGCCAGCGCGTTCTGCTCGGCCCGGTCGCCCGGCGTCAGGCCGCCGCGCTGCGATTCCTGCTTCGCCGCGCCCGCCTCGCGGCGGCAGGCTTCGCGGTCTTGCTGGACCCCGTCGCAGGCTGCGCGGTCGCGCTGGACTTGCGATGCGCTGCCCTGCGCCCACGTGTTAACGCCGAAAAGGCATCCGGCACAGAGCAGTGCGGCGAGCGACGAACGGAAGAAGAGAGCTTGCTTGGGCATGTGAGGCTCCTCGATGGACAGCCCTTTTTCTAACCCCCCGGGTGGCTGCGATGTGTCGGACGCGGCGACGTCCGGTGGCACCAGCCTTTCGCGACAGGCGCCCACGCACGGGCCCCTGCGCCCTGGAGGCAGGTGAAGGGGCAATCTGCGGCGAGCCTGAGCTCAGCTGTGCTGCTTGTTCTGCGACCCTTCGCCGGATCGGCTGCCCGCCGGCGACGACGACGAATCGGACGTTCCCGTGCCCGCCTTCCCGCCCGATGCCTGCTGATTCGCGCGATTGCTGCGCCAGGTGTTGAACTCGTCGGCGAACTTGCCGTAACGCTCCCGCCGAAACGCCTCGAAATCATCGTCGAAGCGCTCCAGTTGCTCGTTGCGCCATTGCTGGTAGTCGGGGTCCGAGTGACGGCCCTGTCCCATGCCGCGCCCTTGCACGCCGCTGCCTATGCCGCTGCCCCAGGTGCGAGGACCTGTCGGAATGGGCTGCTCATGTTCGAACGGGTCCGGATCACCGCGATCGAAGTCGTTGCCCCAGTAGCCTCGTTCGTAGTCCGAAGACCCCATCTGGGTGCTGCGACCCTGAAAGGCTTCGTGCTGCCTTGGCCCCCGGCTCGGCCAATCCGCGCTCCGGTCGTCCCGCCAGTCCCGGCCGCCGCGGCTGTCATCGTCTCTCGGCTTCATAGCCAACTCCTTTCAGATGCTGGAAGCCCAGGCTAGTCGGATGATCGGCGCCCCTTGTCGGATCGGAGCGCAAATTGCGTAGGAGTGTGGCCGGCAGCGCACGTCACGGGGGCGCGGACCGACGTCGCTGCATCAGGTACCAGGCCGCCGGAACGACAAGCATGCTCAGCAGGGGCGCGGTGAGCATGCCGCCCACCATGGGCGCAGCTATTCGCGTCATCACCTCCGAGCCGGTTCCGCTTCCCCACATGATGGGGAGCAAGCCCGCCATGACGACGGCAACGGTCATCGCCTTCGGCCGAACGCGCTGGACGGCGCCCTCGCGGATGGCGGCAAGAAGCGTCTCCTCGTTCATCGGTGCGCCCGCCGCCATGCGCCGGGCCAGCGCGTTCTTGAGGTAGATGAGCATGACGACGCCGAACTCGGCGGCCACGCCGGCCAGCGCGATGAATCCGACCGCAGTGGCGACCGAGATGGAGTGGCCCAGGGCCCAAACGAGCCAAAAGCCGCCGACGAGCGAGAACGGCACCGCTGCCATGACCAGTGCGGCGTCGCCGAACGATCTGAACAGCAGGTACAGCAGCAAGAAGATGACTGCCAGGGTGAGGGGCACCACGAGCTTGAGCCGTTCCGTGGCTCGTTCGAGGTACTCGAACTGCCCGGACCATGACACCGCGTAGCCGGCGGGCAGTTCCACGGACTCGAGGACCTCCGCCTGGAGGTCGTTGACGACCGACCTGAGGTCTCGGCCCCGCACGTCGACGTAGACCCATCCGGAAAGGCGTGCATTCTCGCTTCGCAGCATCGGTGGACCGTCATCGATGGTGACCTTCGCCACATCCTGGAGCAGCAGCTGTGCCCCTTTGTCGGTCACGAAGGGCAGCTCGCGCAGGCGTTGCAGGGAGTCGCGAATCTCGCGCGGATACCTGACGTTGATGGGATAGCGTTCCCGGCCCTGTATGACTTCACCTGCGTTGTCGCCACCGATTGCGGTCGAGACGATGGCCTGGACGTCGGCCACGGAGAGCCCGTAGCGGGCCGCCGCCAGCCGGTCCACGTCGACATCGATGTAGCGACCGCCCGTCAGCCGTTCGGCCAGAGCCGAGGAAACGCCCGGCACCTTCTTGGCCGCGCTCTCGATCCGGGTCGTCAGCCTGTCGATGGTCGCCAGGTCCGCGCCGGCCACCTTGATGCCGACCGGGCTCTTGATGCCGGTGGCCAGCATGTCGATGCGATTGCGGATGGGCGGCACCCACACGTTCGACAGCCCAGGGACCTGCACCGCACGGTCCAGTTCCTCGACGAGCTTGTCCGGCGTCATGCCGGCACGCCACTGCTCGCGCGGCTTGAACTGGATGGTGGTCTCGAACATCTCCAACGGCGCGGGGTCCGTGGCAGTGTCGGCTCGTCCGGCCTTTCCGAAAACGGTGGCCACCTCGGGGACCGTCTTGATGAGGCGGTCCGTCTGCTGCAACAGCGCCGACGCCTTGGAAATCGAAAGCCCCGGCAGGGCAGATGGCATGTACAGCAGGTCTCCCTCGTCCAGCGGGGGCATGAACTCACCGCCCAGGCGCAATACCGGAACGGCAGTCAGCGCGAGGAGCAAGGCGGCGGCGACCAGCGTGGCTTTGGGAAACGCAAGAACCACTTCGAGCGCAGGCCTGTAAGCCGACATCAGAAAGCGGTTGACGGGGTTGGCGGCTTCATGCGGGATGCGGCCGCGGATGAGATAGCCCATCAGCACCGGAACGAGCGTCACCGACAGGCCGGCGGCAGCGGCCATTGCATAGGTCTTGGTGAAGGCCAAGGGCGAAAAGAGCCGGCCCTCCTGCGCCTCCAGGGAAAACACCGGCACGAACGACAGTGCAATGACGACCAGCGAGAAGAAGAGGGCCGGGCCCACCTCCACGGAGGCGGTGCTGACGAGATGCCATCGCTCTGTCGGCGTTGGGCTTCTGCCCTGCTTCGACTCGAACGCTTCCAGGTTCTTGTGAACGTTCTCGACCATCACGATGGCGCCGTCGACCATCGCGCCGATGCTGATGGCAATGCCGCCGAGGGACATGATGTTGGCGTTGACCCCCTGCCAGTGCATGACGATGAACGCCGCAAGAACCCCGATCGGAAGCGCGACCACGGCCACCAGCGCCGAGCGCAGATGAAAAAGGAAGACGGCGCAGACCAGCGCGACCACCAGGAACTCCTCCAGGAGCTTGTACCGGAGGTTGTCGACGGCACGGTCGATGAGCAGGGAGCGGTCGTAAGTCGGTACGATCTCGACGCCCGGCGGCAAGCTCGGCTTGAGCGACGCGAGCTTCGCCTTCACGGCCTCGATGGTCGTGCGCGCGTTCTTGCCGGAGCGCATGACCACCACGCCGCCGGCGACCTCTCCTTCACCATCGAGCTCGGCGATGCCGCGGCGCATTTCCGGGCCGATCTGCACCGTGGCCACATCGCGCAACAGCACCGGCGTGCTGCCCGAAACGGCGAGCGGAATGGTTCGGAAGTCGTCCAGCGATCTGAGGTAGCCGCGCGACCGAACCATGTACTCCGCTTCCGCCAGTTCCACGACCGAGCCGCCCGATGCCTGGTTGGCGTTCTCCAAGGCTGTCATGACCGTCGCCTGCGTGATGCCGAGCGCCCTCATGCGGTTCGGGTCCAGCACCACCTGGTACTGCCTCACCATGCCGCCGATGCTCGCCACTTCTGCAACGTCGGGAATCGTCTTGAGCTCGAACTTCAGGAACCAGTCGTTGAGCGCACGCAGCTGTCCGATGTCCTGTCTGCCGGTTCGGTCGATGAGCGCGTACTCGTAGACCCAGCCGACACCGGTTGCATCCGGCCCCAGCGACGCGTTGGCCCCGGCAGGCAGCTTGCTCTGAACCTGGTTGAGGTACTCGACCACGCGCGAGCGGGCCCAATAGGGGTCCGTCTTGTCATCGAAGAGCACGTAGACGAACGAATCCCCGAAGAAAGAGTAGCCGCGAACCGTCTTGGCACCAGGAACGCTGAGCATGGTCGTGGTCAGGGGATAGGTGACCAGGTCCTCCACGACTTGAGGTGCCTTGCCCGGGTACGGCGTTCTGATGATCACCTGAACGTCCGAGAGGTCCGGCAGAACATCCAGGCTGGTCTTCGATACCGACCACAGGCCTGCGGCCACCAGGAACAAGGTCGCGAAGAGCACCAGGAACCGGTTGTTCACCGACCAGCGGATCAATGCGGCGATCATTGCTTCGTTCCCGTTTGCAGCCGCTGCACCGAAAGCAGCTGGTAGCCCATCGGGCCGCCTTCCTTGAACTCGAAGCGCACGGTGTCGCCCGGCTTCACCTCGGGGAAGGCGTTCGGGTCCGGCTTCGAGAAGCCCATCGTCATCGACGGCCACTTGAGCGTCGCGACCGGCCCGTGAGAGATGGTCATGCCTTCCGCCTCGACGCTTTCGACCTTGCCCTCGGCCACGTGGGTTCCCGATGCCGTGGCTGTCGGCGCCGAGCTGGCGGCTGCCGGCTGCGCTGCAGATGAAGATGCAGACATGCTCCCCAGGACCGAGCGCAGCCGGGCCTCCGAGTCGACGAGGAACTGGCCACTCGCAACCACCTCGTCGCCTTCGCTCAATCCTTGGACGACCTCGATCTCGTCACCGAGGTCCATCCCCAGCGAGACGTCACGCGGCTCGAAGGTGCCGCTTCCCTGGCGGACGATGACGACCGCGCGCTTTCCTGTCCGGATGACCGCCTCGGCCGGCACGACCAAGCGCGTGCGCGCCGGTCCTGTCACCTGCAGCCGCAGAAGCATCCCGGGCGTGAGCTTGCCGGCCTTGTTGTCGACCTCGAACCGCGCCTTGAGCGTGCGCGTGTTCGAGCTCACCTCCGGAAGTATTTCCTTGAGCTCGCCCTCGAAGGTCTGCGTGGCATCTGCCTGGAGGACTGCCTGGACCTTCTGCCCGCGGCGCAGGCTCACCACCTGTGCTTCCGGTATCTCTGCGACTGCCCAGACCTTGTCGAGACCGGCAATGCGAAACAGTGTCATGCCGGGCGTGACGGCGACGCCTTCCCGCACCCCCAGTTCGGCGACCACGCCGTCGGCGGGCGCACTGAGCGTGAAGCGCGCCTGCGCGATGCCCGTCTCCTCGCTTCGGCGGACAAGGTCGGCCGGAATCGACATGGCGCGCATCCGCTCACGCGCTGCAGCAATGAGCTCCGGCGAGACGCCCGAGCGCTTGAGCGCCAGCAACTCGTTCTGCGGCCCCAGCCATTCGGGCGCGAAGAGGGTCGCCAAGGCCTGGCCCTTGCGCACGCGCTCCATCGGAGCACGAACGGCCAGGCGCTCGACGTATCCCGCGACGCGCGTCTGCACGGCCACGTTCAGTCGCTCGTCGAACTGGACCGCTCCTATCGCGTCGAAGGAGCTCGAGGCCTCGGTACGCCGCACGGTGGCATACCGGATGCCGAGGCTCTGTTGCACCGCAGGACTCACCTTGACACCCGTGGTGCTCGGGTCACCGTCCGCGTACACGGGCACGAGCTGCATGTCCATGAAGGGCGACTTCCCCGGCTTGTCGAACCGCGGGCCGGGGACCATCGGGTCGTGCCAGTAGAGGATCTTGCGGCCGTCTGGCGAAGTCGTGCCGCCGGTGCCGCCGGTTGCACTGCTCATGCTCTTCTGGCTCGTGTGCTGTCCCAAGAGGAAGCCGCCACCAGCCAGGGCCACGCCGGCGACGACAAGAAGTGCCCTGAGGTATGTGCGTTTCATTGGCCGCCTCCTTGCGCGAGCGGTTTGAATGCAAGCCGTGCCTGGGCTATGGCGAGGTCGCGTTGAAGCGTGAGGAGCTTGCGCTGCGCTTCCGCCTCGGCGTGCCTCGCTTCGAACAGGGTCACCAGAGTGCCCTGGTTCGACCGGTATGCCGCGGTGGCTGCGGCGGTCCGCTGCCGGGCTGGCGTCACGACGCCGCCGCGGACCCGCTCGATGCGGACAAGCAGTCGTTCGATATCGCTGGCGAGCACTCGGTATTCAGCGATGGCCGCGCGGACGGCTTCAGCGAGTTCCGCTTCGGCTTTGTCGGCCAGCGCGAGCTTCGCTGCGGTTTCGCGGTCCTGGCGCTCGGAGCGCGCCACTTGAAGCGGGATGCTCACGCCGAACGACACCATGTCCGAGTAGCCGGTGCGCTGCCCGTAGGCCACTTCCCAGGTCCAGTTCGGCTTGCGTTCCGATGCCGCGACCGCGGCAGACTGCTTGGCCACGTCCATGTCGAACTGCTTCGCCAGGACCGCAGGATGCCGCTCGACATACGCTTGCTCATCGCGCAATGGCATTGCGGCCACGGGTGCCAGCTCGTCGTTCGTCGTGCCGACCCACCGCTGCAATGTCACCCGCGCCGCGCTCTGCTGCTGGCGCACTTCCGCCGATTCGTCTTCCGCTCTGCCGCGGGCGCCGGTCAGCGCAAGGGCCTCCTGGCTGCTGCCGGTCGACGACGCCAGGCGCGCACGCGCCGCCTCGAGCTCGTCGTGCGCGTGCTGCTCCATGAGCGTCGCGAGCTTCAGCGCCTCGCCGGCATAGAAGGCTTCAAGATACGCCAGCGCGATGTTCAGGCGAGTCTCGGCAACGGCCGCTTCGGACTGGATCGATTCGCGGGCGACCGACGCCTGGGCTGCGGCCTGGCGGGCGGCCCGCTTCTCCGGCGATATCCACTCCTGGCTGACGCCGATGCGCTTCATCGTCATCGAATCGCGGGTCGTACTGAAGCGGTCGCCTCCCGTCACCGGCAGGTTGTCGATGCCGGCCCGTAGCGCCGGATCGGGCAGCTGGCCGGCGGCGCGGGCCGCTTCGGTTGCGCTCGTGACGCCGGCGCGCGCTGCGCGAGCCGCTTCGGAGCGTTCGACGCCCAGTTCGAGCGCCGTCTCGAGCGTCAGGGGTGCTGCCTCCACCAGGCAGGAGAGCAATGCGGCGGCCAGGACGGCTGTGCGCAGGAAGTGAAGTCGCATGAAAACTCCGAAGACCAATGAGATGTCGGCCGGCGAGCGGACAAGCCGCGCCGGCGCCATTCAGTCGACGGAGATTTCAGACGCGAAGTCTGAGCGTGGAGAGGAAGACGGGTTCAGGAGGCGGTCTGGCGCCGGGTGCCGCGGTGTGACCCAGCGCCGTCGTGGACGCTGCTTCCATGACGGCGGGCAATACCAGCACTTGAACGATGGCCGGCAGCGACGGCGTTGCCGGCTTGGGCTGTTCGACCGACTGTGGCGCGCTGTTTGCGTACTGATGGCAAAGGACAGGCTGCGCCGTGTCCATCCCTTCGCACGGCTCGCCGGACGCCATCGTTTCAGCCATTGCCGCTGGATCGGCGGTGCCCGGGCAGACGTAGCTTGCCAGCGCCAGTTGTGAAAACAGCAGCGACAGGACCACGAAAAACGCAGTCATGGAGCGACGGAGCGGGCGGTGGAACATGGGCGCACGAGTGTAGCGCCGCCGCCGTTCTCGTGCTCATGCCTTGACGCGAGGGCTTTATTTCGATTATTCTCGAATCATGGAATCGCAGCAAGTCATCCAAGCGCTGGCAGCACTCGCCCATCCGCTTCGCCTCGAGGTGTTCCGCGCACTGGTCGTGTCCGGACAGACCGGCCTGACGCCCGGCGTCATGCAGGAAGCCTTGGGCGTGCCGCCGGCCACCTTGTCCTTTCACTTGAAGGAGCTGGTGAATTCGGGTCTGGTGACGCAGGAGCGTGCCAGCCGCAACCTCATCTACCGGGCCGCATACGACAACATGAACGCGCTGCTCGGATACCTCACGGACAACTGCTGCCAGGGCGCTGCCTGCGCCGTGGAGAACCCTGCCGACGACTGCCATTGCTGACCTCACTCAAGGAGCCTTCATGAAGAGATTTCACGTTCACGTCCATGTCGACGACCTCAAGGCGAGCATCGCCTTCTACTCGAAGCTTTTCGCCGCCGAACCGGCACGGGTCGAGGCCGACTACGCCAAATGGATGCTCGAAGACCCGCGCATCAACTTCGCCATCTCCACGCGCGCAGGAGCGCCGGGCATCGACCACCTCGGCTTCCAGACGGACGATGCAGACGAACTTGCCGAACTGAAGGCGCGCGCCGAGTCGGCGGACATGGCGCTGCTCGACCAGGGCGAGACGAGCTGCTGCTATGCGCGCAGCGAGAAGCACTGGGTCACCGACCCGCAGGGCATCGCGTGGGAGCACTTCCATACGCTCGATAACATCCCGGTGTTCGGGGAGAGCGCAAAGAGTGCTGAAGCTCGGTCCGCCGTCTGCTGCGCTCCCTCCACAGCTCGAGGCAAGCCGGTCGGAGTGACCGTCAAGCCCGCATCGTCCTGCTGCTGAAAGCGCTGCGACATGACAAGGACCTCGGAAAGCGCGAATCGATGACAACCCACGTTCTGATCCTCTGCACCCACAACTCCGCGCGCAGCGTGCTGAGCGAAGGCATGCTCAACCACTGGGCCAAGGTGCTGGGCAAGGATGTGCGGGCGCACAGCGCCGGCAGTGCGCCGAGCGGCCGCATCAATCCGTTCGCGCTCGAGGCACTCGGCAACGCGGGCGTGGATACCGCGGGCTACCGCAGCAAGAGCTGGGACGAGTTCACGGGCTCGGACGCGCCCCGGATGCGCATCGTCATCACGGTGTGCGACAGCGCCGCGGCGGAGGCTTGCCCGTACTGGCCGGGGAGCCCGGTCAAGATGCATTGGGGTTACCCGGACCCCTCCAACGCGGCCGGCGGCGACGAAGGAAAGCGCGCGGCCTTCGAGCTCACGCGCCAGGCGGTGGGCTACCGGATGCTCCAGCTCCTGCAGCTGCCGCTCGATTCGATGGGCGACGCCGAGCTGCAGCAGGCCCTCCATGACATCGCAAGGCGCTAGGTGAGCAAGTTGGGCGACACGACGCGCAAGCTGTTTGCCGAAGCGCTCGGCACCGCACTGCTGCTGGCCGTGGTCATCGGCTCGGGCATCATGGCCGAGCGCCTGGCCGGGGGCAACGTGGCCATCGCTCTGCTGGCCAATACCCTGGCGACGGTCGGCGGCCTGTACATCCTCATCGAAGTGTTCGGGCCCGTGAGCGGCGGGCACTTCAACCCGGCGGTGTCGCTCGTCATGGCGGCGCGCGGCGCGATGCCTCGCGCGCTGGCCGGCCCCTATATCGTCGCGCAGCTGGCCGGCGCGATGCTCGGCGCGTGGCTGGCGCACGCGATGTTCGACGCAACCATCTTCCAGTTCTCGACGAAGGTCCGCAGCGGCACGGGCCAGTGGATCGCAGAGGCGGTGGCCACTGCCGGCCTGCTCCTGGTCATCCTGAGAGCGCCCGCGAGCCGCGTCGCCGCCATGGTGGCGTGCTACATCGGCGCGGCCTACTGGTTCACGGCGTCGACCTCCTTTGCGAATCCTGCCGCTGCATTCGGCCGGATGTTCAGCGACAGCTTCGCGGGCATCTCCCCGGCCAGCGTGCCGGGCTTTGTGGTCGCCGAGCTCATCGGTGCCGGCATCGGTGTCGCCATTCACATGGCCCTGAGTCCGACGGTGGACGAGGTCGCTGCGCATTCGGCGCAGGATGTCGCCAAGCCAGGCAACGCTACCGACGGCACGGACGCAACGCTCCCGCCTGCATGAACTGCTCGATTTCATGATCGCCCGCACCGGCGTCGTCGCTGCCCTGGGCGTGGCGCAGACGCTGGCATGGGCCTCGTCCTACTACCTGCCGGCGATGCTTGCAGCACCGATGGCGCGGGATCTGGGCGTCTCGGTGCCGACGGTGTTCGGCGCCTTTTCCTTTGCGCTCGTCGTGTCGGCGCTGCTCGGGCCCTATGCCGGGCGGGCCATCGACCGATGGGGCGGCCGGCCCGTGCTGATGGGCACGAACCTCGTCTTCGCCGCCGGCCTCGCGGCACTGGCGGCCGCGCAGGGGCCCGTCAGCCTCTTCGCCGCCTGGATGCTCGTCGGTGCGGGCATGGGGGCGGGACTGTACGAGGCGGCGTTCTCCGCCCTGGTTCGCCTCTACGGGCGCGATTCGCGCAGCGCCATCACAGGCATTACCTTGCTCGCGGGTTTCGCCAGCACGGTGGGCTGGCCGCTGTCGACACTGCTCGACGCGCAACTCGGATGGCGCGGCGCCTGCCTCGCCTGGGCCGCACTCCATCTCCTGCTGGGACTGCCGCTGAACGCAACGCTCCCCAGGATCACTGCGCCGGGCATGCCGCAGGAGGGTGCGGCGCCTTCGCCCGATGCCGCCGCTGCCGACGGGGGCACGACGCCGCGCATTCGCCTCGCGGCCGGCCTCCTGGCCTTCGTCTTCGCGGCAACGTGGTTCATCAGCACGGCAATGGCGGCCCACCTGCCGCGCCTGCTCCAGGCCGGTGGCGCGACGCTCGGCGTGGCAGTTGCCGTGGGAGCGCTCGTCGGTCCTGCGCAGGTTGCAGGGCGGCTGCTGGAGTTCGGCTTCCTGCGGCGAATCCACCCGCTGTTGTCCGCGCGCATGGCGGCCCTGGCCCATCCGGTCGGGGCCGCGGCGCTGCTGATGGCGGGCGCGCCGGTGGCCGCGCTGTTCGGCATCCTCCACGGCGCCGGCAACGGCATCCTGACCATCGCCAAGGGCACCCTGCCCCTCGTCTTGTTCGGGCCGCACGGCTATGGCGCCCGGCAGGGGCTTCTGATGGTGCCGGCGCGCATCGCGCAAGCCTTCGCGCCCCTGGCTTTCGGCCTCTGCCTCGATCGATGGGGCGCGGGCGCGCTCTGGCTCACAGCGGTTCTGGGGCTGGCGGCGTTCGGAGCGCTCCTTGTGCTCCCCCGCGGCGCGACGGCGAGGCAGTAGCCGCCTGGTGCTATCCCAACGCGCGGCCACGGATCATGGCGTCCTGCCCGCTCGGCTCGAACCCGCCGTGGGCTACGGATGCCACGCCGAAACCACCCTCGGCGTCTGCGGCGTCGTGCTCCCGGCCAGTGCATACGACAGCTGGTTCGCCGCCTTGATGATCGTCCTGGCGTGTCGAAGCAGCTTGTTCTTCGGCAGCCGTTCGGCAGGGCCGGAGATGCAGACCGAGCCCAGCAAGCGCCAGTTGAGGCCGAAGACGGGCGCAGACACCGTCGCGACTCCCTTCTCTCTCTCGCCGATGGAGAAGTGGTAGCCGCGCTTGCGGATCTCTTCGTACAAGGCGCCGGGCTCGCCCGAGAACGCGAGGATCACCCGTCCGGGCGAACCCTTGTCGAGCGGCAGCGCCGAGCCCATGCGTGCATGGTGGCGGATCGGCTGCGGTCCCTCGACCCGGACGATGCAGGTGCGGATGTTGCCTTCGCGCACGTAGAACGCAGCGCTCTCGCCGGTCGCCTGCGTCAGCTCGCGCAGCATCGGCTCGACCACGTTGTTGACGTCGAAGGCCGCCTGGTAGCGCGCTCCCAGCCAACCGGCCGCCGGCCCGAGGCGCCACTCGCCGTCGTCGCGCTGGACCACGTAGCCGCTGTGGCCCAGCGTTCGCAGGAGACGCAGCGCCGTCGTCTTGTGCATGCCGCTGCGGCGCGTCAGCTCCGCCAGCGACAGGCGCTGGTCCTGCATGCCGAATGCCTCGAGCAGTTGGAGGGCGCGGGTGACGGCGGTGACGCCGCCGGCGGGCTCGTCGCCTTCGGGCGCTGCGCCCGCATCGCGCTGTTGCCGGGTTTCGCTGGCTTTGGTTCGCGGCATGGTTCGTGGTCCACCTGGTGCAACACCATTGTACGTATCGGAACGCAAATCTACAGTTCGTCCAAGCCTGAAGCAGGCAAACGACCGTGGATCATTCAACCGGAGACAAGCCTTGACCATCACGAAACTCGACCTTTCCCGCCGCACCGCGGTGTTCGCCCTGTTGTCCTTTGCGTCCTGCGCCGCGCTGGCGCAGGCCTACCCCTCGCGGCCGATCAAGCTCATCGTGCCCTTCCCCGCCGGCGGCGGCACCGACCTCATCGCGCGCGAAGTGGGCAACAAGGTCGCGACGCAGCAGGGCTGGACGGTGGTGATCGACAACAAGCCCGGCTCGGGCGGCAACCTGGGCGTGGACGCCGCGGCCAAGGCCGCGCCGGATGGCTACACCATCGTGCTCGGACAGACCAGCAACCTCGCCATCAATCCCACGCTGTATTCGAAGCTGCCCTACAACCCGCAGAAGGACCTGGCCCCGATCGGCCTGGTGGCCAGCTCGCCGCTCGTGCTCGTGGTTGCGGCCGACTCGCCCTACAAGACGCTGGCCGATGTCGTGACCGCCGCCAAGGCGAAGCCCGAAACCATCAACTACGCGAGCTCCGGCAGCGGCACGGTCGCCCACCTGGCGGCCGAACAGTTCCAGAAGATCGCCGGGGTCAAGTTCACGCACGTGCCGTACAAGGGCGCGGCGCAAGGCGCGACCGACCTCGTCGGCGGCCAGATCCAGATGTACATGTCGTCGATTCCCACGCTCATCGGACACATCCGCAACGGCAAGATGCGGGCCATCGCCGTGACCTCCGACAAGCGCGTGAACGACCTTCCCGACGTGCCGACCGTCGCGGAGTCCGGCTACAAGGGCTTCGAGGCCGTGACCTGGTTCGGCATCGCCGGCCCCGCCTCGATGCCGAAGGACGCGGTGGCGAAGCTCAACGTCGCCTTCAACAAGGCGCTGCAGGACGCCGAGGTGAAGAAAAAGCTCGAGGGCCAGGGCGCCGACGTGCTCGGCGGCACGCCCGAGCAGTTCGGCAAGCTGATCCAGGACGAGATCGTGCGCTGGGGCAAGGTCGTCAAGGACTCTGGCGCCAAGGTCGACTGAGCCTCGCCACCCCCGACAGAAAGACCCATCATGAGCAACCCATTGCCCGAGATCATTCGCGACTTCGAGCGCGTCCCTGCCGACATCGTCCGGCAGGCTTCCGAATTCCAGCCGGCCATTCTTGCCGACGTCGCAGGCCGCCGGGGCGCATTGCACGGCCGCATCCAGCCGCTGCGGCCGCGCATGAAGCTGGCCGGCTCCGCACTGACGGTCGAGGTGCGGCCCGGAGACAACCTCATGATCCACGCCGCAATCGCGCTGGCCAGGCCCGGCGACGTGCTCGTGATCGACGGCAAGGCCGACCAGACCTCGGCGCTCATGGGCACCATCATGATGACCGCCTGCCGCCAGCGCGGCATCGCCGGCGTGGTGGTCGATGGCGCGGTGCGCGACAGCCTCGAAATCGAGCAGATGGACTATCCGGTCTTCTCGGTCGGCACCAATCCCAACGGCCCGACGAAGAGCATCGGCGGCCGCATCGGCCATCCGGTGACGGTGGGCGGCGTGACCGTGCGGGCCGGCGACTTCGTGATCGGCGATGGCGACGGCGTGATGGTCGTGGAGCGCGAGAAGATCGCTTCGTTGATCGGCGCCGCGCGCAAGAAGGTGCAGGACGAGACCAGGCGGATCGCGGCGATCAAGGAAGGCAACACGGCCGCCTCCTGGCTCGACGGCGCGCTGCGCGCGGCGGGCGTGCTGAAGGAAGGAGAGACGCTGTGAGCGCGATCCTCGTCACCGGCGCGGATCTCGCCCCGGAGGCGCTCGAACTCCTGCAAGCGCACGAGCTGATCTTCGCCGGCAAGACGCCGACGGAGGACGACGTGGTGGCGCTGTGCGCCAAGCACGATCCGGTGGCGATCATCGTGCGCTACGGCAAGGTCGGCGCGGCGGCGATGGATGCGGCGCCCGCCTTGCGCGTGATCTCCAAGCACGGCAGCGGCACCGACACCATCGACAAGCCGGCGGCCCGGGCGCGCGGCATCGAGGTCGTCGCCGCGGCGGGTGCCAATGCCGCGGCCGTGGCCGAACAGGCGCTGGCGCTGATGCTGGCCTGCGCCAAGTCCGTGGTCGCGCTCGATGCGCGCATGCATGGCGGGCATTGGGACAAGGCGACGCACAAGAGCCTGGAGCTCGGCGGCCGCACCGTCGGCCTGGTCGGCCTCGGTGCGATCGGCCTGCGCTTTGCGAGGATGGCCCATGCGCTGGACATGCGGGTGATCGGCTTCGACCCTTTCGCGAAGCAGCTGCCCGACCACGTGCAGGCGGTCGACCTGGATGCGATCTGGCGCGACGCCGACGTGATCTCGCTGCACTGCCCATTGACGGAAGACAACCGCAAGCTGGTGAATGCCGACACCCTGGCGAAGACCCGGCGCGGCGTGATCCTGGTCAACACGGCCCGCGGTGGCCTGATCGACGAGGACGCGCTCCTCGCCGCCGTGAAGTCCGGCCAGGTGCTGGCAGCCGGCCTGGACAGCTTCGCCGTCGAGCCGATGGTTGCCGGGCATCCTTTCCAGGGCCAGAAGGGCTTCGTGCTGAGTCCGCACATCGGCGGCGTGACCGGCGACGCGTACGTGAAGATGGGGGTCGCCGCGGCGAGGAACGCACTCGACGTCCTGGCGAAGCAACAGGCGCCCGCCTGAACGCCGCGCAACGGGAATCAGGAGCCATTCGACGATCGCCTCACGCAGCCCCGGTCACCCGGGCTTGCGCAGCTGGACCGGCGATCGAAGCGGCTACTCCGGCAAGGGGCTCGCAAGCCGCTTGTACTCGTTGCGCTTCATCGCGAGGTAGTCCTCGCGCTCCACTTCGCGCAGCTGCCGCGCATAGCGCTCGGTGCTGTCGAACCAGGCCGCAAGGCGCTGCGGCAGTTGCTTGGGGGCGTCCATGTAGGCGTCGATGGCGAGGTAGTAGCGCATGGTGTTGCGCTCCACCACGCCGCGCACGCCGCCCACGTAGGTCGGCTCGCCCGCCGGGTTCTTGCCCGTCACGGTGAATCCCACCTTGTCCGAACCGATGGTCGAGAGATAGCCCTGCATCGCGATGCGCGCCGCCACCCCGTAGGCGTAGGCATAGCCGAGATGCATGAAGGTCTTGCCGTTGCCCAGCGGCGTCGCCTCGAGCTCGATGCGGTAGTCGCGGGTCGACAGCGGCCCCTTGTCGGCGCTCAGGCGCACGCTCAGGTAGTCGTCGCCGATCTTCGGCGGCTGCCAGACGAAGTCGACGCGCGTCGCCTCCGACAGCGGCTGGTCGAACTTGCGGCCGACCGAGACGGCGAGCGACCTGGCATCGTCTGTTCCGCGCGGTGCGCAGTACTTGGTGTTGAGGTGCAGCATCAGCACGTCGCACCAGACGCCGGGCTGGCTCAGGGAAGCGCTCACCTGGTCGAACGGATGGTTCAGCACCGCGAAGATGTCGCCGCTCAACTGGCCGGAGGCTTCCGTCGATTCGAGGACCAGCGGCCGCCCGAAGATGTTCTTGTCGATCTGCGTGTGGACGGCGTCGAATTTGGCACGCAAGGCCGCGGCACTCCCGAGCTGTGTCTGCGCCTGGACGGCGACCGGCACGATCAGGAACAAGACCCACAGCACCAGCCGGCGAAGTGTTGTCGCGGGTTTCATGATGTTGCGCATTGTCACGCTGCGCCGGGCGGCTGGCTAGTCCTTTAGTTGCAATAGTTGCTCGTGACGGGCGCGGCCGGATCAGGTCGCCGGCGTGGTTGCCGCAAGCCGGTCTTCCAGGCGCTGCCGGTCGGCGATGAGACGGCCGGCAACGAGCGTCACCACCTCGAATCCGAAGGCCGGATTCTGGAAGTAGAGCGTCTTGAACGTCGACTCGTCCATCTGCAGCACGGTGCAGTGGGTGGCGCAGCGGGCGGTCAGCGTGCGCCGCTTGTCGGGCGCAAAGAATGCGATCTCGCCGAACAGCCGGCCGGCCTCCATGGTCTGTCCGATCTCGACGAACTCGATCTGCCCTTCGGCGAGGAAATACAGGCGCTTGGCCTCGTCGCCCTTGCGGAACAGGATGGCGTCCTTCCGGAGCCGCCGCCGGCGCATGTAAGGGCGCAGCCAGACGCCGGAGAAGTCGCTCGTCGCGGCCGCGACGCGCACGCGCCGCGTGAGGCGGACCATCTGGGCCGCGCGGAAGATGTTGATGGGCAGCAGCGCACCGTGCAGCAGCACCAGGATCAGCGACGGATGCAGCGCACCGTAGATCAGAAAGCCCAGGTTGCCGCCGATCGCGAGGCAGCGCAGGGGAATCATGGTCTTGACGAAGGAACTCACGATCACCAGCACGCCGGCGACACCGGCCGAGCAGAGCGCAACGATCCCCATCGGCGTGGCCAGCGCCGCGGTCAGGGCGGTCATCGCGGTGTCGAACAGTGCGGGCGTTGGCATCAGCGTTCCTCCAGAAGGGGCCACGCCATCTTGTCTCGCGCATGCGCCCGTTGTCGAGCAAGGCCGCGATTCGGGATTTCCCGCGCATCGAGGCCCGGCCTTGCCGGACTTTCCCGGCGCGCCGTCCTCCCCTCGGGCCATTTGTTAAAGTTTGCGCCCGCTCGTCACGCCGTCCGTTCCGTGACGAGGCGTTGTTGTTCAGCCCACCCGAAAGCCGCCATGACCGCCGCAAACTCCCAAATCATCTACACCCTCACCGACGAGGCGCCGCGCCTGGCCACGGCCTCGCTGCTGCCGATCATCCAGGCGTTCGCCGCGCCCGCGGGCATCGAGGTCGCCACCAGCGACATCTCGGTGGCCGGCCGAATCCTGGGGCAGTTTCCCGAAGCGCTGACCGAAGCGCAGCGCATGCCGGACAACCTGGCCGAGCTGGGCAAGCTGACGCTGCGGCCCGAAGCCAACATCATCAAGCTGCCCAACATCAGCGCCTCGGTGGCCCAGCTGAAGTCCGCCATCAAGGAACTGCAGGACAAGGGCTACAAGATTCCCGACTATCCCGAGAGCACGAAGACGGACGAGGAGAAGGACATCCGCGCGCGCTACAACAAGTGCATCGGCAGCGCGGTGAACCCGGTGCTGCGCGAAGGCAACTCCGATCGCCGCGCGCCCAAGGCCGTCAAGGAATTCGCACGCAAGAACCCGCACAGCATGGCCGAATGGAGCCAGGCCTCGCGCTCGCACGTCTCGCACATGCACCACGGCGACTTCTACCACGGCGAAAAATCGATGACGCTGAACAAGGCGCGCGACGTGAAGATGGAACTGATCACCAAGAGCGGCAAGGCCGTCGTGCTCAAGCCGAAGGTGTCGCTGCTCGAGCGCGAGGTGATCGACTCCATGTTCATGAGCAAGAAGGCACTGCTCGAGTTCTACGAGCGGCAGATCCAGGACGCGCACAAGACGGGCGTGATGTTCTCGCTGCACGTGAAGGCCACCATGATGAAGGTGTCGCACCCCATCGTGTTCGGCCACTGCGTCAAGATCTTCTACCGCGAGGCCTTCGAGAAGCACGCCAAGCTGTTCGAGGAGCTGGGCGTGAACGTCAACAACGGCATGGTCGACCTGTACACCAAGATCGGCCCCCTGCCGCAAAGCACGCAGGAAGAGATCATGCGCGACCTGCACGCCTGCCACGAGAACCGTCCCGAGCTGGCGATGGTGGACTCGGCCAGGGGCATCACCAACTTCCATTCGCCCAACGACGTGATCGTCGATGCCTCGATGCCCGCGATGATCCGCAACGGCGGCAAGATGTACGGTGCCGACGGCCGGCTGAAGGACGTGAAGGCCGTGATGCCCGAGAGCACCTTTGCCCGCATCTACCAGGAGATCATCAACTTCTGCAAGTGGCACGGCGCCTTCGACCCCAGGACCATGGGCACCGTGCCCAACGTCGGCCTGATGGCCCAGCAGGCCGAGGAATACGGCTCGCACGACAAGACCTTCGAGATTCCCGAGGACGGCGTGGCCAACATCACCGATCTCGACACGGGCGAGGTGCTGCTCAGCCAGAACGTGGAAACGGGCGACATCTGGCGCATGTGCCAGGTCAAGGACGCGGCCATCCGGGACTGGGTCAAGCTCGCCGTCACGCGCGCGCGCAACTCGGGCATGCCGGTGGTGTTCTGGCTCGACGCCTACCGCCCGCACGAGGCGCAGCTCATCACCAAGGTCAGGATGTACCTGCACGAGCACGACACCACCGGGCTCGACATCCAGATCATGAGCCAGGTGCGCGCCATGCGCTATACGCTCGAGCGCGTGGTCCGCGGGCTGGACACCATCAGCGCCACCGGCAACATCCTGCGCGACTACCTCACGGACCTGTTCCCCATCATGGAGCTGGGCACCTCGGCCAAGATGCTGTCCATCGTTCCCCTGATGGCCGGCGGCGGCATGTATGAAACGGGCGCCGGCGGCTCGGCCCCCAAGCACGTGCAGCAGCTGGTGGAGGAAAACCACCTGCGCTGGGATTCGCTGGGCGAGTTCCTCGCGCTGGCCGTGAGCCTGGAGGACCTGGGCATCAAGACCCACAACGCCAAGGCCAAACTGCTGGCCAAGGCGCTCGACGCCGCCACCGGCAAGCTGCTTGACAACAACAAGGGCCCCTCGCCCAAGACCGGCCAGCTCGACAATCGCGGCAGCCACTTCTACCTGGCGCTCTACTGGGCCCAGGCCCTGGCCGAGCAGACCGAAGACCAGGAAATGGCCGCCCACTTCAAGCCGCTCGCCGAGTCCCTGGCCGCCAACGAGCAGAAGATCGTGGACGAGCTCGCCGCCGTGCAGGGCCAGCCGGCCGACATCGGCGGCTACTACCTGCCGGACGTGCGCAAGACCGAGGCGGTGATGCGCCCGAGCGCCACGTTCAACGCGGCGCTGGCTGCCGCGGCGGGCTGAGGGCCCGATAACGCCCGGGCTGCCGGCCTGGGGCTCGGGCATGGACGGTGTGCGGGTCCGGCCCGGGCTTCAGGTCAACACCGCCAGCAGCCCGGCGACGCCGATCCCCACCGCCGCCAGCGCATCGCCGGCGATCAGGCCTCCGCCGAACAGCGAAGCGCTGCTCATGTCCTCCGGCAGGTCGCGCCGCGCGGGCGCGCGGGCGGCCAGCAGACTGCCCGCGACGCCGCCCGCGCCGAGCCACAGCGAGGTCGGCAGGCTGACGAAGCCGCCGAAGGACAGCGCATACGGCGAAGGCAGCACGATGGCGTCGAGCACGAAGCTGCGCGGGCGCAGCCACTTGCGCAGCAGCTCGATCGCCAAGCCGGCCGCGATGCCCACGCCGATGGCGATGCGCTGGAAGGGCTGGTCCTCGGTGAGGCTGCGCAGCACGCCCACGAACTTGTAGGTCATGGCGGAGCTCCAGCCGGCCGGCTGCTGATCCGCCTTCAGCACGGTCTGGTCCTGCAGCAGCACCGGATAGGCCGCCATGAACAGCCGCGCGAACACCACCGCCAGCATGGCGCCCACGACGATGCCCAGCACCTGGTAGCGGAACTGCAGCACGCGCGGCGTGCCGAGCCGCCAGCCGGTGGAGCGGTCCTGCTGCATGTCGCAGGCCACGCTGGTCGCCACCAGCAGCACCGCGCCGGCCATCAGCCCCACGCCCGCATCGCGCAGGCCGAGGGCGGCGAGGATGACGATCGTCACGACGAAGGCCGAGGAGATCGGGTTGGAGTCGCTGATGCCCACGGAGATGCCGTTCACCAGCGCGAAGAGAAAGACCAGCGCCACCGCCACCACCAGGAAGAAGACGGGCTGTCCCAGCACCCAGTGGCCACAGACCACCGTGGCGGCCGCCCACACGATCACCCACAGCACGAGGCGCGTGCTGTCGACGCGCCGCCAGTCGCCGGCCTCGGGCGGCGGCGCATCGCGCGCCGCCTGCCGTCGTGCCCGCGGCAGGGCGCGCGCGAAGATCACCGCGAGATCCACCAGGGCCGCGCCCATGATCGTTCCGAGCGCGATGAGGAACATGATCTTGCGCGGCGGGTCGCCGGCCTGCAGCCAGCCGATCGAGACGAAGTACGGCTGCAGCGCGACGCCGATCAGCCCGCCCACCACCGCCGGGATGCCGATGCGCGCGCCGATCACGAGGCCCGCGCCGAAGGTGGAAGCCGACAGCTCGACGGCGCCCAGCAGCGGCAGGCGGGCCGAGGCCAGTCCCGCGATCAGCCCGGCGGCAATGCCGCTTCCCAGCTGCCGCACCGAGCGCCGCAGCAGCCGGGTGTCGGTCAGCGCCCGCAGGATGTTCGCGACCGCCAGCCCCGAAGGAAAGACCAGGCGCATGCGGTCCACCACCACCGGCGTGTAGAGCATGCCCACGCCCACGCCGAACATGCCCACGCAGGTGAGATAAATGACCATCTGCCAGGCCGGCGGCTGCGGCAGCCCCATCCACGTCATGGCCTGCAGCAGCACACCCAGGCCGCTCATGCTGGCGACCGAGGCAGCAGCCGTCTGGATGTAGTTGGCACCGTGCCGCCCGGCCGCGCCATAGCCGGCGGTGACGGCAGAGCCGAGCAGCCCCGCCAGCACCTGCCCGCCGACGAAGAAGCCCAGCGAGAAATTCATGTAGGCCGCCGTCACGCCGGCGAGCGGGCCCAGCACGAGCACGCCCGTGAGCGCCAGCAGCAGGTGGTATTTCCAGCTGCCTTCGGCGGGCAGCCAAGGCCAGCGGGCGCCGGGGGGTGGATCCATGGATCTGCCTGGGCCGGCGCGATGTCACTTGCTCTTGGACTGCCGGGCGCTCAGGCGGTCGTAGCCGCTCAACTCCAGGAAGCCCTGCCCCTCCTGGCTGCCGCTCACCTTGACCGGCCCTTCCCAATAGACGTTGCCGGTGGTCCAGCCCGAGTCGAATTCGCTGTCGGGCACGAAGGGCTTGACGTTGAGCACGCCCGACGCAAGCTTGATGCGCCACTCGACGACGTAGGGGATGTGGGTCTTCGGGCTGGTCCAGGTGGTGCCGGGCAGCAGCTCGACCTCGCCCGGCTGGAGCGGCCGGGACCCCTTGGCGTCCGACAGCGTGCCCGCGGTCATGATCTTGCGGCCGTCCTCGTCGAAGAGCTCGTAGAGCATCAGGTCGGATCCATCGGCCAGGTGCAGGGCGAACCAGTTCCAGCCCAGCGTGAGGACGTCGAACTCGCCCCACTGGTGATCGAACCAGAGCTCGCCGCTCACCGGGAGCGACTTTCCCGCGATGGCGATGCTGCCGCGCGCCGGAAGCCGAGGGCGCGAGTAGTAGTAGCTGATCCCGCTCTTGCCGAAATCGAGCAGGCCCGGCGTCTCCGAGCCCGGCGCGCGGTGCGCGACGGCGGGACCCGAGACGCCCAGGTCGAAGGCGACGGAGGCGCCGTCGAAGCCGGCCCGCAGGACGTGGGACGAAGGCGATGCGGACACCTGCCAGCCCTGCTCCCTGAAGTCGAAGCCGTTGGGGACGTTCGTCGCCGGGGTGCCGCCGGTCCGGGTCTGGCTGGCGTAGCGCTTGCCGGTTTGAAGGTCGGTCAAGGCCGCATGCATCACGGTGTGCTTGACCAGCCCGTTGGCCACGAAGACGACCATGTGGAAGGCATAGCGCTGGCCCGCCTCCGCGGCGAGGATGCCGCTGTAATACCACCACTCCATCGCAGACCCATGGGGCGCATCGTCCGCCGGCAGGTTGAGGGGCGGGAGCGCGGCGGTTCGCTCGACCGGCTTGCGGCCGGCGTCGGGCCGTGCTTCGGCCGCAGCGAGGGCAGCCGGATGGCGCTCGGTGGTCCAGAGGTAGTTCAGGCCCGCGAGGATGACGGCCGTGACGCCCACCACCGCGGCGAAGAACACCATCCATCCCCTTCTTCTCGCCCGTGCCCGCGCCCGGGAGGAACGTGAGCGTCCCGAGGTGGAACGCCTGCGGCGCTGTCGAAGAGGGTCGTTGGCATTCATGTCCGGCGGGTCCTTCGTGTCGTGGCGGAGACTCGATCGCAGTCATCTTAGCGATGCAAGCCCCGGATCGAAGGCGCACTTCGGCGCGCGCTCACGAGGGGTTTACCCTCTGCATGCATGCCCCGGGACAATCGGCACCCGCAGGCAAGGACCTACGACCCATGACCCATCTGAACGCCCCCGCCTCCGCCATGATCGACCGCTGCGCCCAGGCCTCGCTCGACCTCCTGCAACGCAACCTGACGCCGCACGGCATCCTGGCCGCCAGCCGCACCGAGGCGGCCGAGGCGCGGCGCTACACGCGCATCTTCGGGCGCGATGCCGCGATCTGCGTGATGGCGATGTGCGGCAGCGGCGTGCCCGCGCTGGAGCAGGGTGCGGTGGCGAGTCTCGATGCGCTGGCGGCGCACCAGGCGGCCAATGGGCAGATCCCCAAGTACGTGGACCCGGAAGGCCGCGATGCCGACTTCTGGTACCTGGGCTGCATCGACGCCACCTTGTGGTGGCTGATCGCGGTGGACCATGTGCGCCGCCACGGCAGCGTCGGCTCCTCGCATTGGAGCCGCGAAGTGGAGCGCGCGATCGGCTGGCTCCTGGCGCAGGAGCACCAGCACTTTCGCCTGCTCCAGCAGAACGAGGCCAGCGACTGGGCCGACATCATGCCGCGCTCGGGCTACGTGCTGTACACCAACACGCTCTGGTACGAGGTCAAGCGCCGCTACGCGCTCGAGCATGCCGGGGAGACGCAGTACCACTTCAACCACCTCTTCAATCCCTTCCAGCGCGAGCTGCCCAAGTACCACCGCGCGCGGCTGCTGCGGCACTATGCGCGGCGCGGCCGGCGCGATCCGGGCCTGTACCTGAGCTTCGTCAACCTCTCGGTGGTCGGCCACGAAGGGGACGTGTTCGGCAACATCCTGGCGATCCAGAGCGGACTGGCGGATAAAGCCATGGCCTACCGCATCGTCGAGACCCTGAGCGCGGCGAATGCCAGCGTGCCCTATCCGGTGCGCGTGGTGCTGCAACCGCTGACGCCCCAGCACCCGCTGTGGCGGCTCTACATGGGGCGCCACCAGCAGAACCTCGTGCACCAGTACCACAACGGCGGCATCTGGCCCTTCGTCGGCGGCTTCTGGGTGTTGATGCTGGCGCGGCTGGGACTGCACGAGCCGGCCTGGACCGAACTCGCGCGGCTGGCGCAGGTGAACGCGCTCAACGACTGGCGCTTCACCGAGTGGTTCCACGGCCGGACGCTGGCACCGCGGGGGATGGCCGGCCAGAGCTGGAATGCGGCGACCTTCCTGCTGGCGAGGCGGGCGCTGCGGGGCGACGCGGCGGCCTGGTAGCGCCGCGCTCCCCGCCTGCCGTCACCGGTTGCAGATCCCCAGCACCAGCTCCTGCTCCGTGCAGGGACGCTGCGGTTGCTGGGACTGTTGAGACTGCGGCTTGCCGAAGGCCCCGGTGCGCGACACCGCCATCTGGCCGGCGATGCAGGCACGCAGCCGCTTCTCCATCGGCGGGTAGTAGCGCCACCCCTGGCCCAGCGCCGGCAGTTCCAGGCGCACCTGCTTCCACTTGGGATGGCCATTGGCCTGGAGCTTGTCGAAGTTGGTGCAGAGCGACTCGGCGAAGCGGCTCAGGTTGCCCACCGTGGACTGCAGGCCGTAGTCGTAGGTGACCAGGTAGGCCTTGATGGTCAGCGTGGGAATGTCGGCGGTGAGCCAGTTGGCATAGCTCGTCGCGCGGATGGTCGCGGGGAAGTAGGTCTTCGTCACGCGCGCGGTTTCGGGGGCCTTGTCGTCCAGCTTCAGGAGCTTGATGAAGTTGCGCGCCTCGGGCTTCATGTCGGTGAACAGCTTGGCGGGCTGGCCGGCCACGATGATGGCGACGTCGATCGACTTGTCGACGGTGAGCCTGGCGAGCGCCTCCTCGTTGCTCAGGTACTGCGCATTGGCGGCCGGGATCGGCTCGCCGAACATCAGCTGGTAGAGCGTTCTCGCGCTGAGCGCCGTGCCGCTGCCGAGCGGGCCGACGCCGAGCTTCTTGTCCCTGATCTCGTGGATGCTGTTCAGGGGCGAGTCGGCGCGGGCGACGAAATAGATCTCTTCGTCGTAGAGCGGCAGGATGAGGCGCAGCGGCCGGATGATGTTGCCCGCGTCGGCGCTGCCGGCCTTGGCCTCGTCGAGAAAGGCCTGGTAGACGTCGGACTGCACCAGCGCGAGCTTGACGCCCTGCTCGAAGCGCATGCGATGCACGTTCTCCGCCGAACCCTTGGACTCCAGCACTTCGAGATCGATGCCGGCGGGCTCGGCCACCCACTTGGCGAGGTCGCGCCCGATCTGGATGTAGGTGCCGGTCTTCGACGCGGTGACGATCTTGTACTCGGTCCTGGCCGCCGGCGGCGCTGCGCCAGCCGCGGGCAGGAAGGTCATCAACATCAGCAACGTCAACAGGGATCGGATCGTCATGCCGGCTCCTTCGAGGAGGGTTCCTCATGGTTGCGGCGAGGGCCCCTCGCCTTGGCCCTGCGTCCCGCGCTGCCCGGGCCGTTCACCGTTCGCTCCCGGGAGCGCACAGGGCCAGGGCCGCAAGCGCCGGGTTGCACTCGCTCTTCTCGGGCTCCTGCACGGCGACCGGCGGCGCGGGCGCGACGACGACCGGCGCCTGTGCTGCCGGCGGCGGCGCCTTGGCCACGGACGGAGCGGGAGCGCCGAGGCCCAGCGACCGGCTCGCCTTCTGGGTGGCGGCGCGCAGTTCTTCCTGCCTGGCCAGTTGCTCGCGCATCCGGCGATCGAGCGCATCGCTCAACTCGCGCACGGCGGGATGGCCGGGATAGGCGGCGGCCAGCACCGCCAGCTCGCGCTCCGTGGCGATGAAATCGCCTCGGGCCAGCGCGCTCTGCGCCTGCGCCAGCTGGGCCGTCAGCGCGCGCGACCTGGCCGCCTCGTTCTCCTGGCTGGAACGGACATGGCCGAGGACCAGGACGAGCACGGTCGCGACCATCACCGCACCGATCGCCGCGTACTTCAGGATCGGGCGGCGCCATGGCGCGAGGGGCTGCGGCTGAGCGGTCGCGGTCGCGGCCGGCAGCTCGTCGGGCCATTCGAAGGCAGCAGGAACGATGTGGGCGATGTCGAGATTGCCGGCTTCGCCGGTGTCGCTGCGCGCGTCGAGGATGGGGGGAGGCTCGGTGCTCTCCTCGACGTCGCGACGCGGCATGTCCGGCGCCTCTTGCGCCGGCGGCGCATCGGGCTCGGCGCGATCGGCTGTCGCGCGATCGGCTGTGGCGCGTCCGGGCCCGAAGGCGGCGTTGGCCGCCTCGTGTCCCCAAGGAGGGGCGTCGTTCTCGCTGCCGCAATAGGGGCAGAACTTGACGCGCCCATGCAGCAACTGCGCACAACGCCTGCACGGCTGCGAGAGCGCCAGATTCAGTTCAGCCAGATTCGCCATGTCGAAGAACAAAGATCAGTGCAAGAACGCCTCACAGACGCGGCGGCCGGTCCTCCTCAGGCGTCGACCCGCCAGCCCGGCAGCCGACGCTGGCTCGGGTGATGGAGATACAGGTGGCCCGCATAGATGAAGGGCCGGGTCGCCCATGGCCGCGGCAGGCTCGCCACCCAGAACTGCACCTCGCCCTCCCCGTGCAATTCGAATGTGGTGGTGAATGCGTCGCGCGATGCGAAGAGGCCCTCGACCGATCCGGGGCTCGACACGCGTGCGCACAGCACCGTGGACGACGAGGTCGACTCCAGCAGGGGGATGATCACTTCGCCGGAAGGTTCGGAATCCAGGCCGTCGTCGGCATCGAACCAGGGCGCGATCCGCAGGCGCGCATCGAGCTGGAAGCAGGCTGCCCCGGTGCTCAGGCGCGGCGAACTGGCCGGCCTGATTTCCGGCTCGGCGCGGCCCAGTTGAACGAAGACGAAGCGCTGCCCCTCGTCGTCCTGCTGCGTGCACTGCTGCCACAAGTGGCCGCTGCGGGACAGGTAGGGGCTGCCCAGCTCGAAGCTGGGCGCGATGCCCGCCGGCCAGGGCAGGAGGGATGCCTCCAGCGCGTCGCCGTTGCCCGGCTTGACGATCAGCTGGCCCGCGGACGACATCCACACGATCTGCCGCCGATCGGCCAACGGACGGACCCATTTCGCCGACGCGATATCGAGCGCCGGCCCGTCGACGCGGTGCAGCGCGGTGCCGGCCGGGTCGAGCACATGGACGCCCAGCTTCCCGTCGTCGTCCAGCATGGGCACGTGCACCCTGCCCTGCCACAGGATCGGCGCGCCCAGGCAGCGTGTGCCGATGGTGCGGGATTCATAGGTCCGGGCGATCAGGTTGATGGAGACGATGGCCAGGCCGGCATCGGTCGGCATGAAGATCCGCGTGGCGCCTTGCGGGTCTTTCACCGCCATGCCCCAGGCCTCCTCGCCGAGGGAGCTCCCGACGAGCGCGTGCACCGCGCCGCAGCGCAGCTCCAGCCAGCGCTCCGAGTGCGGAAGCCACTGGTGGATGCGCCCGCGCGAATACTCCACGGCCAGCAAGCGGGCATCGCAGGTCTGGCATGCGGCGACCAGGAATTGATGGTTTCCCGCCGGAGGCGCCGCCAACTGGCGGTCCGGAAGAGACTCGATGCTCAGCGTCGATCGCAGCGCCAGGGGCGCGGCGGTCAGGCGCAGCCCTTGCGGCGGTTCCTCGCCGGCACTGTCGCCACCGAAGGGCGGCAGCCATGCGTCCCGATGGGCGAGGGACGGCGCGGGCAGCGCCTTGCCCGTCATGGGAGAAAACTTGAAGGCGCCCGGGTAGAGCGCGACGGGCTTGCCTGCGCGATCCGCTCCCTCGACGCTCACGCGCGCGCCGACGAGGGTCGCCAGGTCGAGCGGGTCGCAGGCGGCCGGCGGCGCGCCCCATCCCTTGTAGTCGGCAAGCTCGAAGGCGCCCGTGCTCGGATTGCGCGACCATGTCTGGTCACCAATCGCCCAATGCTCGATCTGGAGGGCCGAGGCCAGCCATGTGGACATTCATTCAGTGTAATGACTTGGTTTTCTTGTGGGCATCATTCGCATTGAGGGGAATTACCAACTCCGCAACGGCGCGCGCGGGTATAGCCGGCGCGGCGGCGCCGGGTCGAACCGGGGTGGTCTTGACGCGCTCGAGCGCCCGGCGGCTCAGACCAGCCGCGTCTCGATCTCCGTCTTCACTTCGGCCATCAGCCGATGCAGCGGGCATTTCCCGGCCACGCGCAGCAGCGCCGCCTTCTGCTCCTCGCTCAACGCGCCGGTGACGTGCAGCGTGGTGTCGAGCTTGTAGAGCCCTTGCCGCTCCTGGCTGTCGTCGCGGTTCACCGCCACCTCGATCTCCTCCACCGGAATGCCCTTGTGC
>DATFFA010000214.1:0-8278 GCA_035250605.1 Variovorax sp. | reverse complement strand
GGCGGCGCCTCGCTTCGCGCCGCCCGCGCCCAGCCCGCAACCGAGCCAGCGCCCGCGGCCGGTCCAGGAGACCGTGACCGCCGGCATGGTGGATGACAACGCCGATTTCAGCACCTACCTGCAGTTCCGCCAGCGCACCCCGGTTGCTCACCGTGAACGCGATGTGAGCGAGCGCCATCTGCTGCAGGTGCGCAACCGGCACGGCGATCCGGTGCCCGACGCCGAGGTCGCGGTGCAGGCCGCCAGCGGTGCCGCCATGTGGGCGCGCACGGACGCGGCAGGCCGCGCCTGGCTGCATCCCCGGGCCTTCGATCCCTCGGGGAGCGCGGTCTACGAGGTGGCCGTGCGCAAGAACGGCCGGCAGGGCACGACCTTCCTGCGCCGTGGCCAGAAAAGCGCCGTCGAACTGGTGATCGACGAGATGGCGACGCCGCAGCGCGCCCGGCTGGACCTGGTCTTCCTGGTCGACGCCACCGGCTCCATGGGCGACGAGATCGGCAAGCTCAAGGCCAGCCTGCGCAGCATCGCCAACGAGGTGGCCCGGCTGCCGAGCCGGCCCGACATCTGCTTCGGCTTGGTGGCCTACCGGGACCGCGGCGATGAATTCCTGGTGCGCCGCCATGATTTCACCAACGATCTAAGCGCCTTCCAGTCCGTGCTCGATGCGCTGCAAGCCAATGCCGGCGGGGACTATCCCGAGGCGATGAACGAGGCGCTGCACGAGACGGTGCATCGGCTGAGCTGGCGCGGCACCGGCGCGACGCGCATGGTGGTGCTGCTGGCCGACGCGCCCCCGCACCTGGACTACGGCGGGCCGCAGTACGACGAGGACATGATGGTCGCGCTCGGCAAAGGCATCAAGGTGTTCAGCGTGGGTGCGAGCGGGCTGGACAAGCAGGGGGAGTACATCCAGCGCCAGATCGCGCAGTACACCGGCGGGCGCTTCGTGTTCCTGACCTACCGGGAGGCGCGCAACCCGGGCAGCGGGCCCGGACGCGAGACCGTGCACGACGTGAGCAATTATTCGGTGCAGACGCTGGACCGGCTGATCGTGCGGCTGGTGAGCGAGGAACTCGCGAAACTGCCGAGGGCGGGTTGAGGCCTTTGCAAGCCGCGTTATAATTTTGGGCTCGGCTCTTTAGCTCAGTCGGTTAGAGCGATGGAATCATAATCCACAGGTCCGCGGTTCGAGTCCGTGAAGAGCCACCATCCAGGAAAGCCTGCTATCGAATCGATAGCAGGCTTTTTTCATGTCGCGGCGTCTGCCCGGGGAGTTCCCCCCCGCCAGCGGTGCACTGGCGCCCGCAGGGCGGCCCCACGGTCCCGGTAACGTGGCCGCGCTCCGGCAAGCGACGTGCGCTTTGTCCGACACGCTTTCAGGCGCCGCCTCCCACCATCGAGCACCTTCATTTGCCGGAGGGCACGATGGATTTCCCCGGACCCGTCCACAACAGCTATCAGCGATTCTTTGCCTGGACTTTCGTGCTGGCGATGGTGGCGGTCTTCGCGCTCGTCGGGATCGAGCTCGCATTTCCGCCCTCGCCCGCCCCACCGCTCACAGCCGTGCCGGCGACAGCCGCAGGCGGGTTCGACCTGCATGACCTGCAGCTTCTGCTGACCGTGACGGCGCTGATCGCCGCCTTCGCCTCGCTGGCGGGACTGGTCGTGACCATGCCGCTGGCCTGGATCGATCGACGCCGCACCCGGGTCCGCGCTGCGGTGGAGCTCGCCCTCAAGCGGCAGGATCACATCAACTGGCTCGCGGCCGAACACACCGGCGCCTGGCCGGCGCCCGCCCGGCGCCCCCAGGTCCCCGGCAGGCATCGTCGCCACGCCACTTCCGCCCGAAAAGTCCACGGAAACGCGCACTGAACAAGCAGCACAGGCGTGAAGAAGCCCGCTCGAAGCGGGCTTGGACGTTGGGGGCGCGCCGCAACCGGCGCCGAACTATTCCTGGCGGCGGAACGCGCTGAGGAACTCGGCGGTCTTGTCCGCCGGCCGCCAAGTCGCCGTCACGGGGGTCGAAACACCGGAAGCGTTCGCCGGCGCGCTGACCGACGGCGCCGTTGCTCCCGTGCCGTTGCTCTTGCAGGCGCTCAAGCCCAGCGCCAAGGCCAGGCCCGCGATCCCCATCCACGCTGTCTTCTTCATATTTGAGAACCCTCGGTTTCACCCCGCAGCGCGGGGCTGCGACCGGCGGCCGATGCTAACCCAAATATTTAAACCTAAGTTCTCCTTTTTTGAATAGAGACTAGAAGCAAGTACTACTTTTCAGCTTGAATCAATTCCGGGATCTGCACCTCCCCTGTCACCCGCGCCTCGGCCTGCGCCAGGATGCCCTGCAGGATGCCCGGCATCTCGAACACCGCACGGTTGTGCACCTTGTGCGTGGCGGCGCGATAACGGTCCAGATCGCGCACCAGTTCCTCCACGGCGCCGGGCACCTTGGCATAGCTCGAGCGCACCAGCCCCACGCCCTGCTCGCGCACCCACTGGGCGTTGTAGCGCTCCTGGGGCAGGGTCCAGCTGTTGCACACCACGATCACCGGCAGGTGCAGCTGCACCGCTTCGCTGACGCTGCCGGGACCAGGCTTGCCGATGAAGAAATCGGACAGCTGCATGTAGTGCGCGACGTCCTGCGTGAAGCCCAGTACCGCCCGCGGCGCTCGAGCCGGTAGCGCACGCAGGGCCTTGGCCAACGATTCGTTGTGGCCGCAGGCCAGGATCAGCTGCATGTCGGGCAGACGCTTGGCAATGCCGATCATGGCCCTGGAGCCCTGCCCGCCGAACAACACCAGGCCGGTCGGGCGGTCCGGGTCGAGCCCCAGGCGGCGGCGCTCCTCGGCGCGGTCGATCGGCCGGGTCTCGTAGAAGGCCGAGCGGATCATCATCCCGGAGGTCTGATGGATGCGGTCTTGCGCATACCCCGCCGCACGCGCCTGCTGCACGGCCCTGGCCGAGCCGCACACGAAGTACTGGTCCTGTCCCTTCTCGATCCAGAAATGCGGCGGATGGTCGGCCAGGTCGGTGAGCACCGTCACATAGGGCACGCCCGGCAGCGCGGCGGCGACCGACTCGCACAGCGAGCGGTTGAAGTTGGGGATCAGCGACACGACCATGTCGGGCTCGGTCGCCAGCCAGTGCTGCTGCAGGGGGCGCACCAGCTTCGGCTTGGCCCAGCGGATCACCGCCTGCAGGAGCTTGAGCTCGTGCGTCAGCCCCAGCGTCCAGCCGCGGGCGAGCCGCTTGTTGTAGACGTCCTCCGGGTCCATGCCCGTCAGCTTGCGAAAGCCGTCGTTCGGATCGAGCACCTCGCGCAGGTTGACCAGCCGCACGGTCCACGGCAGGCCCGCGCGGTGGATCGCCGCCTCGAGCGCCAGTGCAGAGGCGCGGTGCCCGCCGCCGGCGTTGAAGTACACCAGGTCGACGGTTCGGTGGGCCGCGGAGGCCGGCTTCGGCGACGGCGCCCGCGTCATTGGATGACCTCCCCCGGGCTGGTCATGGGGTGTTCTGCGCCCACCCCCTCGCGAAGGAGGGGGCGAGCGCCTTCGGATGGCCGGGCGGCGCTCACGCGTGCGCCGGCTGGTGCCGCGAAGCTGCGCGGCCGGCCCGCGTCGTGGCCGGCATGTGCTCGGCCCAGTGCAGGATCTCGAGCGATCCGTCGGCATGTTCGGCCAATGCCGTGAGGCTCTCGACCCAGTCGCCGTCGTTGGCGTAGAGGATGCCGTCGATGTCGCGCAGCTCGGCATGGTGGATATGGCCACAGACCACGCCCTGCATCCCCCGCTTGCGTGCTTCGCGCGCCACCGCGCCCTCGAAATCGCCCACGTAGCTGACCGCCCGCTTGACCTTCAGCTTCAGGTACTTCGACAGCGACCAGTAGGGCAATCCCATGCGCGCGCGCAGCGAATTGAGGTGGCGGTTGAGCTTGAGCGTGAACTCGTAGAGCGAATCGCCCACATAGGCCAGCCACTTGGCGCACTGGATGACCCCATCGAAGAGGTCGCCGTGCATGACCCAGAGCTTACGGCCATCGGCGGTCTCGTGAATCCATTCATCGGCCACGTCGATGCCGCCGAAGTTGTGGTGCAGGTACTTGCGGGCGAACTCGTCGTGGTTGCCCGGGATGAAGATCACGCGCGTTCCCTTGCGCGCCTTGCGCAGCAGCTTCTGGATGACGTCGTTGTGCGCCTGCGGCCAGTACCAGTGGCGTCGCAGCTGCCAGCCGTCGATGATGTCGCCGACCAGGAACAGCGTCTGGCACTCGGTGTGCTTCAGGAAGTCGAGCAGCGCCTTGGCCTGGCAGCCGGGCGTGCCCAGGTGCAGGTCGGAGATCCAGAGGGTCCGATAGCGCTGGGGCGGACGGGTGAGGTCGTCCTCCTCCACGCCGGGGGAGGCACCGGCCGTGTCGCGCCATGCACGGAGAAAGGCGTCATCGCGTTGCATGGGGGGTCATCGTCGCCAGGGCGGATGACGGCGCCATGGCGGCGCAGTGAAGCTTCGGTGACAGGGCCGCGAACGTTGCGGCCCGGCGTCACGCGCTTGCGTGACAGCGGTGGATCTCGATGGTCGAGTGCCGGATTTCCTCGTGCATCGCGAAGGTGGCCCGCACCTCGTCGGGCGTCAGCGTCGACGAATGCGTGACAACGGCGATCGCGCAGGCGTAAGCGCCCTGGCCGACACGCCACACGTGCAGGTCGGCGATGCGGGTCTGCGAATCCGCCAGGCCCTGCTCCACGCCCTCGCGGATCTCCTGGACCACCGGATGGTCCATCTCGCGGTCGAGCAGCACCTTGCCGGTGTCGACCAGGAGGCCACGCGCCCAGCTCGCGACCAGCACCGCGCCGACGATGCCCATCAGCGGGTCGAGCCAGCCCCAGCCATAGAGCCAGCCGCCGGCCAACGCCAGGATGGCGAGCACCGAGGTGGCGGCATCGGCCACGACATGCAGGTAGGCGGAGCGCAAGTTCAGGTCGTGGCCATGGCCGTGCGCATGCGCATGCGCATGCGCGTGCGCGTGCGCGTGGTGATGGTGGCCGTGGTCATGGCCGTGCCCGTGCTGGTGATGCGTCCTGCCGAGCAGCCAGGCGCAAAGCAGGTTGACCGCCAGACCGGCCACCGCCACCACGATCGCCTCCTGGTAGTGGATCGGCGCCGGCGACCACAGCCGCTCGAGCGAGCCCACCACCATCAGCGCCGCCACGCCGAGCAGGAACAGCGCGCTCGCGAACCCGCCCAGCACCTCGATCTTCCAGGTGCCGAAGGCGAAGCGCCGGTCGCCGGCGTAGTGCCGCGACGCCGCGTAGGCAAAGGCGCTGAGCCCGATGGCCACCGCGTGCGAGCTCATGTGCCAGCCGTCGGCCAAGAGCGCCATCGAGTTGAACCACCAGCCGGCGCCGATCTCCAGCACCATCGCGGCCGCGGTGATCCACATCACCAGCCGCGTGCTGCGCTCGGCCGCCCGGTTGTCTTCCTGGAAGCGGTGCTCGTGCTGCCAGCCGCTGAGGTCACGGGTGTGCATGAGGAAGCCCCTCAGTGGCCGAACATGTCGCCGTCGCGCTGCGGCGCGGCGACGCCCAGGTGCCGGTAGGCGGCCAGGGTGGCGATGCGCCCGCGCGGCGTGCGCTGCAGGTAGCCCTGCTGGATCAGGTAAGGCTCGATCACGTCCTCGATGGTGCCCGGCTCCTCGCCGATGCTGGCCGCGATGTTGTCCAGCCCGACCGGGCCGCCGTCGAAGCGGTGGATCACGGCCTCCAGCAGCTTGCGGTCCATCAGGTCGAAGCCCTGCGGATCGACGTCCAGCATGGCCAGCGCCTTGTGCGCCAGCGCCTCGGTGATGCGGCCGTCGCCCTTGACCTGCGCGTAGTCGCGCACCCGGCGCAGCAGGCGGTTGGCGATGCGCGGCGTGCCGCGCGAACGGCGCGCGATCTCCAGGCCGCCGGCGTCGTCGGTCGGCACGGCGAGCAGGCCGGCGCTGCGGCGCACGATGCGCGCCAGCTCCTCGGCCGTATAGAACTCCAGCCGCGCCACGATGCCGAAGCGGTCGCGCAGCGGATTGGTCAGCATGCCGGCGCGCGTGGTGGCGCCGACCAGGGTGAAGGGCTGCAGGTCCAGCTTGATGCTGCGCGCGGCCGGGCCCTCGCCGATCATGATGTCGATCTGGTAGTCCTCCAGCGCGGGGTAGAGGATTTCCTCCACCACGGGCGAGAGCCGGTGGATCTCGTCGATGAAGAGCACGTCGTTGCGCTCCAGGTTGGTCAGGAGCGCGGCCAGGTCCTTCGGCTTCTCGAGTACCGGGCCCGACGTCTGGCGCAGGTTGACGCCCAGCTCGTGCGCGATGATGTGCGACAGCGTGGTCTTGCCCAGGCCAGGCGGGCCGAAGAGCAACACGTGATCGAGCGCCTCGGCGCGGTGCCGTGCCGCGCCGATGAAGATCTCCAGTTGCTCGCGCACCTTGGCCTGTCCCACGTATTCGTCGAGCAGCTTGGGGCGCAGGGCCCGCTCGATCGCCTCTTCGTTGGGCGAGGCCGGTGCGGCGGAGACCACGCGTTGCGGGGCCGGGGCGAAGTCGTCGGTCTGGATGGTCATGGCGTAGGCTGGACGGACAGTTTAGTCGGCCGAACGGCAGGCCGTGGGTCGGCGCAGGGCTTGGGCCGCGCGCCCCTGCGGCAGAATGCGCCACCGAGGAGAGTGAGCGTGTCCATCTACGAGCTGAAGCCGCGATTCCAGGCCCTGCTGCGCCCGCTGGTCCGGCGCCTGCATGCCATGGGCGTGACGGCCAACCAGGTCACGGTCGCGGCTTGCGTGATCTCGGTCGCGCTCGGCCTCGGGCTCTTCTTCGCCGCACCTTCCGCGGCCGCCTTCGCGCTGATCCCGCTGTGGATGTTCCTGCGCATGGCCTTCAACGCCATCGACGGCATGCTGGCGCGAGAGCACGGCCAGCAAAGCGCGCTCGGCGCCTTTCTCAACGAGCTGACCGACGTGCTCTCGGACGCGGCGCTCTACCTGCCCTTCGCGCTGGTCGCGCCCTTCAGCCCTTTCTGGGTCGGCGCCGTGATCGTGCTGGCAGGCCTGTCCGAATTCACCGGGGCACTGGGTCCGACGGTGGGCGCCTCGCGCCGCTACGACGGCCCGCTCGGCAAGAGCGACCGCGCCTTCGTGTTCGGCGCGCTGGGCCTGTATGTCGCGCTCGGCGGGCCGTTGCCGGCCTGGAGCGCCGGGCTGATGCCACTGCTGGCCGTGCTGGTGGCATGGACGATCGTCAATCGCATCCGGCGCGCGCTGGCCGAGGCCGGCGCCGCATCGCACAGCCGAGGAGACCCGAACCCATCATGAGCGACACCCCCCGCGTGCCACAAGAACACCAATTCCAGACACACGACGGCGTCTCGCTGTTCTACCGGCACTGGCCCGCGACCGGCGGCGCGCGGCGCGGCGCCGTGGTGCTGTTCCACCGCGGCCACGAGCACGGCGCGCGCATGGCCCACCTGGTGGACGAGCTGGGCCTGCCCGGCTTCGACTTCTTCGCCTGGGATGCGCGCGGCCACGGCCGCTCGCCGGGGCAGCGCGGCTTCAGCCCCAGCTTCGCGACGTCGGTGCGCGACGTGCAGACCTTCATCGAGCACATCGGCAGCGCGCACGGCGTGCCGCCGGAAGACATCCACGTCATCGCACAGAGCGTGGGCGCAGTGCTGGTCGCGACCTGGGCCCACGACTACGCGCCCAAGGTGCGCGGGCTCACCCTCGCCTCGCCGGCCTTCCGGGTCAAGCTCTATGTTCCGTTCGCGCGCCCCGGGCTCGCGCTCATGCACAAGCTGCGCGGCCTCTTCTTCGTCAACAGCTACGTGAAGGCGAAGTTCCTCACGCACGACCCCGCGCGCATTGCCGGCTACGAGAGCGACCCGCTGATCTCGCGGCCGATCGCCGTCAACATCCTGCTGGGCCTCTACGAAGCGGCGGAGCGCGTGGTGGCGGATGCCCACGCCATCACGCTGCCGACACAGCTGCTGATCTCCGGCGCCGACTGGGTGGTGCACCGGCAGCCCCAGCACGATTTCTTCGAGCGGCTCGGCAGCGCGGTCAAGCGCAAGCTGGAGTTGCCCGGCTTCTTCCACGACACGCTGGGCGAGAAGGACCGTGGCCCGGCCGTGAAGGCGATCCGCGACTTCGTGCTGGAACTGTTCGAGCAGGCGCCGGCGCCGGTGGACCTGCGCGGCGCCCACCTGAGCGGCGCGACCGCCGACGAGTCGCGCGCGCTGGCCGAGCCGCTGCCCGCGCT
>DATFFA010000213.1:0-29865 GCA_035250605.1 Variovorax sp. | reverse complement strand
ACATGGCGAGCGCGCGCGATTCGCCGGGCGCCGGCCGCAGCCGCCGCAGCAGGATGTTGGCCAGCGCGAAGCTGAAGCCGGCCGCCACGCCCAGCCAGTCGGGCAGGCTCGCCGGCACCGGCCAGTCGGTCCCCGGCGTCTTGAGCACAACCGCCACGCCGGCGAGCGCGAGCGCCATGCGCGCGAGTGCCGAGGCGCTGGGCCGCTCGCCGAGAAAGATCCAGGCCAGCAGCACGCTCCACAAAGGCATCAGGTAGAACAGCAGCACCACCCGCACCACGTCGCCTTGCGTCACGGCCCAGTTGAAGCCCACGTTGGTGAAGCCGGCCGCCAGCCCCAGGAGCCACAGGCCCGGCCACGTGGCGAAGGCTCGCCACGCATCGCGGCGCAGCCATCCCATGGCCACGACGATCAGCGCGTAGATGAGTGCCGTGGCCCACACGGGATGCAGGCCATGCGCCTCCATCTGGCGGAAGGGGAACCAGGAGACGCCCCAGACGAAGGCGTTGAAGACAAGCGCGAGAGCGGGCAAGGCAAGGGCTGGTTCAGTGGTGCTTGTCGCTGCGTGCGATCGCGAGCAGGTGCTCCACCTCTTCCGGAAAGCGCTGCAGGTTGTTGCGATGCCAGCGCTTGATCAGCCACATGAAGCCCGCCACCACCAGCCCGAAGGCGGTGATCGCCGAGTAGGCCGAGAGGCCCAGGCCGGTGCAGGCGCTGTAGAAGGCACCGAGGATCAGGATGCAGGCCTGTTCGTTGAAGTTCTGCACCGCGATCGAGCGGCCGGCACCCATCAGGTTGTGGCCGCGGTGCTGCAGCAGCGCATTCATCGGCACCACCAGGAAGCCGCCCAGCCCGCCCAGCAGGATGAGGAAGGGCACCGCGATCCAGATGTTGCCGATGAAGTTCATCCCGATCAGCAGGATGCCCATGCTGATGCCCAGCGGGATCACGCGCGTGGCCATGTCCAGGCGCATGCGCATCGACGCCACCACCGCGCCCACGGCGGTGCCGATCGCCACCACGCCGGTCAGCGATGACGCCTGCGCCGTGCTGTAGCCCAGCGCCAGCGAAGCCCAGGCCAGCACGATGTACTTGAGGTTGCCGCCGGCGCCCCAGAACAGCGTGGTGGTCGCCAGCGAGATCTGGCCCAGCTTGTCGCGCCACAAGCGCGAGTTGCAGTGCCAGAAGTCCGGCAGCAGCGCCAGCAGATTGCGCAACATGCCTTGCTGCGCATTGGCGCGCAGCGGCCGCATCTCGACACCGGTGTCGGGGATGCGCGTGTTGAACCAGGCCGCGATCATGTAGACGAGGATCAGTGCGGCAATCGCGGCCTCGGGCGGGGTGTCGATGCCGGTGTCGATCAGCGGCAAGTCCAGCCCGAGCAGGCGGGTCGACAGTGCGTGCCCCACCAGCTGCCCGCCGAGCACGATGCCCAGGATGATCGAGGCGATGGTCAGGCCTTCGATCCAGCCGTTGGCCTTCACCAGCTGCGAGGCCGGCAGCAGCTCCGTCAGGATGCCGTACTTGGCCGGCGAGTACGCCGCCGCACCCAGGCCGACCACGGCGTAGGCCCAAAGCGGATGACCGCCGAACAGCATCATCACGCAGCCCACCACCTTGATCGCATTGCTGATGAACATCACGCGGCCTTTGGGCAGCGCGTCGGCGAAGGCGCCGACCAGCGGCGCCAGTGCCACGTAGAAGATGGTGAAGATCGGGACCAGCGCCGCGCGCTGCCACTCGGGCGCGCCGCCGCTTCGCATCAATTCCACCGCCGCAACGAAAAGCGCGTTGTCGGCCAGCGACGAGAAGAACTGGGCCGACATGATCGTATAGAAACCGCGCTTCATCGATGGGCTGGCTGGCCAGGAGTCGGGCTGCTGGCAATAGTTGAAATTGGCCGCGGTACTGGCGGAAATGCGCGGTTATAGCATGGGGGTGCAATGTCAAAATGAGGTCGCGCCCCATGCTTTCCGGGTGTTTGTCCTCATGTCCTGATCGGGTTTCACCTTGCCTCGTCCCATCCTCGCCACCATCCACACCGCCGCCCTGGCCCACAACCTCGAGCGCGCGCGCCGCGCTGCCGTCGACGCCCGCGTCTGGGCGGTGGTCAAGGCCAACGCGTACGGGCACGGCATCGAGCGCGTCTTCGAGTCCTTCCGCGCGGCCGACGGCTTCGCGCTGCTCGACCTGGCCGAGGCCGAGCGCGTGCGCGCCCTGGGCTGGCGCGGGCCCGTGCTGCTGCTCGAAGGCGTGTTCGAGCCGCGCGACCTGGAGCTGTGCTCGCGGCTGGAGCTCTGGCACACGGTGCACTGCGACGAGCAGATCGACATGCTGGCCGCCCACAAGACGCAGGTGCCGCAGCGCGTGTTCCTCAAGATGAATTCCGGCATGAACCGGCTGGGCTTCTCGCCCGAGCGCTTCCGCGCCGCCTGGACGCGGCTCGACGCGCTCCCGCAGGTCGACGAGATCTCGCTGATGACCCACTTCAGCGACGCCGACGGCGCGCGCGGCGTGGCCCACCAGCTCGAGGTCTTCGAGCGCGTCACGCGCGACCTGCCGGGCGAGCGCACGATCGCCAACAGCGCCGCCACCCTGCGCCATGCCGCCACCACGCGCGCCGACTGGGTGCGCCCCGGCATCCTGCTGTACGGCAGCGCGCCCGACTTCCCCGAGCACGATGCGGCGCATTGGCAGCTGCAGCCGTCCATGACGCTGTCGACGCGGCTGCTCTCGGTGCAGACGCTGGCCCCAGGCGACACCGTCGGCTACGGCTCGCGTTTTACCGCCGAGGGCCCGCTCACCATCGGTGTTGCCGCGGTCGGCTATGCCGACGGCTATCCGCGCCATTGCGACACCGGCACGCCGGTGCTGGTGAACGGCGTGCGCACGCGCATGGTCGGCCGGGTCAGCATGGACATGATCACGGTCGACCTCACGCCGGTGCCCGATGCCGCGTTCGGCAGCGAGGTCACGCTGTGGGGGCGCGCCTCGAACGGGGCCGTGCTCCCCATCGACGAGGTGGCACGGTCGGCCGGCACCATCGGCTACGAGCTGATGTGCGCGGTGGCGCCGCGCGTGCCCGTCGCGGTGGACTGAGGCAAGCGCAGGCCGCTTGAAGATCCTGTCCAACTGGCGCTCGGTGCGCCTCTGGGAAACGCAGGTCGAGCGCGACTTGTCGTTCCGCGGCGGCACGCGCCCGGCCGGTGGAGGCCACGGCGCCGGCGACCTGGAGCCGACCGACACCTCCGCGAGGGCGTAGGGATCTGGGTTCGAGCGCGTTGGTTGTGTTGAACTGCGAACACAACCAAGTAACAAGCGCAGCGAAGGCGTTGCACGAGGTGCCGCTTGCCGGCACGCGTCTCAAGCGGCCGGGTACAGGCCGTGCATGCGGGCGTGCAGCCGCGCGAGGCCGAACAGTGCGTCAGTGAAAGGTATGTGCACGCCGGTCAGATCGCCGAGTTCCTTCACGACGCCCACCAGCGCGTCGAGCTCCACCTGGCGCTGGGCTTCGACATCCTGCAGCATCGAGGTCTTGAAGGCCCCCAGCTTGCGCGTGACCGCGTGCCGGTCCTCGGGGCTCTCGGCGATCGGCACGCCGATGCGCTCGCCGATCTCGCGCGCCTCCAGCATGATGGTCGAGATGAAGCCGCGCACCAGTTCGTCGTTGAGGATGAGGTCGGTGGTGGCGCCGGTCAACGCGCTGATCGGGTTGACCGTCATGTTGCCCCACAGCTTGTACCAGACGTCTTTCTGGATCCGAGGCGAGAGGCGGGCCTCGAAGCCGGCCTGCTCGAGCAGCGCTTCGAGCCGCTGCGCCCGCGGCGTGGCCTCGCCCGAGGGCTCGCCGATGATCAGGCCGTTGCCGAAGTGGTGCCGCACCACGCCCGGCGCATCCAGCGAACAGCTCGCATGCACCACGCAGCCGATCACATGCTGCGCGGGGATGGCGGCGTCGATCTTGCCGCCCGGGTCCACCGCCTCCAGCTGCGTGCCGGCGAGCGGGCCGCCGAAGCCGCCCTGCAGGAACCACCAGGGCACGCCGTTCATGGCAGTCAGCACGATCGTGTCGGGACCGAGCAGCGGCGCGATCTGCGCGGCGACGGCCGGCAGCGCCGGTGCCTTCACTGCGATCACCACCAGGTCCTGCGCGCCCAGGTCGGCCGGGTCGGCCACCGCATTGACCGCGACGCGCGTGCGCTGGTCGCCCCGCATCACGCTCAGCCCATCGCGCTGAAGCGCCTCCAGCGTCGCGCCGCGTGCCACCACATTGAGCCGGCTGCCGGCCTGCGCGAGGCCGGCGCCGATCCAGCCGCCGATCGCGCCGGCGCCGTAGATGCAGACTTTCATCGCTGTTCGCTCAGTGCTTGTAGGAATCGTCGATGCGATCGACCTGCCGCACCAGCGCGTCGAACACGTCCTGCCCGCCGCCGTGCTTCGGGTTGAACTGCAGCGCATCGCGCGTGCACTTGCGCGCGATCTCTTCCGAGACGGGGATGGGCGTGCCCATCGACAGCGTCGCCATCTGGATCTCGCAGGCGCGCTGCAGCGTCCAGAGGATGGCGAAGGTCTGCGGCAGCGTCTGGCCCCAGGCCAGCAGGCCGTGGTTGCGCAGGATCACGGCAGGCTTGTCGCCGATGCTCTTCAGCAGCCGCGGCCCTTCGTCGGCATGGATGGTGATGCCTTCGAAGTCGTGGTACGCCACCATGCCGTGCAACTGCGCGGTGTAGAAGTTGGTCTGCTGCAGGCCGCCCTGCAGGCAGGCCACCGCCACGCCGGCGGTGGTGTGCGTGTGCATTACGCAATGCGCATCGGGCAGGCCGTCGTGGATCGCGGCATGCACGGTGAAGCCGGCCGGGTTGACCGGGTGGCGCGAGCCGTCCAGCACCTTGCCCTGCAGGTCGATCTTGACCAGGTTGCCGGCCGTGACCTCGCTGTAAAGCAGGCCGAAGGGATTGATGAGGAACTGCTTCTGCCCGCCCGTCACGCTGTCGGGCAGCCGCACCGTGATGTGGTTGTAGATCATCTCGGTCCAGCCCAGCATCGCGAACACGCGGTAGCAGGCGGCCAGCTGCAGGCGGGCCTCCTGTTCGTCGGGATGGATGGCGGGGCGGGCCGCGGCGGCGGCCGGGGTGGCGAGCGGTGTATTCATCGAGCAGTTCCTTTGGGAGTGGGCTATTGCTCCGCGGTGAACCCGATCTGCTTCACGATCGGCGCCCACTTGGCGGTGTCTTTCTTGAGCAGTTCCGTCAGCTCGCCGGGCGACGAAGACATGGCCTCCAGCCCGAAGGTGGCCAAGCCGTCGATTACGTCCTTCTGGGCCAGCGCCGTCTTCATCGCCGCATTGGCGCGCGCCACCACCTCGGGCGAGGCCTTGGCCGGCAGCAGGAAGGCGAACCATTCGCTGTGCGTGACGTTCTTGATGCCCTGTTCCTCGAAGGTCGGCACATCGGGCGCGAAGCGGCTGCGCTTGGCCCCGGAGACGCCGAGGATGCGCACCTTGCCCGAGGCCAGGTGCTGCGTGATGTCGCCGATCGGCCCCGACACCGCCGCCACGTTGCCGCCCAGCAGGTCGAGCATGGCCGGCTGCGTGCCGCGGTAGGCGGCGTGCTTGAGATCGACGCCGGCGTTCTTGCCCAGGAGCGCGCCGATGAAGTGCGGCGTGGAGCCGGCCGCGGGCGAGCCGTAGTTGGCGCCGGCCGGGTTCGTCTTGGCCCAGGCCAGGAACTCGGGCACCGACTTCACGCTCGCCGGCACGGCCGGGCCGACCGCGAAGCCGAAGTCGAACTGGCAGGCGATCGTCAGCGGCGTGAGGTCGACCAGCGGGTCGTAGGGCAGCTTCTTGTAGATGTGCGGATAGATGGTGAGGATGGAAGTCGGCGTCTGCAGGATCGTCGCGCCGTCGGCCGGCTGGCCCTTGACGTAGGTGACGGCGATCTGGCCGCCCGCGCCGGTGCGGTTCTCGACCACCACGGCCTTGCCGTAGTCGGGCTGGAGGCGGCTCGCGACGCGGCGGCACAGCGTGTCGGAGGTGCCGCCGGCGGCAAAGCCGGTGATCAGGCGCGCGGTTTCCAGAGGCTGGGCCTGTGCGAAGGCCTGCTGGCCCAGGCTGGCGAGCAGCGCCGAGGCGCCGGTGGTCTGCAGCAGGTGGCGGCGGGTGAGGGTCATGATGAGCTTGTCTCCGTGTGAGTGTTTCAGGATTCGTCGCGCAGCCAGGTGACTGCGCCCGAATGGGTGACGGCGCCCTGGTGGCTGGGGCGCACGGTGAGCGCATATTTTTCCAGCAAGCCGGTATGCCGCACCCCCGCGTTTACCTGACGTTGCGCCAGCCTCGCGGCGATTTCCTGGTGGCTCAACTCGACGCCGATGCTGCGGATGTCTGCGCGTGCATCGATGGCGACGATGTCGCCGTCGCGCAGCGCCGCGATCGGTCCGCCTTCGGCCGCCTCGGGCCCCGCGTAGCCGATGCACAGGCCGCGCGTCGCGCCCGAGAAACGGCCGTCCGTCAGCAGCGCCACCTTGTCGCCCATGCCCTGGCCGTAAAGCAGTGCGGTGATGCCCAGCATCTCGCGCATGCCGGGGCTGCCCTTGGGCCCTTCGTTGCGGATGACGATCACGTCGCCGGCCTGGTAGCGGCGGTTCTGAACGGCGGCCTGCGCTTCTTCCTCCGACTCGAAAACGCGCGCCGGTCCACGGTGTACCAGCGTCTTCAGGCCTGCAGTCTTGAGCAGGGCTCCGTCGGGACACAGGTTGCCCTTGAGCACCGCGAGGCCGCCGTCGCGCGTGATCGGATCGCCGGCCTTTCGCACCACGCGGCCGTCCGGCGCCGGCGCATCGGCGACTTCCTCGGCCAGCGTGCGGCCGGTGAAGGTGAGTGCATCGCCCTGCAGGAAGCCCTGCTCCAGCAGCGTGCGCAGGATCACGCCGGCGCCGCCGATGTAGTACACGTCGCGCGCCAGGTACTGCCCGCCCGGGCGCAGATCGGCGATGAGCGGGGTGCGCGCGAACACCTCGGCCACGTCGTCGAGGTGGAACTTGATGCCCGCCTCGTGCGCGATCGCCGGCAGGTGCAGCGCCGCGTTGGTCGAGCCGCCGGTGGCCGAGACCAGCGCGCAGGCGTTCTCCAGCGCCCGGCGCGTCACGATGTCGCGCGGCAGCGGGCCTTCGCCCATGACGGCCTTCATCAACTGCTTCGCCGCGCGGCGCATCAGCGGCGCGCGTTCGCTGAACACGGCGGGCACCATGCTGGAGCCGATCGGCGCCAGGCCCAGCGCCTCGGACACCATGCCCATGGTGTTGGCGGTGAACTGGCCCGCGCAGGCGCCGGCGGTGGGCAGGCAGGCGCGGCTCATGGCGTCGAGCTCCTCGTGCGTGGCGTCGCCGGCCAGCACCTTGCCGATGGTCTCGTAGGTGTCGACCACGTTGAGGTCGCGCCCGTCCGGCCCCGGCATCTGGCCGGGCAGCGCCGAGCCGCCATGCACGAACACGCCGGGCACGTTGCAGCGGACCATGCCCATCATCAGCCCCGGCAGGTTCTTGTCGCAGGCGCCGATGGCGAAGATGCCGTCCCACTGGTGGCCGCGTGTCGAGGCTTCGACGCTGTCGGCGATCAGCTCGCGCGAGATCAGCGAGAAGCGCATGCCCGAATGCGCCATCGTCAGGCCGTCGCTCACCGACACCACCGGGCATTCGTGCGGCGTGCCGCCGCCTGCATAGATGCCGGTCTTGGCATGCTGCGCCTGCTCGCGCAGGTTGAGGTTGCAGGGGCTCATCTCGCCGCCGGTGTGGAACACGCCGATGTGCGGGCGTGCGATGTCCTCCTCGTCCTGGCCCAGCCCATGCAGGAAGCTGCGCGTGGTGGCGCGGATGGTGCCCTCGCGGATGATCGCGGAGCGGAAGCGCTTGGGATCGCTCATGGCCGATGGACTCAGTAGGTGCCGCCGCCCGATGCCGGCTTCGCACCGCCCTTGAAGCGCGCGGCCAGTGCATTGGTGCTGCGCACCAGCAGGTTGGTGTCGAGGCCGACGGCGACGAAGAGGGCGCCCAGCTCCAGGTATTTCTGCGCGAGCGTCTCGTCCGGCGTCAGGATGCCGGCGGCTTTGCCGGCGCGCTGGATGCGGGCGATCGCGTCCTCGATGGCCGCCTGCACCTCGGCGTGGTTCGAGTCGCCGACATGACCGAGCGAAGCCGACAGGTCGGCCGGGCCGATGAAGACGCCATCGACCCCCTCGACGCCGGCGATTGCATCGAGGTTCGCCAGCGCTTCGCGCGACTCCGCCTGCACCAGCAGGCAGACCTGTGAGTTGGCCTCCCTGGCATAGCCCGGGTAGCGGCCCCAGCGCGAGGCGCGCGCCCCGCCCATGCCACGGATGCCCTGCGGCGGATAGCGCATGGCGCGCACGATGGCCTGCGCCTGCTCGGGCGTGTCGACCATCGGCACCAGCAGGGTCTGCACGCCCAGGTCGAGGTACTGCTTGATCAGCGCCGTGCCCCCGTCGCCGTGCCCCACCGGCACGCGCGCGATGGCGTTGACGCCCGGATAGGCCGCGATGGCCTGCGCCTGCTGCAGCACGCTGCGCAGGCCGTTGGGCGAATGCTCGCCGTCGATGAGCAGCCAGTCGAAGCCGGCGCCGGCGCAGATTTCCGCGCTGTAGGCGTCGGCGAGGCCGAGCCACAGGCCGATCTGCGCGCGCTTCTCGACCAGGGCTTGCTTGAAGGGATTCGTGGGAGTTTGCATGGGTGTTCTTCTTCAGACGAAACGAAAGGCGATGGAGCCCAGCGGACCGTAGTCCGCATGGAAGGTGTCGCCGGGCTTGGCATGGGTGGGCCGGGTGAAGGACCCGCCGAGCACGACCTCGCCGGCCTCCAGGCATTCGCCCCAGGGCGCAAGCTTGTTGGCCAGCCAGGCCACGCCGGTGGCCGGATGGTTGAGCACGGCCGCGGCCAGGCCCGACTCCTCGATCACGCCGTTCTTGTAGAGCAGCGCGCCGACCCAGCGCAGATCCACCGCGTCGGGCTTGACCGGCCGCCCGCCGGTCACGATGCCCGCATTGGCCGCGTTGTCGGCGATGGTGTCGAAGACCTTGCGCATGGCGCCGGTCTCGCGGTCGAACTGCTCGATGCGCGCGTCGATGATCTCGATGGCCGGCACCACGTAGTCGGTGGCCGCCAGCACGTCGAAGAGGCTGACGTTCGGGCCTTGCAGCCGCTTGCCCAGGACGAAGGCGAGCTCGACCTCGATCCGTGGCGCGATGAAGCGGGTGAAGGGAATGTCGCCGCCCTGCTCGAAGAACATGTCGTCCAGCAGCGTGCCGTAGTCCGGCTCGGTGATCTGGCTGGCCTGCTGCATGGCGCGCGAGGTGAGGCCGATCTTGTGGCCGCGGACCACGCGGCCCTCGGCCAGCTTGGATTTGACCCATTCGCGCGAGATGGCGTAGCCGTCCTCGATGCTCATCTCGGGAAAGCGCTTGGAGAAATGCTCGACCTGCACGCGCGACTTCTCGCTCTCGTGCAGCTCGGCCGCGAGTTGCTGGATCAGCTTCTTGTCGAGCATGTCAGGGCTGCTGAAAAAGAGAATGCAGGTTGCCGCATTTGCCGTCGTACACCTGGCCGGGGCTTTCGTCGATCTGCAGGGTGATGCCGACGCGGCGCTTTGCGAGCAGGGGCTCGACGTGCCGTTTCAACCGTTCAAGCAACGCATCGCCGACGCGCTTCTTCACCGCGTCGGAACGCCCCGTTGCCATGCGCAGGTTGAGGTAGACGAAGCCATGCTCGCCCGAGCCGTCGGCCACCGCGCAGTGCGCGGCCGGATAGGCCAGCACCCGCGTGCCGCCGACCGGGAAGACGGGGCGCTCCTGCTCGTCGCGCTGCGCGAGCATGGTGTCGGCCAGGGCGCGGCACAGCGCCGGCATGTCGGCGTCGGCTTCGACGTCGGGCGTGTAGAGGATCACGAGATGGGGCATGGCGGCGTTCCTCAGGCGGTCGCAGGCAGCGGCGTGACCGGGAAGATCGCATTGATCTGTCCGGTGCCCGAGCTGCCGAAATACGGCGTGACGATCTCCGCCGGCGCGGTGTAGCGGTCCCACCCCAGCAGGCCCAGCAGCATCGCGGTGTCGTGCATGTCGCCTTCGCCCCAGCATTTGTCCGCATACATCGGCAGCATGCCGACGAAGGTCTTCCATTCGCCGGCCTCCCACAGCTGGACCACGCGGCGGTCGACCTGCTCGAGGAAGGGGTCGTAGACCTTGTGCATGAACTCGGGTGCGCGGCCGTTGTCGGCGAAATGATGCGACAGCGAGCCGCTCGCGAACACCGCCACCGTGCCCTCGTAGCGCTCCTCGATCGCGCGCCGCACCGCCAGGCCGAAGCGGCCCGACTCGGTGAGGTCGTGCCAGTCGCACCAGCCGCTGACGCTGATCACCTTGTAGTGCTGGTCGGCGTTCATGTAGCGCATCGGCACCAGCGTGCCGTATTCCAGCTCCAGCGTGGTGTCGCTGTGGGCGCGGCTCTTCACGCCCATCTCGTTGGCCACGTCGGCGATCAGGTGGCCCAGCGCCGGGTTGCCTGGATAGGCGAAGGGCATGTTCTTGATGAAGTGCGGCAGTTCGTTGCTGGTGTAGGTGCCTTCGAACTTCGGGCCGCAGTTGATGTGGTATTCGCTGTTGACCTGCCAGTGCACGTCGAAGACCACGATGGTGTCGACGCCGAGTTCGCGGCAGCGACGGTCGATTTCCTTGTGGCCGTTGATCGCCGCCTCGCGGCAGCCGAAGTTCGGGCCGGGAAACTCCGACAGGTACATCGAGGGAACGTGCGTGATCTTGGCGGCGAGTGCGAGCGTGCCCATGGTCAGACTCCCCAATGCGGGATGTGATGCGACCCGAGCGACACCGCGACGTTCTTCGGCTCGCAGAAGACCTCGTAGCTCCAGGTGCCGCCCTCGCGCCCCGTGCCCGAGGCCTTGGTGCCGCCGAAGGGCTGGCGCAGGTCGCGCACGTTCTGGCTGTTGACGAAGCACATGCCGGCCTCGACCGCCGCCGCCACGCGATGCGCGCGGCCGATGTTCTCGGTCCAGACGTAGCTGCTCAAGCCGTACTGGATGTCGTTGGCCAGGCGGATCGCGTCGGCCTCGTCCTTGAAGGGGATCAGGCAGGCGACGGGGCCGAAGATCTCTTCCTGCGCGATCTTCATGCGGTTGTCGACGTCGGCGAAGACCGTGGGCGCAACGTAGTTGCCGCGCCGCACGCGATCGGGCAGTTGCGGCACCTCGAGCCCGCCGCACAGCAGCGTCGCGCCTTCCTTCGGCCCGAGCTCGATGTAGCTGCGCACCTTGGCCAGGTGGGCCTGCGAGATCATCGGCCCGACGACGGTCTTTTCGTCCAGCGGGTCGCCGACGGGGATGCGCTTCGCGCGCGCGGCGAACTTCGCGGCGAAGTCGGCATAGATCGACTGCTGCACCAGGATGCGCGAGCCCGCGGTGCAGCGCTCGCCGTTGTTGCTGAAGATCATGAACAGGGCCGCGTCGAGCGCACGATCGAGATTCGCGTCTTCGAAGATCACGAAGGGGCTCTTGCCGCCCAGCTCCATGCTGAACTTCTTCAGGCCCGCGCTCTTGACGATGCGGTTGCCGGTGGCGGTCGAGCCGGTGAAGGAGATCGCGCGCACGTCCGGGTGCGCGACCAGCGGCTCGCCGGCCTCCTTGCCGTAGCCGTGCACCAGGTTCAGCACGCCGGGCGGGATGCCGGCTTCGAGCGCCAGCTCGCCCAGGCGCGCGGCGGTCAGCGGCGAGAGCTCGCTCATCTTCAGCACCGCCGTGTTGCCGAAGGCCAGGCAGGGCGCCACCTTCCAGGTGGCGGTCATGAAGGGCACGTTCCAAGGCGAGATCAGCGCGCACACGCCGACCGGGTGGAAGAGCGTGTAGTTGAGGTGCGTCTCGGTCGGGTAGGTATGGCCGTCCACCCGCGTGCACATCTCGGCGAAGTAGTAGAAGTTGTCGGCCGCGCGCGGCACCAGCTGCTTGCCGGTCTGCGCGATGACCTGGCCGCAGTCGTTGGTCTCGGTCTGCGCCAGCTCGGGCACGTGGGCCGCGATCAGGTCGCCGAGCTTGCGGATCAGCTTCGCGCGCTGGGGCGCGGGCAGGCCCGCCCATTTCGGGAAGGCCGCCTTGGCGGCGCCGACCGCGGCGTTGACTTCCGCCTCGCCGCCGGCGGCGACCTCGGCCAGAACTTCCTGCGTGGCCGGATTGACGGTCTCGAAATAGTCGGCGCCGGCGACCGGCTTGCCGTCGATGAGGTGATCGATCTTCATGGGGCTTTCAATCCAGTTTGATGTCGCGCGCCTTGATGAGGGCGTGCCACTTCTTGCGTTCCGCTTCGGTGTAGCGGGTCATCTCGGCGGCGTCGGCGGGCGTGGGGTCCCAGCCGGCATCCTGCAGCTTCTGCCGCACGCCGGGGTCGTTCATGGCCTTCATCAGATCCGCGCCGAGGCGGGTCTGCACCTCCTTCGGCGTGGCGGCCGGCGCCACCAGTCCTTGCCAGGCGTAGGCCTCGACGGCGGGGAAGCCGAGCTCCCTGGCCGTCTGCACGTTGGGCAGCTGCGGCATGCGTTCGCCGGACATCGCGATCAGCGGGATGGCCTTGCCCGCCTTGACGGCGCTCACGCCGCTGGGAAGGTCGAGCACCATCAGCGGCACCTGGCCGCCCATCAGGTCCTGCAGGGCCGGCGCACCGCCCTTGTAGGGCACGTGCAGCACCGACACGCCCGCCTCGCGCTGAAACAGCTCCAGCGCCAGGTGATGCGGGCTGCCCAGGCCGGGCGTGGCGACGCTGTACTTGCCGGGCGAGCGCTTGAGCTCGGCCAGCAACGCCTTCGCGTCGGCAAAGCCGGCGTTGGGAGCGGCCGTGATGACGAGCGAGGAACGGCCCATCATGCCGAGCAGGGCAAAGTCCTTCTCGGCTTCGTAGGGCAGCTTCTTGTAGAGCGCCGGGTTGTAGACCAGCACGCCGTTGTCGGCCGAGAAGACGGTGTAGCCGTCACCCGGCGAGCGGGCGACGTGCTCCGAGGCGATGATGGCCGCTGCGCCGGGACGGTTGTCGATGACCACCGGCTGGCCCAGCTGCTGTGAAAGCTGCGCGCCCGCCGTGCGCGCAAGAAAGTCGGTGCCGCCGCCCGCCGGATACCCGACCACCCAGCGCACCTGCTTGTTCGGGTAGGGCTGCGCGGGCGCATCGAAGGCGAGGAGCGAAGCGGCCAGCGCGAGCAGCGCCGCGGCGAAGCGGAAAGTCCGGGTCATGCCTTGTCTCCTGGTTGTGCTGTCACCGGCAGTCGCTGCGAGTTCACGCCTTCTCAGGCCGCAGCGATGGTGTTGCTCAGTGCGCCGATGCCTTCGATTTCCGTCACCACCACGTCGCCGGGGCGGCAGTCCACCACGCCGTCGGGCGTGCCGGTGAGGATCAGGTCGCCGGGCGCGAGCGTCATGAAGCCCGAGAAGTACTCGATGAGGAAGGGCACGTCGAAGATCATGTCCTTCGTGCTGCCCGACTGCGTGAGCTTGCCGTTGACGGTGGTCTGCAGCGCGAGCGCCATCGGGTCGGGCACGTCCTGCGCGTCCACCAGCCAGGGCCCGATGGGTGTGCAGGTGTCGCGGTTCTTGACCCGCAGGTTCGGGCGATACCAGTTCTCGAGGTAGTCGCGGATCGCGTAGTCGTTGGCGACCGTGTAGCCGGCGATGTGGTCGTAGGCGTCGGCGCGGCGCACGTTCCGCGCCGTCTTGCCGATCACGACCACCAGCTCGCATTCGTAGTGCATGAAGGACACCTCGGGCGGGCGCCGCGTCTTCTGGCGATGGCCGATCAGCGTGCTCTGGCCCTTGACGAAGACCAGCGGCTCCTCGGGCGCCTTGAATTCGAGCTCCTTCGCGTGGTCCGCGTAGTTGAGGCCGAGCGCGAGGATGGTGCGGGGGCGCGGCGTCGGTGCCAGCGGCGGCAGCCACAGGGCGTCGTCGAAGGCGATGCTGCGGCCGTCGGCCAGCAGCAGCCGGCCGTCGCGTTCAGTCGCCGTCTGCTCCACGCCTTCGAAGGCGATGCGTGCGTGCTTCATGCAGCTTCTCCCACCAGCGTGTTGGCCAGCGTCTCGAAGCCCGGCGCACTGATCTCGATGCGGTCGCCGGGCCGCGCCGGCGGGCGTCCGGCATCGCAGCCCAGCATCAGCACGTCGCCGTGTGCCAGCGTCATGAACTCGCTCACGTCGGCCAGCAGCTGCGAGGCGTTGCGCACCAGTTGCGAGAAGTCGATCGACTGGCGCAATGCGCCGTTGATGCGCACTTCGAGCCTGAACGCGGCCGGGTCGGCCACCTCCTGCGCGTCGCGCATCGCGGGGCCGATGCCGAGAAAGCCGTCCACGCACTTGAACTTGACCGGCGGGCGGAAGAAGCTCGCGTGCGGGATCGACAGGTCGTTCATCGGCACGAAGCCTTCGACATCGCCGTCGGCGCCGATCACCATCGCGATGGTGGCGCCGACCTCGACCTCGGGCACGCGTGCGGGCACCACGATCGCGCTGCCGTGCGGGCTCCAGGTGTTGGCCGTCTTCACGTACAGCACCGGCGCTTTCGGCGGAGCCTTGTAGGGGGGCTGCGTCATCTGGGGCGCCAGCGCCTCGACTTCCGCGCGGAAGTTGAGCAGCACGCCGTAGACGGTGCCGGTGGGGAGAAAGCTCATGGTTGTTCCAGTTCGATCACTTCGTCGAGCAGCACATAGAGCTGCGACAGCTTCTGCTTGCCCAGCGACTTCTCCATCCAGGCGTAGTGCGCCTCGATGCTTTCCGAGAGCTGCTGGACCATGCGCGTGCCCTTGGGCGTGGCCTCGACCACGGTGCGGCGCTGGTCGGCGGGATCGCGCGCGCGGCGGATCAGGCCGTCGCGCTCCATGCGCGCGAGCACGCCGGTCAGGCTGGGGCCGAGGATGAAGGCCTCGCGCGCCACGCGGCCCGTCTCCACCATCCCATGTTCGCCCAGCACCCGCAGCACGCGCCATTGCTGGTCGCTCAACCCATGCTCGCGCAGGCTGGGCCGGGTGTGCGCCATGACGGCTTCGCGCGCCTGCAGCAGCAGGCGGGGCAGGTTGCGGTGGACGAAGGGAGTGCTCATGAAGGCCTCGATTATTTAACATGTTAAATTTTTTGCAAGACCTCTTCGAGGCTGCTTTTGCCGGGTTTTCCCGTAGGCCGGACGCGGGCCGTCGACGACCGCTCCCTACACTCGGGCGATGGCCAAGGAAAAATCACTCTTCGTCTGCTCCGAATGCGGCGGCACCAGCCCCAAGTGGCTGGGCCGCTGCCCCAGCTGCGGCGCCTGGAACACGCTGATCGAGCAGGTGGCGGCCGCGGCGCCCGGCGGCGGCAACAACCGCTTCGGCGCACCCTACGCGTCGCTCGCCGGCACCGCCGAGCTGGCGGTGCTGTCGGAGATCGAAGCCAGCGAGGTCGCGCGCACGCCCACCGGGCTCGACGAACTCGACCGCGTGCTGGGCGGCGGCATCGTCGACGGCGGCGTCACGCTGATCGGCGGCGACCCCGGCATCGGCAAGTCCACCCTCCTGCTGCAGGCAACCGATGCCCTGCAGCGCGCGGGGCGGAACGCGCTCTACATCACCGGCGAGGAAAGCGGTGCGCAGGTGGCAATGCGCTCGCGGCGCCTCGGCCTGGAGCTGTCGCAGGTGCAGGTGCTGGCCGAGATCCAGCTGGAGAAGATCCTGGCCACGCTGGACGCCACGCGCCCGGCGATCGCGGTGATCGATTCGATCCAGACCGTGTATTCGGACCAGCTGACCTCGGCCCCCGGCTCGGTGGCGCAGGTGCGCGAATGCGCGGCGCACCTCACGCGCTTCGCCAAGGCCAGCGGCACGGCGGTGGTGCTGGTGGGCCACGTGACGAAGGAGGGCGCACTGGCCGGCCCGCGCGTGCTGGAGCACATGGTCGACACGGTGCTGTACTTCGAGGGCGACACCCATTCCAGCTTTCGCCTGGTGCGCGCCATCAAGAACCGCTTCGGTGCGGTCAACGAGATCGGCGTCTTCGCGATGACCGAGCGCGGCCTCAAAGGCGTGACCAATCCCAGCGCGATCTTTCTGAGCCAGCATGCCGAACCGGTGCCCGGCAGCGTGGTGCTGGTCACGCTCGAAGGCACGCGGCCGATGCTGGTCGAGATCCAGGCCCTGGTCGACAACGGCGGGCCCAGCCCGCGGCGACTGTCCGTGGGCCTGGACCGCGACCGGCTCGCGATGCTGCTGGCGGTGCTGCACCGCCATGCGGGCGTGGCCTGCATGGACCAGGACGTGTTCGTCAATGCGGTGGGCGGCGTGCGCATCAGCGAGCCTGCCGCCGACCTGGCGGTGATGCTGGCCATCACCTCCAGCCTGCGCGGCAAGCCGCTGCCCAAGGGCTTCATCGCCTTCGGCGAAGTCGGGCTGGCCGGCGAGGTGCGGCCGGCGCCGCGCGGCCAGGAGCGGCTGCGCGAGGCGGCCAAGCTGGGCTTCAGTGTGGCGGTGGTGCCCAAGGCCAACGCGCCGCGCAAGGGCGCGAAGGAGATCGAGGGCCTGACGATCCATCCGGTGGAGCGCATCGAGGAAGCGATGAACGTGGTGCGCGGCCTCGACTGAGCCGCCGGCCCCCGGCCGATGCGCCGACGGGTGAGCCAGCCCCGCTTCGACGGAGGCGACAATGCGGCCCATGAATTTCGGCAAAGTTTTCGTGCCTCTCGCAGGCCTGCTGCTGCTCGGCCTGGCCTATCGCGCCTACGGCTGGCCGGGCGTCGCATTCGCGGGCGGCGCCATCGTCATGTTCCTGCTGATGCACTTCAATCGCACCATGCAGGTCCTCAAGCGCGCAGCCGACCGGCCCATCGGCACGGTGCCGAGCGCGGTGATGCTCAACGCCAAGCTGAAGCCCAAGCTGACCCTGCTGCACGTGATCGCAATGACGCGCGCGCTCGGCGAGCAGCGCACGCCGAAGGACGCGCAGCCCGAGATCTACCGCTGGACCGACAACGGCGGCTCCTGGGTCGACGCCACCTTCGTCGATGGCAAGCTGACCGAATGGACGCTGGTGCGGCCGCAGGCGCCCGACGAGGACGCAGCGCAAGCAGCCGATGCGCCGAGCGCCGATGCGGTGAAGCCGGGCGCAGCCGACGCGCTGCGCCCACCCGTCTAGAAAGGCGCCGACTCGTCGGCCAGCTCTTCGCTGGCGGGCACGGCGGCCTTCGGTGCTGTCGGCTCGGCCGGCGCCGCCCCCAGCTGCATCTCCCCGCCCAGCGCCTCGATCAGCTCCGGTACCAGCTGCCCGAGCTCGCCGGTCGCGATCGCGGCATCGGCATCGAAGTTGTCTTCCTTGGCCGAACCCGGCGCATCGTCGAGCGTGCCCTCGAGGAACACGATCTTGCGCAGCTGCATGCCCTCCGTCAGCTCGAAGGACACGCGGTCGTCCCAGGTCATCGCCAGGCGGGTGGGGCGCTTGCCGTCGGCGATGTGCTGGCGCACCTCGTCGATGTCCAGCGGGTGCTTGGCGTAGCGCACCACGGCCTTCGACTCGTCGGTGGCCTTGAGCTCGCATTCGCGGTCGATGGTGAAGCCCGCCGGCGGCTCCTGCGTCGACAGCCAGTCGGACATGGCGACGGCCGGCTCCACCTGGGTGTTGATCTGCGCCACCGCGAAGCCTTCCAGCGCCTTCACCAGGCTGGTCACGACCTCGTCGGCGCGTGCCGCGTTGCTGGCGTTCACCACCAGCCGGCGCGCGGCCGGATCGATCCAGACGGCGATGCGCACATGGCGCGTGAAGGCCAGCGGCAGCAGCTCCTGCGTGATGTCTTCCTTGAGTTCCTTCTTCTCCTTCTTGCCCGGCTTGCGGCCGGTGGTCGCCTCGATCTGCGCGGCGCGCTCCTCGACCTTGCGGCGCACCACGGAGCCGGGCAGGGTCTTGCTCTCGATCATGTATTCGAGCAGCCACTGGCCGCCGACGGATTCGACCAGCGGCCCATGGTCCTCGCCGCGGGGCTCGACCCAGCCGGCGGCCTTCTCCTGCGATGGGCTGCAGGGCACGAAGCGAGAGGCATCCAGGCGCTGCTCGACGTCGGTGAGCGTTTGCGACCAAGTGGATTCGATGCGATAGACGATGACGTTCTTGAAGACGGACACGGAAACCCTTTTCCTGGCTGTTTGGCAAAGCCGAGCATTGTCGGCGGGACGCGCCCGGCCTGCGCCGTAAAATCGCAAGCTTTTGCGACTTCCCTTCCCCAAAAGGACAAAGACATGAGCGCGCTGCCCCCCGCACTGGACGATCGTGATGGAAAGATCTGGATGGACGGTGATCTCGTGGACTGGCGCGAGGCCAAGATCCACGTGCTGAGCCACACGCTGCACTACGGCTGCGGCGCTTTCGAGGGGGTCCGCGCTTACAAGACGGTCGACGGCACCGCGATCTTCCGCCTGGCCGAGCACACCGAGCGCCTGTTCAACAGCGCCAAGATCCTGCGCATGAAGATCCCCTTCACGCCCGAGCAGCTCAACGAGGCGCAGAAGCAGGTGGTGCGCGCCAACAACCTGGAGAGCTGCTACCTGCGGCCACTGGTGTGGATCGGCTCCGAGAAGCTGGGCGTGAGCCCCAAGGGCAACCGCATCCACGCGATGGTCGCGGCCTGGGCCTGGGGCGCCTATCTCGGCGACGAGGGCATGAAGCGCGGCATCCGCGTCAAGACCTCCAGCTACACGCGCCACCACGTCAACATCACCATGACGCAGGCCAAGGCGGTGAGCAACTACAGCAACTCGATCCTCGCCAACATGGAGGCGCTGGACGACGGCTACGACGAAGCGCTGCTGCTCGACGCATCGGGTTTCGTGAGCGAAGGCGCGGGCGAGAACATCTTCGTGGTCAAGGGCGGGGTGATCTACACGCCCGACCTGTCGGCCGGCGCGCTGAACGGCATCACGCGCAACACCATCCTGCACATCTGCAAGGACCTCGGCATCGAGGTGGTGCAGAAGCGCATCACGCGCGACGAGGTCTACATCGCCGAGGAAGCCTTCTTCACCGGCACCGCGGCCGAGGTCACGCCGATCCGCGAGCTCGACCGCATCGAGATCGGCCGGGGCTCGCGCGGCCCCGTCACCGAGAAGATCCAGAGCGCCTTCTTCGACATCGTGAACGGCCGCAATCCCAAGTACGCCCACTGGCTCACCAAGGTCTGAGAGAAGAAGATGAGTGCCAACGCCGTGATCGAACTGTCGGGCCAGGACCTGAACCACCAGGGCGGGGTGTTCTGCCCGAATCCCAAGGCCAACATGAAGCTGTGGAGCGCGCATCCCAAGGTCTACCTGGACGTGGCGCGCACCGGCGAGGCCAAGTGCCCTTACTGCGGCACGGTCTACAGGCTCAAGGCCGGCGAGGCGCTGGCGCATCGCCATTGAGGGCGGGCGCTGCCCGGCGGCGCGGCACCAGCCCGCGCCACGAATCCCCCGGTTCCTGCGCCAGCCGCAGGTAGACCGACGACATCGACGGGGCTGAGCCCAGCCTCTGCATCGTCCCGACCGAACTGATGTTGATCGCTCAGCGCGATCGGCTGCGCCTGGCAGCGCGCAAACCCTGGGCATGCGGCGCAGACGCACACGCCGCCGCCGTCGCACGAGTTCGCAAGCCCGCAGGAGTGCCGCCACGACGAGAGAAACTTGGGTTAGTCTCCGCGTCCTCGCACGCAAAAAAAAGGAAAGGCGGACGCGAAGCGGCGCCGATCCATCCAATCAGGGAAATCTCATGCATCGCTCGTCCAGCCACCCGAACCTCGTCATTCGGCGACCGCTCTCGGCCGAGCCGCCACTCCCGTTGCGGCCGCGGTTGAACCCTCTGCTGCCTATCGAAGTGCAGCATCGGGTCGTCTTCGAGCAAGAGGAAGGCTCGCTCGACGTCGTGGAAGGGACGGGCAAAGCCTCCATGCGCTTGCCAAGCGGGTGGAGAGACAAGCAGGCCCTCCTGTCCGTGATCGAAAAGGTGAAGGGCGGGCAAGATGTCTGGATCTCCGCGGAAGCGCTTCACCTGCGCGGGCCTCGGGCGCGGCACATCCTGACCCGGCTGGCCGTGGTGTTGCGGGTGCTCCGCGCCCTCGATGTGTCGGATGAGAAGGCAGCCCTGGACATCCTCCGAGCCACACCGTCGTTGATGGTGGACGCGGCGAAGCAGCCTGTGAAACTCACCCTTTATGAGCATGGCGCGCGCTTGAAAGGGGATGCTCGGTGGCTTCAAAGCCTGATCGCGGACTTGGCGTGTCATTCCCCCTCGCTCGCCTGCCGCATCTTCTTGAACCTGCTGGACCACAGAGCGCGATGGACGCTGTTGTCCCACCATCCCTCCACCTTCGATGCGCTGGTGGCGCGTGTCGAGAACAAGGAAGACCAGGAAGCGTTGCAGGCCTACTTCGAACGTGGGTTGACGTCTGAGATGAGCAAGCCGCGCGGTGCTCGATACATTGCAGTTTGGATGGTGCGCTGCCCTTCATGGGCGGAAGCTTCGCTCAACGGCATCTGGTCGATGCAGAGTGATGAATCCAAAGAGAAATGGCTGAAAGACTACCCCGCGCTCAGCGAAATCTTGGCTCGATGGATGGAGTCTTGTTCGCAGACGTCGGGTGTGCGCATCGACGACGTTGACCGGCAGCAGCCACTGAAAATTGATCTCATCGGGCTTCCGAATCAAGTTAGGCAAGACATCCGCAACCATTTCACGCAGATCTTGCGCATCGCGCCAACCCGAGACAGCGTTCAACCCCGGCACAGCGCGCAAGTCCTGAGTGGCGCGAATATCCGGAAAGAGCAATTCGGCGTGGCGCTGAAGAAGTGTGGTTTGCTTCCTGGCAAGGTAGAGCGGCAGGAGACGCGGCTTTTCTTTCATTGCGCGCTTTCTGCCGTCTCCGCTGAGATGAAGACGACTCAAGTGGTGGAAAGTGAACCGCTTGAGTGGCTGCTGTCCCAACTTTTCAAGGAATTTGCTCGTGACTTCTCTGTCATAGCCTCCTCTGCCCTCGCACATCTGGTGGCTTTCCCATTCACCAAACAGCTGACATTGGACGGGCAGTCGGGAGACGGGGCTGTTGAGTTTGCAAGCCGACTGCACGTCTGCCAGATTGTGCGCCGCATGATCGGCTGGTGTCATGCAACTCCGGACTTTCAATCAAGACTTCGGCTGCGGAAGGAAGTGAAGGACGAACTGGCAGTGATGGCTGGCGAGGATCCGTTCGTGTGGCTGGCCCCGACCGGTCAGAAAGATGGTTTCACAGAGGCATCATGGAAGGTGCAGTTCCTGTGGCGTGACGAATGGCTGAAAGACAAGGGCATGCCGATCGATGACCATCACCGGTGTATCGAGACGGCAGCCATTCTCAATGCCGCTCTTGACCAGGAGGCTGGTGACGGAATCCAGGAGCAGGACATGGATGACATCGTTTTCTACGTCTTGAAGGACAAGTCTCCCGAGTGGCTCCATTCATTGCTGACGTTGAAATTCATGTGCACCGCGCGCCCAGCCTACAGACGCTTGGTCGCTTGCCTCGCTCTCAAGTGCGCAAATACCGCCTGTGTTGCTGGAGACGAAACGCGGGCGACTGAATTCATCGCCATGCTTTGCAGATCCCCGTTCTTGTTTGACGATGATCTCGAGAGGGTGGCGTGGTCCGTGACGGCAGTTGTGGCGATCAGCCTCAAAGCCATCAAGCAGCTGCAGAAAGCATTGTCCTCCGATCCGCGCGGGTTGAAACGGATGTATCTGTATCTGTGGACGTATTGCCTTGCACATTCGGAGCAACCCGATCATCGTGATTGGGTGGCGAAGACCGTTGGCTACCTTGATGCCTTGGCCAAGGAGCCCGATTTCGGGTATCTGAAGGAGAGCAGTGCCAAGGTGATGGGGCTCTTTGAGCGGCACAGGTCCGATCCACGGCGCCACCAATCGACAGTCTTGATGTCGCAGGTCGAGGAACAAGAGGGAGGGGCCTTCATGCGATCGTCACCCTCATGGGAAAACACGGAGCTCCTGTCCGCGCTCAAACGGATCAAGGGTGTTCGGGGTGAACCGTGGATCTCGGGCGGGATGCTTCACGTCCAAGGCTCGCGCGCGGGGTACGTCCTGGGCCGCTTGGCCTTCGTGTGTGAGATGCTTTCCGCCTTGGGTGTGCGGAATGAAGAGGAAGCCCTGCGTGTGCTTCTGCGCACGCCAACGTTGATGGTGCAAGCGCGAGAGCCGGGGGTGAAACTCACCGTAGCGGACGGCCGGCCTTGTTTGACAGGGGACGTTCAATGGCTGCAAGCCGTGATCCTCGACCTGGCGGGCCATGCCCCATCCCTGGCTTGCCTTGCGTTCTTGTGCATGACACCCGAGGGCCAATGGACGATGTTGAGCAAGTACTCGCCCACGTTCGACGTGCTGACAGTGCGAATCGACAACGAAGTGGATCGGGAATTGTTGCTTGCCCATTTTTATTCGGGATTGATGTCCGAGTTCGAGAAGGACAGCGATGCGCGACGCATTTCGGTGTGGATCGCGCGCTGTCCTCCGTGGGCGGAAGCGTCGCTTGGTGACCTGTTGAGCAAGCACGGCAAGCAGCACATGGCAGACCAATGGTTGGAGACCGGCGCTTCCGTGACGGCGGCGCCCATTGATGAAGTGAGCCGGTCGTTGAAACCCGATCCCGAGGCGTTGGTGGCTCGTTATCAGCCCGACACCATTCTCGAGCGAGTGCGTAGCGCCAAGTACCCGCAGGAAGGCGGGCTCGCCTGGAGGACCGGCGTGCGCTACATCCGTCACCAGTTCCACGAGATCTTGCGCGGTGCGACCGATCGCGCGCTGCGGTATGGCAACGCCGTGGAGACCATCAACTGTCTTCGGCGTGAGAACCAAGCGGAACTGTTTTTCAGTTGTGCGTTCATCGTTTTTTCCTCCAGTCTGAAGAATGAAGCAGCGCAAGGTGACGCCCTGGATTGGCTGCTGGATCGGCTCTACAAGAACTACGCTCGGCATTTTTCCGCAGCAGCATCCCATGCATTCGCCCGGCATCTGCCCTTGCTGCTGCAGAAGGATCGTTCGCGGCTGTCGGCCTCTACGCCGAGATATGCGTTGCAACTGCCTTGGCAAAGTAAATCCTTGGCGATTCCTTTTGCACAGCTCGATCATGCGACCCAGGTTCTGGCTCAGATGATTGCCCGCTGTCGCGCAGACCGCGCGTTTCAGTTGCGGCTCCAACTGCGGGAAGAAGCGAAGCAAGGACTGATAGCGCTCTTCCCAAGTGCAAGCACCAGCGAGCTGTTGGCGTCACTCGCTCCGGCAGGGTTCCAGGAGGCGTCGTGGAAGGTTCAGCTCCTGTGGCGTGACGATTGGTCAGTTCCAAAGCCCGTGTTTCCGCCCTTGCAGAAAACTCCCCAGATTCTCGATTCGACTGCCGACATTCTCAAGAACGCTCTCGATCAAGGGGGAGGCAAGATCCCAGAGCGTGACATGGACGACATCGTTGCCTACCTCCTGAGCCGCGCGTCTGACGATTGGATCAAGTGCTTGCTTGAAAAATACCCGAAGGACAAAGAATATCGAGAGCTGGTGGTTTGCCTCGTCGTCAAGCGCGCCAGCAGTGCCTATGGAGCAAAGGACTCGCGGGCCACCGGGCTCATCGCACTGCTTTGTGAATCCAAGATCGTGACGGGCAATGATCTCCGTGTCGCGGCCAGGTACATGATGGGGCTCGTCGCAATCCAGCAGCAAGCAATCAAAGTGTTGCTTGCAGAGCTATCGCGCAGTGATCGTGCGCAGCAACGGGCGTGTTTCTGGATCTATTGCCTTCTGAGTTCAAAGCCAGCTGATCAAGGTGGCGGCATGGCCGATACCTTGAGACAACTTGGCGTTACGTTCGAGGGCTGCGAGTTCACGCATCTGACAACGAGTGAACGTATCGAGGTAACGGAGTTCCTCAAGAAATACAAGTCCGAAAAGGGAAAGCTGCCGAAATGAATTGCGGTTGTGCGCTCGCTTGAAGCACGCGGCACCAAGTTCCCGCGCTGGATGCATCGCCTCAAGCCTGCCCAGGCGACTGCGCATCGCCACTGACGGCGGGCGCTGCACGGCGGCGCGGCACCAGCCCGCGCCACGAATCCCCCGGTTCCTGCGCCAGCCGCAGGTAGACCGTCGACACCCATAGCAGGCTGAGACCGATCTGCGCATCCCGCAGCGCCGAGTTCGCATTCGTCGCGATCAGCGCAATGAGCTGGGCGGCGAAGGCGTAGCGGCCGTACAGGTCGTCGCGCCGCCAGGCCACCCAGACGCCCGTCAGCATGATCGCCAACAGAGTCAACGCCCCCGGAATGCCGGCCTGAGAGCCCATCCACAAGAAGTCGTTGTGCGGCATGTTGTAGTCGGCCAGCAGCTTGGGCCCGCGCAGGTGCCACTGCTCGGTCCAGCCGCCGATGCCCCAGCCGGTGAAGGGCCGGTCGAGGATCATTCGGCCGGTGTCGCGGTACATGTAGTAGCGCACCACCCAGCTGCCCTCGGAGACGGCGCCGGCCTGCGCCTGCTCGAGCTCCTTCACGCCGAGCTCGAACTTCTGCTGCACTGCCGGCGAGTTCCACAGGCCGACGGCCACGATGGCGCCGCCGGCAATCAGCACCAGCGCCAGCACCTTGAGCCGCCCGCGCCATTGGTGGACGCAGGCCGCGGGGATGACCAGCAGCAGTGCCAGCAGCGAGGTGCGCGAAGGCAGGCTGAAGGTGATGATCACGATCACGGCCAGCGTCACCGCAAAGGCCGGCAATGCGCGCAGCGGCCGATGCTCCGACAGCGCCTGCAGGCCGAACACGGCCGCAGTCGCGCCCAGGATGGTGAAGAGCAGCGCGTTGCTGATGGACTTGTTGCCGATCAGGAAGATCACGCCCCGCCAGACCTCCAGGATGGGGAAATACATCTTCAGGGCGACTGCCACCCAGAACATCGCGATCAGGACGATGTTGAAGAGGGCCATCAGCAGGAAGCCGCGCACCGCCCAGATCGCCTCCTCGCGCGTGAGGGCCAGGGCCATGAGCACCGTGGCTGCAATGCGCAGCCCGTGCGCCAGGTTCGAGGGCGTCTGCGGATACTGCGGCTCGAGCGCCAGCACCACCAGCGTCCACACCACGTAGGCCGCCACCGGCCACCACACCGGATTGCTGCGCAATCGCTGCACGCGCTCGCGCCAGCCGCCGGCTGCGAGCAGGGCAGCGAGCAGCAGCAAGGCCGCGAGATAGGGAACGCCGACCGGCATGAACACCGTCAGCCCCCAGAACATGGCTGCGAGGCGGACGAGTTGCGATCTCTGCATGGGGGCGGATTCTAGGGGCGCTGCCTCAGCGCTTCCTGACTCGGCTGCTCAGGCGCCGCCGCCGGGCCATGGCGACGCGCCATGCGCTCCCCCCTGACGAGCAGCGGCTATTTCGCCCTGCCCGGTCGCGCACCGTGTCGGAGCGACTGCGACGCCCCGATCCCTGTCCTTCGTTGGATCAGTTCGGCAGCGCGATCACGAAGCTGGCCCCGCCGCCCGGCCGGTCCTCGCAGCGCACGCTGCCGCCGTGCCGCTCGGTGATCGACTTCACCAGGGCGAGCCCGAGGCCCACGCCGCCGTTGCGCTCGCTCGCGCCCGGCAGGCGGTAGAAGGGCTCGAAGATGCGATCGCGCAAAGCGGCCGGGACGCCCGGGCCGCGGTCGTTGACGCGGATCTCCGCTGCGCCGTGCCGGTTGCCGAGCTCCACGCTGATCTCGCCCGCGCCATACCGGCGCGCGTTCTCGAGCAAGTTGCGGATCGCGCGCCGCAAGAGCCGCGGCACGCCGCGCACGGTGAGCGCGTCGCTGCTGGCGTTCTCCGCCACGTCCAGCTCGGCATGGACGCGCGCGCATTCTTCTGCCGCCAGGCCGGTCAGGTCCACCGTCTCGATGGTGCCCATGTCGGCTTCCTTGGCGTCCAGCCGGCTGGCCAGCAGGATCTCGTCGATCAGCTGGTCGAGCTCGGCGATGTTGCGGGCGATCTCGTCGCGCGCGGTCGGGCTGGGCCGGTCGCTCATCAGCTCCAGGCCCATGCGGATGCGAGCGAGCGGCGAGCGCAGCTCGTGCGAGGCGTTGGCGAGCAGCGACTTGTGCGAGCGCACCAGTTCCTCGATGCGAGCCGCGGCGGCATTGAAGCGTTGCGAGAGGTCGGCCACTTCGTCCTGCCCTTCCTCCATCACGCGCGCCGACAGGTCGCCTTCGCCCCAGCGCTGCACGCCGCGCTGCAGCGCCTCCAGCCGCTTGGTGAGCCGCCGCACGATGGGGTAGACGCCCAACGCCACCGCCATGCCGACCAGCGCCACCATCCAGCCCAGGCCGAAGGGCGTGCGCCAGGCCGCGAGGCCGCTGCTGCCTATGGGCCGTGCCCGCGGAGCGACGCGCAGCGACATCGAGCGGCCGTCCTCGAGCGTCACGTCGAACTCCAAGCCCTGGCCGGGCACGCGCACCGCGCTGCCGCTGCCGATGGCGCGGTCCTTGGCGTCGAGCACCACCACCTCGCGCGGCACGATCGACAGCCGCTCGCGTTCGTTCTCGGCCGCCTCCCGCACGATCCAGTTGGCGCACAGGGTGAGGATGAACACGCCGCCCACCACCGCCAGCCAGATGCGGACGTAGAGATGGCGGCGGTACAGGTTGAGCAGCATGGCGCCCTGCCTCCTAGTCTTGCTGCTTGGCGAAGACGTAGCCGACGCCGCGCACGGTCAGGATGCGCTTGGGATTCTTGGCATCGGCCTCGATCGCCGCGCGGATGCGGCCCATGTGCACGTCGATCGAGCGGTCGAAGGCCTCCAGCTCGCGGCCGCGCACGGCTTCCATGATCTGGTCGCGCGTGAGCACGCGGCCGGCGCGCTCGGCCATCGCGACCAGCAGATCGAACTGGTAGGAGGTGAGGTCCGCCAGTTCCCCGCCGACGGTCACGCTGCGCGCGTTGCGGTCGATCTCCAGCGTACCGAAGCGCATCACGGCGGCGGGCGCCGCTTCGCTGCCGCCTTCGCTGCGCCGCCGCAGCACGGCACGGATGCGTGCCAGCAGCTCGCGCGGCTCGAAGGGCTTGGGCAGGTAGTCGTCGGCACCGATCTCCAGGCCGATGATGCGGTCCATCGGGTCGCCCTTGGCGGTGAGCATCAGCACCGACACCTTGGCAAGCGCATGGTTGGGCAGGGCGCGGATGCGGCGGCAGATCTCCAGGCCGTCGGTGTCCGGCAGCATCAGGTCGAGGATCACGAGGTCGGGCGAGCGCTGCTGCAGCATCTCCAGGCCGCTGGCGCCGTCGAGGGCGTGGTGGAAGCCGAAGCCCGACTGCGTGAGGTACTCGCCCACCATCTGGGCCAGGCGGGCGTCGTCTTCGATCATCAGGAGTTGGGGTGTGCTCATCAGGGTCCTCGGCCGGCGCTCACGCCGCTTTGTTCGGCCCGGCAAGAGGCCGGGGAATGCTGAAGCCTAGCGTCGCCGCAGGGCGACAACCAGGCTTGAAGGGTCCGTAAAGTTGGCGTAAACCTCGCAGCCGCGCGTATCCATGGGTGTCAGGCCGGGGCGAACAGCATGGGCGTCGTGCCGATGTCGGGCGGCGCGGCACCGCTGCGTTCGGCCAGGGCGGCGCGCAGGGCCCGGCTGTCCAGGCCCGGGTGCTCGCCATCCGCGCGTTGCAGGATCTCGGCGGCAAGCACCTGCAACTGCTCGGCCGAGGCCCGCAGGCGCGCCTGGAAGGCTGCGTCGTCCAGCCTGTCGCCCAGGCTTCTGTTGAGCTCGGCGAACCACGGCAGCGCGGCCTGGTCCAGCATCACGGCCGGGTTGCGCCTGGCGCTTTGCTTCGACCAGGCGCGCAGGAAGTCCTGCATCGCGAAGTTCAGGCGCTGGCAGTGCTGCAGCTCCTCGCGCAGGCTGCCCAGCAGCGCCAGGTCGGTCAGCCGCTGCTGGAAGAAGATCTGCGAGAGCACGCCCCAGTAGTAGGTGTAGTCCCAGATCACCTTCACCGGCAACACCTCCGGGTCGCCGAAGAGCGCGTACTGGTCGGTGTAGAGCGAGAGCGTGCTTTCGTAGAAAGAGTGATAGATCTGGTCGTAGAGCCGGGCGCGCGCCTCCACCGAACGGCCGGCGCGGTCGTGCGCGACCAGGTCGGCGATGTAGGTGTTGCTCATCGCGATGAAGTCGCTGCCCGGCGAGTAGAAGGGGTCGAGGAAGAGCCCCGCCTCGCCGGTCAGTGCCCAGCGCTGTCCCGAGAACACCTGCTTGCAGCCGTAGGAGAAGTTGCGGAAGAAGGCGAAATCCTGCAGCAGGTGGCGCTTGCCGTCGAGCTCGTCGAAGAGGCGCGGCTGCCAGGTGCGGAACCAGTCCATCGCCTTGTCGAAGCTGTCCATGCTCTCCAGCGGATGCTGCCGCGGGTCGGCCACGATGCCGACCGAATGCGAGCCCGAGGCCAGCGGGATCAGCCAGACCCAGTAGCCCGTGCCGACCAGGTGGTTGGTCGACAGCCAGCGTGCCTGCGGCTCGCAGCGCGCGCGCCACTCCGCGCTGTCGGACCAGTGGTCGATCGTGATGCGATCGCCGATGCGGAACCAGACCGCGTTGCAGAGATGCGCGTTGGGCTGCGCGAGCCCCAGCTTGCGCTTGAGCAGCCCGGCGCGGCCGCAGGCATCGACCAGCCAGCGGGCCTGGACGTCGTGCGTTTCGCCTTCCCGGGTCCATTCGAGCCGGTGCGGCGCGTCGCCGTCTTCGGCCAGGTCGATGCGGCGCACCAGCGCCCCGTCGATGAAGCGCACGCCGGCGCGCGTGGCCTCCTCGGCCAGGAAGTTCTCGAAGATGCCGCGATCGATCTGGTAGCTGGGCACCGAGAGGTAGCGGCTCGCGCCGATCTCGGTCACCTGGTCGATGTCGCGCCGGCCCTCGCTGAAGAAGAAGCGGAAGCCGAACTTGCGCAGCTGGGCCCCCTGCAGGTGGGCTTTCAGGCCCAGCACCGTGTCGAAGTAGTGCGCGCCGATCTCCACCGAGGACTCGCCGACCTTGTGCGCGGCATGCGGCACCGGATGGGGGCGGCGCTCCAGCACCAGCACGTCGATGTCCTCGAAGCGCCGCTTGAGCTGCAGCGCGAGCGTGAGCCCCCCGAGCCCTCCGCCCATGATGACGACATCGTGGTGGGAGAGCTTCGTGTTCATGGCCCGATCAGCCCTGCGGCTCCAGCCGCAGCCGCAGCGCCAGGCGGGTGCCCAGCGGCAGATCGAGCGATTCCGCTTCGGCGCGTGCCAGCGCTTCGTAGAAGGGCAGCGCGTCGGCCATCGCGTTGGCCTTCAGCGCCGCCGCTGCATCCGACAGCGGGCGCTGCGGCGCCGGCTCGCCCGCGACCAGCGACCACTCGATGGCGGCCACCGTGCGCTCGCTGCGCGCGGGCGCGATCACCAGGGCCACGGCCAGCAGTTCGCGGCTCTTGACCACCGAGCCCAGTGCGCCGACCGACGGGATGTCGAAGCCGGCCAGCAGCACCGCCTGCCGGTCGGCAGCGCATTGCGTCGCGGCTTCCAGCAGGCCGGCCGCGAAGCTGTGCTCGTAGGCCGCCAGCGAATTGCTCGCGGCCGTGCAGCCGGTCCCGATGGTCCAGTAGCCGACCGCGGCGTTGTGCACCGAGTTGTGGAACTTGATCGGCGACAGCAGCTTGGGGTCGCTCGCGAGCGTGGCGGACATGTAGTCGTTGATGCCCAGGTCGCCATGCGCCGAGGCGAACACGCAGGGCAGGTCCTTCGCCGCGCGGCCCGAGGCCTCGACCGCGGCGGCCGCGACTTCGAG
>DATFFA010000212.1:0-4328 GCA_035250605.1 Variovorax sp. | reverse complement strand
GATTCGCACACCCGTTCGCCGGGACCTTTAGCCCTGCAAACCCGACGATTTCGAGGAGCCTGTCCCAGCGGTCTTCACGCAAAAATCATGGCTGCCCCGGTTGACAGCACTGCATCGGCCTCTTAGAGTTGTTCCATATGTGCGAACGTTGTTCTAGTATTTAGAACAACCGATCCAGGAACCTCATGGACTCCACCCTTGCCAAGGGCCTCGCCGCCATCGAATGGATGGTGCGTCAGCAGCGCGACTGCCGGGTGACCGACCTGGCCCAGGCCTTCGGCATGGCGCGCAGCAATGCGCACCGCACGCTGCAGACGCTGGTGGAATGCGGCTGGGCAGTGCAGGACCCGGCGACCAGCGCCTACCGGCCGAGCCTGCGGCTGTTCGAGCTCGGCTCCCTGGTGGCCGAGGTGGCGGACATCGGCGCGCTGCTGCGCCCGCATCTCGCGGCGCTGGCGCAGGCCACGGGCGAGACCATCCACCTGGCGGCGCTCGACGGCGCGGAGATCGTCTACCTCGACAAGTTCGACAGCCCGTTGCCGGTGGCTGCCTACTCGCGCGTGGGCGGCCGGGCCGCGGCCTACTGCGTGGCCTCGGGCAAGGCGCTGCTCGCCGCGGCGCAGCTCGATGTGGCCGCGCTGCGCGCGCGCCTGGGCACACTCGTGCCGCACACGCCCAACAGCATCACCGGCTTCGACGCGCTCCACGCCGAACTCGAGCGCACCCGCGCGCGCGGCTATGCCGAGAACCGCGAGGAATGGCGGCTCGGCGTCTGCGGGCTGGGTGCGCCGGTCTTCAACGCGCGAGGCGAAGCGGTCGCCGCACTGGGCATGAGCGTGCCCTCGATCCGCTTCGCGCGCACCCAGGCACGCGGCCTCGCCGAGCAGGTCATGACCTGCGCGCGCGACGCCAGCGCCACGCTGGGCTACCGGGCAGGCCCGGGGCCGATGACGACGACCACCCCCAAGAGAAGGAGACCGGAATGATTCGCTTCGCCCCCTGGCTGCGCACCGCCGTGCTGACGGCAGCCACGCTCGCCGCGCCTTTTGCCACGCTGGCACAAGGCAGCAACAGCAGCAGCAGCAACGGCCCCGACTACCCCACCAAACCCATCAAGCTGATCGTCCCCTACCCGCCCGGTGGCGGCACCGACGTGATCGCGCGCATCGTCCAGGAGCGCTTCCAGGCCCAGTTGGGCCAGCCGGTCGTCATCGACAACCGCGGCGGCGCGGCGGGCTCGATCGGCACCGAGCTCGCGGCCAAGTCGGCAGCGGACGGCTACACGGTGCTGTTCACGCTCTCCTCGCACACCATCAACCCGGCGATCTACGCCAAGCTGCCCTTCGACACGCAGAAGGACTTCGAGCCGGTCGCGATGGTGGCCTCGCTGCCGCAGATCCTGGTGGCCAACGTCGGCTTCCCGGTCAACAACGTGGCCGAGCTGGTGGCCATGGCGAAGGCCAAGCCGGGATCGCTGTCCTATGCCACGGTGGGCAACGGGTCGCCCGGCCATCTGGCCGGCGAGCTGTTCAAGCTGCGCACCGGCACCGAGCTGACGCACGTGCCCTACCGGGGCGGCGGCCCGGCGGTGACCGACGTGATGGGCGGCCAGGTGCCGCTGCTGTGGGTGTCCATCCCCGCGGCGGCGCAGTTCGTCAAGGCCGGCAAGCTGAAGGCGCTGGCGGTCTCCACCACCAAGCGCAGCGCCGCCTTCCCCGACGTGCCGACCATGCAGGAGGCGGGCATCGCCGACTTCGAGGTCGACTCGTGGTACGCGATGTTCGTGCCGACGAAGACGCCCAAGGCCGCCATCGAGAAGCTCAACCGCGTGGTCAACACGGTGGTGCGCGAGCCCGAAATCCGCGACAAGCTGCTGGCCCAGGGCAGCGAAGGCGTGGGCGGCACGCCGGAGCAGCTCGGCAAGGTGGTGTCCACCGAACTGGTTCGTTGGAACAAGCTGGCCAAGGAGGCCAACATCCGAGTGGACTGAGCACCAGCACATCTTCACATCCCACGCATATGGCAAACAACGCAATTCCCGAAGCCGCCGGCCCCATCGCCGAACTGGTGGCCCGCGCGCGCGCGGCACAGCGCATCAGCGACGGCTGGTCTCAGGAACAGGTGGACATGGCGGTGACCGCGGCCGGCTGGGCCATCATCGAGCCGAAGCGCAACCGCGAACTGGCCGAGCTGGCGGTGGCCGACACGGGCGTCGGCAACGTCGAGGACAAGGTCAAGAAGAACCACCGCAAGACCTTCGGCCTGCTGCGCGACCTGCGCGGCGCGCGCTCGGTGGGGGTGATCTCCGACGACCCGGCGCGCGGCATCGTCGAGATCGCGCGGCCGGTGGGCGTGGTGTGCGCGATCACGCCCTCGACCAACCCCGGCGCGACGCCGGCCAACAAGATCATCAACGCGCTCAAGGGACGCAACGCGGTGATCGTCGCGCCCTCGCCCAAGGGCTGGTCGACGGCGGCGCGGCTGATCGAATTCATCCATGCGCAGTTCGACCGGATCGGCGCCCCGCGCGACCTGGTGCAGCTGCTGCCCTCCCCCGTCACCAAGCAGGCCACCGCCGAGCTGATGCGGCTGTGCGACCTGGTGGTGGCGACCGGCTCGCAGGCCAACGTGCGCGCCGCCTATGCGAGCGGCACGCCGGCCTTCGGCGTGGGCGCGGGCAACGTGGCGGGCATCGTCGACGAGACGGCCGACGCGGTGGCGGCGGCCGAGCGCATCGTGCTGTCGAAGACCTTCGACAACGCGACCAGCTGCTCCTCCGAGAACAGCCTGGTGGTCGTCGACGCGATGCGCGCACCGCTGATCGCCGCCCTCGAGGCGCGCGGCGCCGTGATGCTCGACGCGGCGCAGAAGAAAGCCTTGCAGTCGCTGATGTGGCCCGAGGGCAAGCTCTCGGCCGCGGTGATCGGCAAGTCGGCGCGCGAGATCGCCGAGCGCGCCGCGGCGCAAGACGCAGCGGGCCGCGCCGGCTGGGCGGCGATCGCCGAGCGCAACCCGCGCATCCTGATGGTGGCCGAGGACGGCGTCGGCCGCGATCACCCCTACTCGGGCGAGAAGCTGAGCCCCGTGCTCGCGATCTATGCCGCGCGGGACTTCGACGAAGCCGCTTCCATCGTCGCGCGCATCTATGCCTACGAAGGCGCGGGCCATTCCGTCGGGCTGCACAGCGCCGTGCCGGAGCGCGCGATGCGGCTGGGCCTGACGCTGCCGGTGTCGCGCGTCATCGTCGACCAGGCGCACTGCATCGCCACCGGCGGCAGCTTCAACAACGGGCTGCCCTTCTCGCTGTCGATGGGCTGCGGCACCTGGGGCAAGAACAATTTCTCCGACAACATGAACTACCGGCACTACCTCAACATCACGCGCGTGTCGCGGCCGATCCCCGAGCGCGTGCCGAGCCAGGAGGAGATCTTCGGCGAGTTCTTTGCCAGGCACGGTGCCGCGTGACAGCGCAGACCGTTCATGCGCTGATCGAGGCGCAGGCCGCGCAACGGCCGCAGGCGATCTATGCGTTGTCGACCGAGGGCGGCACGCCCCTGCGTTTTGGCGCGCTGGCGCATGGCTGCCGCAGCGTCGCGGCCGTGCTGCGCCGGCACGGCGCGCAACGCGGCGACACCGTGTCGCTGGTCATGCCCAACGGCTTGCAGACCTTGCGCGTGCTGCTGGGCGCCATGCATGCCGGGATGTGCGTCAACCCGGTCAACCTGCTGTCGCAGCCCGAGCAGATGCGCTACGTGCTCGCGCATTCCGACTGCCGCCTGGTCTGCGTCGCACCCGAGTGGGAGGAGCGCGTGCGCGCGATGCTCCAGGGCATCGAGCGGCCGGTGTCGCTGATGGTGGTCGATCCTGACGCCGCCGCCCTGCCCGGCGAGGCCGACGCGCCCGCCAGCGCGGACACGCCGCCTCCCGCGCCCGAGGACCCTGCCCTGCTGATGTACACCTCGGGCACGACCGGGATGCCCAAGGGCGTGATGCTGAGCCAGCGCAACCTCGCGGCCAATGCGCATGCCATCAGCGCCGAGCACGGGCTGGGCCCGGCGGACCGCGTGCTCGCGGTGCTGCCGCTTTATCACATCAACGCTTTCGCCGTGACCATGCTGGCGCCGCTGGCGCACGGCGGCAGCCTGGCGATGCCGCCGAAGTTCTCGGCCGGGCGCTTTTGGGAACAAGCGGCGCAGGCGCGGTGCAGCTGGATCAACGTGGTGCCGACCATGATTTCCTACCTGCTGGAAGGCGGCAAGCCGCCGCCGGCGCAGACCGCGGGCATCCGCTTCTGCCGCTCGGCCTCGGCCGCGCTGCCGCCCGAGCAC
>DATFFA010000211.1:0-7913 GCA_035250605.1 Variovorax sp. | reverse complement strand
GCAGCGCATCAAGCTCACGGGCGACCCGCCCAGCCCCATCGATCCGCCTGCGGGCTGCCGCTTCGCCGGCCGCTGTCCGGTGGCCGAGCCGGCCTGCAAGGCCGAGTTGCCGCCGCTGCGCGAGGTGGCGCCGGACCATTGGGTGCGCTGCCGGCGCGTCGAGATCGTGCAGGGCCGGCCCCAGCCGCCGCTGCACCTGCAGCCGGCCTGAAACCGGCGTACCGTTCGCCGATCCCTCTCATCCACTCCACACTTCATTCATGAGCGCGACCACCGTCTACCCCGCCCGCAAGATCATCACCATGAACCCGATGCAGCCCGAAGCCACCCACGTGGCCGTGCGCGATGGCCGGGTGCTGGCGGTCGGCACGCTGGAGGACATGCAGGCCTGGGGCGCCTTCGCGCTCGACGAACGCTTCGCCGACAAGGTGCTGATGCCCGGCCTGGTCGAGGGCCACTGCCACCTGAAGGAAGGCAGCATGTGGGACTGGACGTACCTGGGCTGGTTCGACCGCCGCGACCCCGAAGGCAAGGTCTGGAGCGGCCTGCGCTCGATGGAGTCGGTGGTGGCGCGCCTGGCCGAGGTCGATGCGCAGATGAAGGCTGCGGGACGGCCCGAGAGCGAGCCCCTGATCGCATGGGGCTTCGACCCCATCTACTTCGGCGGCGAGCGCATGACGGTCGCGCACGTCGACCGCGCGAGCAGCACCCGCCCGATCGTGATCGGCCATGCCAACGGCCACCTGATGAACGTCAACAGCGCCATGCTGCGGCTGGCCGAGATCACCCGCGACAACGAGGTCGAGGGCGTGGTCAAGTTCGCCGGCGGCGACACCGCAGGCGAACCCACCGGCGAGCTGCAGGAGCCCGCCGCGATGTTCCTGGTGCTGCGCAAGATCGGCAATGCGGGCCTCCTGGCGCCGATGACCGAAGACGGCGTGCGCTCCTTCGGCCGGCTGGCCTGCATGCAGGGCGTGACCACCGCCACCGACCTGGTCAACAAGCTCACCGAGCAAGACTGCCGCGTGCTCGAGACCGTGACCGGCGACGAAGGCTACGCCGTGCGCATCCTGCCCGCCTTCCAGGCCTTTCACGGCACGCACGGCGCGCCGGCCGGTGCCGAGCATGTGAAGAGCCTCGTGCCGCGCAACACCGATCGCCTGCGCTACGGCCTGGTGAAGATGATGCTCGACGGCTCGATCCAGGGCTTCTCGGCGCGGCTGCGCTGGCCCGGCCACTTCAACGGCGCGCCCAACGGCATCTGGGTGACGGCGCCGGCGCAGTACGAGGCCGACTTCGAGGCGTACCACCGCGCCGGCCTCACCATCCACACCCACACCAACGGCGACGAGGCCAGCGAGGCGGCCATCGACGCCATCGAGCGCGTGCTGGCCCGCGCGCCGCGGCCCGACCACCGCCACACGCTGCAGCACGGGCAGATGATCGATGCGCCGCTGTTCCGCCGGATGGCTGCGCTGGGCTTGAGCGCCAACCTGTTCGCCAATCACATCTGGTACTGGGGCGACCAGCACTACGAGATGACCATGGGCCCCGACCGCGCCAACCGCCTCGATGCCTGCGGCAGCGCACTGGCGGCCGGCGTGCCGCTGGCCATCCATTCCGATGCGCCGGTGACGCCCCTGGGGCCGCTTTTCACGGCCTGGTGCGCGGTCAACCGCGTGACGCCCAAGGGGCGCCTGCTCGGCGCGGCCGAGCGCATCAGCGTGCCGCAGGCGCTGCGCGCCATCACCCTCGGCGCGGCCTGGACGCTGAAGCTGGACCAGGAGATCGGCAGCATCGAATGCGGCAAGCGGGCGGACTTCTGCGTGCTGGAGGAGGACCCGCTGGCGGTCGATCCGATGAAGCTCAAGGATGTTCGCGTGTGGGGCACGGTGCTGTCGGGCCGGGTGTTCGAGGCGCGGCGGGGTTGAAGTGAAGCAGCGGCTGCCGCTCACTGTCATCGGCGGCTTTCTGGGCGCCGGAAAAACCACGCTGGTCAACCGCTGGCTGCGGGAGGCCGAGGGGCAGCGCATCGCGGTGCTGGTCAACGACTTCGGCGCGCTCAACATCGATGCGGCGCTGATCGCCGGCACGAGCGGCGACACCATCGCGTTGACCAATGGGTGCGTGTGCTGCCAGATCGGGGACGACCTTTCTCGGGCGTTGATCCAGGTGCTGGAGTCGGGGACGCGCTTCGATGCGGTGGTGATCGAGGCCAGCGGGGTGTCGGACCCTTGGCGCATCGCGCAGATGGGGATGGCAGCGCCCGAGCTGGGGCTGGAGGGAGTGATCGTGCTGGTCGACGCGGCAGCGGTGATGGGGCAGGCGCGAGATCCGCTGCTGGCGGATACGCTGGAGCGGCAGCTGAGGGCTGCGGATCTGGTGGTCATCAACAAGGTCGATGGCGTGACGGCGGAGGACTTGGCGCGCGTGCGCGAATGGGTGACGGCGGTTGCGGGGCGGACGCCGCAGTACGAGACCTCGCAGGCGGAGCTGCCCAAGGTGCTGCGCGAGGGACTGTCCTTGGCGGATGCGCGCGAGGGACGCGGCTGCGCGCACGCGGGCTGCGGTCACGAGGATCACGCGCACGGCGCGCACCACCATCACGGCGAGCTGTTCGACAGCTGGTCCTGCCGGCCCCTGCAGACCTTCGACGCGGGGGCCCTGCGCGCCTGGCTGCGGGACACGCCCGTCGGGCTGCTGCGACTCAAGGGCCTCGTGCGAACCGGCGAAGCCGAATGGTCGGAGATCCAGTTCGCGGGCCGCCATGGCACGCTGCGCAAGGCCGAGGTGCCGGCGGACGGGGCGGCTGTGGTGGCGATCGGCGTGCGGGGGCAGCTGAACCTTGCTGCGCTGGAGGAAGCCTTCCTTCAGGGCGCCCCCGCCGGCAAGAGCGCCTGAACGCAACAAAACGCTACATTTTTGTCCCTCGGTTTCGGGCCTCTTGATGCGGGAGCCTGCAGGCGTTATTTCTCTGTCGCTCTCTTTGGTCATCGTGAAAGGAGGACCCAAATGGCCATGGACATGCTCAGACAGATTGCCGGTTCCCCCTTGCCCGCCACCTTCCGCACGCCAGCGGAGATCGACAAGATCAAGGTTCTGCGCGCTGCGGGTTTGGTGATCGCGCTCACGCCCGCACCTTCGGATGCGCTCTCGTTCCCGGGCACGACCGATGCGGCCCAGGTGCTGGCGATCACGGAAAAAGGCCGTGAAGAACTGGCCAGGTTTTCTCTCCCCGGCGACGATCCCTCAGTGCAGCCTGCACGCGGCTCCTGGTGGAAAGCCAAGCTGAACGCAACATTCGATGCGCATCGCGCGGCGCAACGGAGGTGAGATATGCAACAAGCCTCCTCCTCGGATGCGATCGTCTACCGCGACGTCGACATTGCGATCAAGGTCCAAAGGGCGGGCGGCCACGTCTTCGGTCACGCCGATCTCGTCAAGAAGAACGAGTTCAAGGGCAGGATCTCTCTCGGGAGTGGACGAAGCCGCTCCAGGGAGGTGCGCGACCGCTTGCGCATGCTGGCAAAAGCCAAGGTGGATGTCTGGGCGACGATCGAATCGGCCACGGTTCATTGAAGGCGAAGACAAGGCACCCGCAGCCATGACCTCCGTGGCCGGGTGCCGCGGCGCCCACCCGGGCGCCGCCGACCGCACGCCCCGTGCGGTCAGAGGTCCTCCCGTACTCAGCGACCGTCGCGGTCCGAGTCGCCGGGGACCGCGCGCTCGACCTTGTCGCTCAGGCGCTGCCACGCATCGCGCGACGCGTGCTTGGCACGCTCCCATTCGAGCGAAGAGCGGCCTCGGGCGGTTCCCCAGTCCCGGCCCAGTTCGGACTCCACGTCGTCGAACCTGCGGCCGGGATAGCGCGTATAGGCGTCGACGCCATAGCGGTATGCCGGGGAATAGTCGTCATAGGTCGACCCGCTCTCGACGTAGGGACGCCCGGTGTAGTTGTCGCGCCAGTAGGCGTCCTCTTCGGCCGGGTCTGCCTTGACCGCTCGGCCGGCAACGGCACCGGCCACCGCTCCAACTGCCGCCCCGACGGCGGCGCCCACCGGACCGGTCATGCCGCCGACCGCCGCTCCTGCGGCCGCGCCTCCCGCCACACCACCGGCGACACCGCCCACAGCGGCGCCGACCCCGGTCGCGGTTGCCTTGTCTTTGGGTTCGTTCCGTTCAGCCATTGAAAGTCTCCTTGGGTTAAATGGAGAACTTAAGTTCCGCTCGCGTCGACGAAACGCACAGGGTCTATTGCCTGATCGGGTTGAAGGGTGCGAGCGCTGCGGCGTGACGGCGCCTGCCTACATGTTGGTATGACGCGTGGAAGCATGCATCGCGTCCTCCCCCTCTTCTTTTTCGCGCAACACCGCGTTGATCTCGGCGCCGAAGATCAGCGTGGTCGCGCTGATGTACAGAAAGACCAGCGTCGCGACCACACCGGCGAAGCTGCCGTACAGCAATGCCAGTTTGCCGGCGGTACGCAGCGTGTACGAGAGAGTGGCGGCAGCCGCCACCCACAATGCCGCACCCATCAACGCGCCGGGCATCACCGTGCGCAGCCGCTGGCGAATGTCGGGCAGCCAGCCGTAGAGCAGCGCGTACAGCATCGTCAGCACCAGGAAGGCCGAGCCGTAGCGCACGCTGTTGCGAAGCCAAGGGGCCTCTTGCCCCGCCAGCAGCTGCCACAGGTACGGCATGATGATCACCGAGCTGAACGCTGCCAGGATGCCGGTGCCCACGATCGTCGTGAACAGCGTGACCTTGATGCGTGCCTTCCAGAACGGCAAGCCACGCTGGATGCCGTAGGAGCGATTGAGCGCCGTGCGCACGCCCTGCATGCCCGACGAAGCGGTCCAAAGCGTCATCACCACGCCGATGGTCAGCAGCGCCTGGTTGCGCTGGGCCAGCACCTGGTCGATGACCGGCTGTACCGCGTCGCGCACCACCTGCGGCGCGTAGTCCATCACGCGATGGGCCAGCGCCGCGGCGTCGCCAGGCTGCCCCATGAAGCCGGCGGCGGCGGACAGCAGGATCAACAGCGGAAACATGGCCAGCACCCATGAGAACGCGAGGCTCCCGGCCTGGTTGGCGCTCTGGTGCAGGACGTAGTTGCGGATGGCGAGCAGGATGACGCGCAGGCCCGGCGTCGCGATCGCGGCATGCCGCACGCGGCGCCAGGCATCGCTGAGGCGGCTCATGGGGTGGCATGCCAACGCATCGCGGAAGGCGCTGGGGATGCAGTCAAGTCAAAGCGCTGTATCTGTGGGCTCGCTATTTTTTCTGCGTCTCTGGTTGCGCGGGCTTTACCGGGTTTTCCGGTGTCGCCGGGGTCCTGGACGGCTCGCCCGTCGCAGGCGCAGCGCCGGTCGCGGTCACCGCGGGAGACTGGGTCTGCACTGCCGCTGGTCCATACCACGTCTTGACGCCCCGATGCCCGGCGCATGCATCGGACCTCTTGGCGGCTTTCGAATAGGTTCCGTCCTTGCATTGCGCCGTACTGCCGGCCGGCGCCTTCGCCGGCGCCTGTGCTTGCGCAGCGAAGCAAAGAAGGGATGAGCAGATGAGAACAACCGGCCCGTAACGCATGACTGAACTCCTTGGCGCAATCGGTGTGCGCTTCCTGCTTCCTTCTTGCTCCACGGAGACGGCAGGGGCGACAGTCCTGCTTGCTGTTTGAACGTAGGACATCCGGCAGGCCGTGGGTCGAGTTCGATCCACCGCCTGCCATTGCCGCGAAGCTCGCAAAGCGGGACCAGCCCTGTCGGACGACTTCCCAGCATTGCGCGAGCCCTGCAAGAATGGATGCCCACCCGGGCTGTTCCGGACCCATCCCCCACCGGCAAATGACCGTCTCCGCGTCGCCATCGGTCGAGACACTGACCGAACTCAACATCGTCGACCTGCTCGATTCGGCAGGTCTGTTGCGCCTGCGCGGGACGCCTCTGTCCCGCTTGTTTCGACCTGCAGCCCGCCGCTTCGCCCGGACTGCGCACGAGTTCGACACCCGTGTCGGCGAACAGGGTCTTGCGCAGGGCAGCGCGTGGCTGATGAGCCGCATGACCGCCGGCATCGTCACCTCCGGCCTGGAATACGTTCCGCCGCAAGGGCCCGTGATCATCCTGGCCAACCATCCCGGCATGACGGACACGGTTGCGCTCTTCACGAGTCTCGCCTGCCGCCCCGACCTTCGCGTGATCGCCTCCGATCGCCCCTTCCTTCGCGCCTTGCCCAACGTCGCGCGGCAGTTGATCTTCCTGCCGGATGAAGAAAGCGGGCGCATGGCGGTCATACGAACTGCCGCCAGGCACTTGCAGGAAGGTGGCGCCCTGCTGACCTTCCCGGCCGGAGAGATCGAGCCCGACCCCGCCGCCTTTGGCCCCCAGCGGGCAGCGGCGTCGTTGCAGAGCTGGTCCGGCAGCTATGCCTTGTTCGCCCGGCTGGCGCCCCGAACGCGCTTCGTGCCCGCGCTCGTGAGCCATGTCATCTCCCCGGATGCACAGAGGCATCCGCTCACGCTGTTGCGCCGCACGGCGCGCAACAAGGAAAAGCTCGCTGCCGCGCTGCAGGTGACGCTACCGCGCTACCGCGATCTGGTCGCCAAGGTCACGTTCGGCCATCCGATGGACGCCGGCGCCGAGGGGGCGCAGGCGCTCGGCGCGTCGATCGCAGCGCAGATGCGCCGCCTCATTTTTGCGGACGGATCGCCTCTGCGCACCGACGAGTCGCTCGAGGCGCTTTCGCCTCGTCTCGGACCTTCACCCTGATCACCCCAAGGGCGCCGCACGTCATCGTGTCGCCGCGCCGCCGCCCTTCGTGCCATCAGGCTGCGGTATCGACAAGGGCGTGACCTCGACCTGCGCCAGTCCGTCTTCTCTCGAAAGACCGATCTCGCGTGCCGTGGCGGGCGAGAGATCGACGATGCGCCCCTTCACGAACGGGCCGCGATCCTGGATGGTGACCACCGCGCTGCGCCCGGTGTCCAGGTTGGTCACCCTTGCGGTGGTCCCGAGGGGCAGTGTCTTGCTGGCCGCGTTGTCGTCCCGCGGGTTCATGCGGGTGCCGTCCGCCATCTTGCGGCCGGTGAATTTGTCAGCATAGAAGGAGGCCTTTCCCACCTGCTTGCCGCCGCTGCGGTCGAGGCCGGTCTTGCCGGCCGCGGATGGCTTCGGAGCCGGCGACGGTGCGCTCGATGGCGGCGAGACCTCACGCGATGCACCCGGCGCCGAAGCGGCCCCTTGCGCCGGCCGCTCGCGCGGCGTCGGGGCGATCGCGCAGCTGGACAGCATGCAGGCCATCACCGCGAGCGCCGCGGCGCGTCGGCCCGATGTCGGTTTCAGGATCATGGCGGCTCCCTTGCAGACGCTGTGGATGCAGGCAGCATTTCCCGTCGAGCGCACGGCATGTGTCGGACGCCGCCGATTTGCCTGGCGGATGCTGCCGGGCAGGTGTGCGAGGCAGTGCCCCTGCCCGGGTGCGACACTCGCGTGTCCAAAAAGGCAGCGCATGCGAATCCAGGAAATCAAACGCCGACTACGGGAAGCCGGAGCAGGGCCCAGCCACGAGCACCGCATCTTGCGGCTCTGGTCCCATGCGCTCCCCCGCAACAGCGGAAAGCGCCGGCCGGACAGCTTCTTTCCGTCATCCCTGCTGGCCGCCCTGCCCTCCATCGAAGCCGAGCTGGCGGGCCTGGCGCACATCCACGCGGTCCATCCCGGTGCCGATGGTTCCGAGCGGCTGCTGATCGCCCTCGCGGACGGCCAGATGGTGGAGAGCGTGCTGCTGCCGCGGGACGGCCTTTGCGTCTCGTCGCAAGTCGGGTGCGCCGTCGGATGCCGCTTCTGCATGACGGGCCGCGACGGCTTGCTGCGCCAGGTGGGAAGCGCCGAGATCGTTGCCCAGGTCGCCCTCGC